>PADF01000026.1 GCA_002702945.1 Methanobacteriota archaeon
TTCATTACATCTACAAAATACAGGATTTGAATATACTGACGGAGTTACACCAGCACAAGTTCCTTCAAGTATTCAGGTGATAAATTCGATGCGTTTGATAGTAAATGACGATGCTCCAATTCAAATTCCTCTTGATGGTTTGCCATCTAAATCATTCGATGAAAGATTGATTACAAGTGCAGGACATGCAATATGGTGGCCTGAAGTTGGACCAAATGTTGATCAAGACTGTCAAATTGACAACTGTGTCAAATTTAATCTTAGTTTGGGACCTGGTGAATCTGCTAAACTTGTTTTCTCTGTAAGTCTAACTAGCACAGCTTATACATGGTGGTCATCATCGTCTCGCGTCGATAGTCAGATTGATGGGATAAACAATGGAATTGATATCGATAGTAGTGGTACTTTTGAAGATATTTCTGAAAGAGGAGGAGGTTCTAAATTGATACAGTTTGGTGCAAAACAATGGTATAATCGTGGTTCAATGATTGGCCAAGATGGCCCTTACCAAGATTATGCTATAGATGCAGTACAATTTGATATTGTTCAAGAAACCGTAGATACAATTGCTGCGGATATGCCAAATGGACGATCAGATAATGCGTATGCATTTGCCAGAGCTACATTTGATTATTTACATAAAAATGTCGCGTATGACAAAGAAGCACCCATAGTTGCTAGAAGTGGTCCGGCGTGCCTAGCAGCTTCAATAGGTGATTGTGACGAACAAACCAATGCCTTCTTCTCCATACTTAGAGCAAAAGGTATTCCTGGTTGGTATGTATTTGGAGCTTTAACAGATTCTACTTTTGAATCTTGGGAAGGTCATGCTTGGGGTTACATTCTGTTACCTATGAGTGAAAGTTGGTGTAATGAAAGAAATATCGAACTTGATACTTGTTATGTTGAAGGTTCAGTCGATGTTGTAAATAATAAGTGGCTCCTTCATACTCCTACTGCATATATTGACTGGATTGAAGAGTCGGATCCATCCAGTTCACTAGTCAAGTCTTATTACAAACCTGGTAAGAGATGTTGTGATGTCGATAGAGATCGAAGTTTCAGCACAGCAGAGATTACTAGTATTGGCAATACATTCCAGGTAAAGAAATTAGCCGAGAATTTGTGGTGATAAAATGCGAATTATTATTGGAGGGGCTGGCCGAGTGGGTACTGAACTTGCACGTGCTTTACGAGCTGAAGAAATGGATGTAGTTCTAGTAGATAATGACTCTAGGGCTGTTAAAAATGCTCAAAATTTAGATGTATTAGTAATCCATGGTGACTTAACGACCAGAGAAAAATTGAATGAGGCTGGTATTGGGGAAGCTGAAGTTTTTGTTGCTGCAACCAATTCTGATGAGAGGAATTTGATTGCGTGTGCTTTAGCTGAACATGCACATTATGAATTTGGAGGCGAAAAGGCCAAACCTTTACTATCACTTTGTCGAGTAAGGGGTATGAATTTTATTCAAGAACAAAAGCAAGGCCATTTGACAAAATGGGCTAAAGTAAATCATGCTATTAATCCACTCGAAAGCGCAATTAGAAGACTTCATACAGGCCTTCGATCTTCATCTATCGAAGAAGTAATTCCATTTGGCCATGATGCTTACATCATAGAATTGGATGTTACAAAAAATGCTGAAAACTTGGTTTTCAAAACCCTCAGTGAAGCTAGTAAATCCATTGATGGGGGAATTCCACTTATCGTTGGTGTAAAAAGAGACGGAGAGCGTAGTATTGTACCTGACGGAGATTTTATGTTGATGCCAAATGATGTTATTGCTGTAGCAACTACTGGTTTGAGCAGCTTTAACCGAATTCTGAATATTTTTGGTCATGAAGTTACCGATTTCCCGATCAATCCTAAGGTTGCTATAATTGGAGCTAATCAAATTGGCAGACTAATCGCTGAAAATTGGCTCCATAACGGAGCTAGTGTTACCGTAATCGAAAGAGATTTACAAGTTGCAAATAACCTAGCTGGTTCCTCTATTGGTTCTCATCCAAGCCTAGAGATTATTCATGGAGATCATCTTGATAGAGAAATTTTGACTGAAGTTGGAATTCCAAATAATCATATAGCCATTGCAGCCCTTGAATCCGACCATGATAGTATTGCTGCCGCTTTACTAGCGAGCGATATGGGTGTCCAAAGAACAGGACTGCTTCTTTATGATGCAGATTTAGTAAAGGTCACACAACGTATGGGGATTACTTTTGCTGTAGATAGAAAAAGAGTTGCTGTTGATAATATTCTTGCGCATATCCACTCTAAAGCAGCAGGTGCATACGCCGTCCTTTCCAATGTCCCAAACATTGTGGGTATAAGTATGCGCATTGATGATTCACATAAATTTGCTAATAAGCGGATAGCTGATTCGGGATTCCCAGAGTGGATGAGGATAGCATTTATTCAACGAGAATCTGCTGAAGGTTATTGGGAAACTCTTAGGCCTTCACCAGATAAGACGATTTTATCTAATGATCGCCTAATTATTTTTTGTAGCCCTGACCGTATTTCGGATTTAGAGCGTAAATTTAAGGTGTGAATATGCGAAAAGATGTACTGTTCTTAATATTGGGGTGGACGCTAATTGCTCTTACTATCCCTCTCTTCATTTGTGGTTTGGCTACTGCATGGCTCGATAGTATCGAGATAGCCCTGTATTCATTTGCTTTACCTTGTATTATTTCACCTGTTCTCGGATTGATTCTATTGAGCATTACAAGGACAAATACAAGTGAGAGACTTAGAGATAAGGAAGCTTTCGCTGCTGTAGCCCTTGTGTGGCCTTTAGCAGTTTTTATAGGAGCATTACCTTATTGGTTTGGTGGCGTTTTTAATGGACCTTTTACTGATAACGTTCAAATTATCGACATTGCAAGAGGTGCAGTCAATTCATGGTTTGAATCAATGTCTGGTTTTACTACTACAGGAGCTACTGTGATTTCGCCAGCTATGAGTCCAAATTGTATTCCTGGCAGTACTATAGATTGTATAAATGCACAACCGAAGGGTCTTCTAATTTGGAGATCGCTAACCCAATGGCTAGGTGGAATGGGTATCATTATGCTGGGCATGATGATTTTATCAAGAATAATTGGCGGCGGTATGGCACTTGCTAGAGCAGAACTTACTGGACCTTCTCTATCTAAATTGAAGCCTAAATTACAGCAAACAGCAATAGCTCTTTGGGGTCTTTATATTGCATTGACATTGATTGAAATGCTACTGCTGAAATTTATTGGTGGAATGACATTATTTGATTCAGTAAATCATGCGCTAACAACTGTTGCATCTGGTGGTTTTTCAACACATGATGATAGTATTGGATATTTTGATTCAGTTAAAATTGAGAGCATCATTATTATTTTCATGTTTTTAGCCGGTGTTAATTTCACTTTGATCTGGTTGATTTGTATGAAAGAATTCAAGCAAGCATATGCTGATGAAGAGTTCAAGAGTTATCTTGCATACCTTGGAGTGGCAATTGGAGCAATGGTTATAGCTCTAATTTCAACAGATATGGCTCTTGGAAATAGTTTTAGATACAGTATTTTTAATGTTATATCAATAGGTACATCTACCGGATATGCATCTACAGATTACATTGTTTGGCCGATGGTGACAAAGATAATTTTCCTAATTCTCATGATTGTTGGAGCATCAGCAGGCTCTACAAGTGGCGGGCTAAAACTTCTAAGGATTAATCTAGCATTCAAGGTAGCAATGAGAGAATTGGTTAGAATTGCACAACCAAGACGAATTCAACGTATTAGAATGAACGGAGAAGTAGTCGAAAGACAACAAATTGGACTAATTGTTGGAATGTTATTTGTCTGGATTGGATTATTTGCAATTTCATGTATATTGCTTGCAATGTTTATGGAAAATGATTCATTTGAAAGTATAATTTCTGTGGTAGCCTCAAGTCTAGGTAATACAGGTCCTGCACTTGGAGACTATGGTCCTAGTCAAACTTGGGCTGGTATGAATTCAATAACATTACTAATTACTTCTATTTTAATGTGGTTTGGAAGACTTGAACTATTAACTGCGGTTATATTATTACATCCGAGTACTTGGTCAAAAGAGGAAAAAGAGCAGACTGATAGGAATGCAATCGCACTATTTCGAAGACTTATTCCTAAAGATAAAGATTCAAAAAAATCTTAGAATAAAGTCATTTGACCTGATGATTTATTTTCATCGTTATCATCATTTGATGAAGTAACTTCATCCTCGATTATTTCATCGAAACTTTCATCATCGACAAAATCTATCATTTCCACTTTTTTATCATTATATTCTGAAATTAAATCTTTTGTTGAACGCCTACTAAGAGGAAGTCCTGCTAATGTAGCATGTTCTTCTCCAGATAAGTTCAAATTAAAGGAAATAGAGAAATCATTTGGATCACCCACTACTGAATTGGGAGAAAGAAGAGAGGTTAATATTGGAAGCATCTCATCCCTGACCGTAGATTTACTTATTCCCGAACTTGAGGCTAATTGTTCAACTATTGATGGCCTCATGTTTCTTACATTACGACGGAGAAAATTAGGGTAAGATGGAAAGATTCTTTCGGTAAATTTGGATTTATTTACTACTGAAGCAGCCAAACCAGATAACTGTCCACTCCAATACCAAGATCTATGAGCTGTATTATCATATTGTGCTGAAAGCATCTTTGACGATTTGCTCAATGCTTGATTTCCTCTCCTAACTACTGATTTATCAGAAATAAGTGAAGGATTATTCCAATGAATCCAATTCAAAAGTTCACTCGGAGACTTATCTATAGAACGACCAGCTACAACTGCTTCTTGAGCAGTACTACTACGATATAATTTATCTAATCCTGGAAATACTTCTAAAGAAATATCCCTAACACTCGATTCTAAAAATGATTTAATTGATTCAACTGTTAACTTATCTTCTAATGTAGCTGATATTACTTGTAAATCTCTTACTAAAGCCCTAAGGTCTCCTGGGTTTCTAGAAACCAACTCCTCAATTGCTTGAGCATCAAACTCAATTTCTTCAGATTTAAGAACTCGACGAGCAATTCTCCTAATTGCATCATCACTGGCCCTTTCAAAGTTTAAAGTGATAATGTGTTTTTGGAATCTATCTCTTGTGGAGCGCCAATTTGAACCCTTGCCCCATAATCCCATTATTTCATTACAAGCAAGTATGACTGGTTGCTTGGTCTCATCAAGTAATCTCAACAACTCTGCTTTACCTCCAGAATCTCCTTTGAAGGTAATTGGATTCCCTGCTACTTCTTCACCCATAAGCGCTTTCGCAAGTTTATCTTGATTTACTTTTTTTAATCCGCCTGAAAGATGATCTACTTCATCCAATAAAATAAGTGTACGTTGTTTCTTATCATTTGGATTGTGGAATAAGGAACGATGAGTAGCACCTTGAGTTGCTGCCTTACGAATTGCAGCAGCATTTCTTGCGTCTGAAGCATTTAATTCAATAACACTCCAATTCATATCCTGTGCAATTGCACGAGCTACAGTAGTCTTTCCAACGCCAGGAGGTCCTACAAGTAAGAGTGCTTTTTTTCTAGGCATGCCATCTTGCCACTCTGATAACCAATCTCTAATCTTGCGACGTTGAGATTCATTGCCTTCTAAATGGCTTTCAGAAATTGGACGATACCTCTCGGTCCAATCGCTAACTTTTGCCATAGATTTCCTAATATGCGAAGGTTCTTGAACATTAACTATGTATCGAAGTCAAGAATTGATTTAGGATATAATTCACAGTGAGTCGATTGATACTCTTTTCTGTTGCCCTGTATCTCTATCCCTAAGCGTAACTGTGTTATCTTCTAATGACTGATGATCTACAGTGATACAAAATGGAACTCCTATTTCATCCGCCCTAGCATATCTTCGACCAATTGAACCACTAGAATCATACATGGAAATTATTCCAAGTTTCGAACACAAATTAGTATTTATTGATTTAGCAATTTCGCCCATTCCATCTTTCTCAAATAAAGGGAATACACAATAATCAACTGGAGCAATGGATTGATTTAATCTCAAAACAGTGTATAAATCGTCTCCTTTAGAAACCTCGTCATAAGCATGGTCTAAAATATGCCAAATTATTCTATCAATTCCGAAAGCAGGTTCAACAACATGAGGGATAAACCATTCACCTGTAACAACTTCTGTTCTTTGATTTCTCTTGATATGCTGCGGTTCCACTGTCACAGATTCACCTGAGTCTAATTGTATATGGCAGGGAAATTCAGTATCAATCGATAAATTTTCAACCGCTGATTTTACTGCTCCTGCTAGAGATCTAAATGCTGGCCCTGCTACAGAACCATCAATTGTCCAATGATCTATATCGATGTTCCTTGGCTCGCTAAATTCTCGCCTTGCCCTGAGTGTCTTTCCGGTATACTTTTCATGGGCTTCAAGATCATAACAACCTCGATGTGCTATTCCAACACATTCAACCCAGCCATATGAACCATGAATCTCGACATCCCAGCAATCCATAGCATAGTGAGCCATCTCATCTGATTCATGCTGCCTAAATCTTAATTTATCGGGATTTATCCCTACTTTGATTAAAAAATCATAGGTTAACCCCATAAAGAATCCAACAGTTGAATCTCTAATTATACCATTATTTACTGCCTTTTCAAGTGAAATCGAAATTTCTTTACCATCTTCAGGTATTAATTTGAACAGAGAAATATTCCATTTGGAAAAATCATGATTCGAATCTTCTTCAGGATCAATAAAATACTCTAACTCCGCCATATTAAATTCCCGTAGACGAATCATTCCTTGTCGAGGAGATATTTCATTTCTGTATCCTTTACCAACCTGAATCGCTCCGAATGGCAATCTTTCTCTGTTATGTCGATAAAGTGTTTGAAATGATGTAAACATTCCTTGTGCTGTTTCAGGACGTAAAAATCCCTGTCTACCGGACTTCCCAGCACCAATTGTTGTATTAAACATCAAATTTTGAGCCGTGATATCACTCCAATCACTGGAGTCACATGACGGGCATTTAGGATTATGCTTGGAAAATAATTCCTGCAAATCCGATTTTGATAAAGCGTCAGGATTAGAGTGAAAATCTTCCAACAATGTATCTGCTCTACTTGCCTCTCCACAGGCGATACAATCAACCATGAAATCTGAAAATTCACCTACATGGCCACTTGCTTCAAGCACTTCAAAAGGGGTAACTGTAGGACATGATATCTCAGTAATATTACCCATTGAAGTCCAGTGGTCAATCCAATTTTGGTTAACTCTATTGCGTAATCTACCACCGACCGGGCCAAAATCATACAATCCTTTTGAACCACCATGTATTTCGAAGGCCGGTAAAATAATTCCTCGCCTTTTCAACATCCCAGATAATCTTTCCAAACGATTACTATCAGGGATTGACATTGGACCGCCTGTAATGTCCTAGAGTTCTTTGCCTTTGAAATTGACCGTCAATATTGAGCTTTATGTGCTAATACGCATGGTTAATAACATCTCAGAATTGGCGAATTTAACGGGGTTGTAAATGATGAGTGAATATGATTATGATGTTGTAATCATAGGTGGCGGTCCGGCAGGAAGTACGGTGGCTAGGTATGCTGCTGAATCAGGAATCAAAACCCTAGTCATAGATGCAAGAAAATCAATAGGTTCGCCATTGCAATGCGGAGAACTCGTTCCAACAAATGATGAGATGAGACGTCTGTGCCCCGATGTCCCTGATATGGATGATTTATTTCAAACTCCGGATGATGCTATATCACGTAGAACAGATATACTTAGTATCATTACGCCATCTGGTAAATCGCTAAAATATGATTTTGAAGGGCTTGTTCTAAATCGGGTTAGGCATGATGAAGCTCTTGTTGAGTTGGCTAAAAAATGTGGAGCGGAGTATATGGTGAATTCTTTTATCAATAAAATTGAAGGTAATACAGTTCATATTCGAAATGGAAAAAGTATTACTGGAAAGGTGATTGTCGGTGCAGGAGGTCATAATGATCCGGTAAGGAGAGCATTTTGGAAAGAGAAGTCACTGAATATACCTGTCAAATTTTCTCTCAAGGAAGGGGATTATGGCGAAGATGTAGAGCTACATTTTGGATCAATGGCTCCAGGTGGTTACGCATGGATGTTCCCTAAGTCAAAGGGAGCAAATATTGGACTAGGGATACAGAAAAAACTAGCCAAAGGTAAATCTTTGAATCTTTTTGCTTCCGAATTCATCGATAAATATGAAGGTGATTCAACATTCAATGGTGCTGGTTCATTACCGATGTCTGGAACTATCAAGACATTTGTCAAAGGAAACTATGTCCTAGTAGGTGATTCTGCTGGTATGGTTTTACCTTCTAATGGGGCTGGAATCACTATTGCGATGATAGGTGGAAGAATCGCTGGCCAAGTTATTTCTAAGCATATCAATGAGGGATTGGAATTGAAAGAATATGAAAAAATTTGGAAGAAGCAAATGGGAAGAGTGATGCTTAATTCCAAGAGAGCTTTCAAAATTGGAAGTATAATGTTTAGATTACCAGATTGGGTTTTGAATATTTTCTTCAATAGATTAACTAAAGGAATTATTTGGAGAGCAGTTACTTGCAGAAGAATGTTTTTGGTAATTTAAAATGAACTTATCATTTTATCAATATTTAACATCTAAATCTGTAAATAAAGGCGAAGTTTTCAAGTAGTCGATACTATCGTTACGCAGCATTGGGATAGTGAGAAAAAAATGCCTGAGATTGAGTATCTAGAAACTTCTCATTCCACTGATGAGTTATTGGATAGTCTATGTGCACCAGTTAGAAACTGGTTCAAGGATTCTTTTCCTGACTTCACCCGACCTCAAAAACTAGCAATTCCAGCAATTATGGAACGTAAAAATCTGTTGTTGTGCTCACCAACAGGTTCAGGAAAAACATTGACTGCTTTTCTAACCATTATTGATAAATTAGTGAGGCTTGCTCTTGATAATAAATTAGAGAAAAAGGTTCATTGTGTTTACATATCGCCAATAAAAGCCCTTGCTAATGATATTGAGAGAAATCTAATAGGNCCTCTTAGTGAAATTTCTGAAACATATCTTCCTGATAGAGCCCAAGAAATAAAAGTTGGACTAAGAACTGGAGATACCAGTCAATCCGATAGACAAAAAATGTTGAGAAATCCGCCNCATATTCTAATTACCACACCAGANAGTCTTGCTATTGCGATTACATCACCTCGATTTCAACCAATAGTTAGTGAATTGGAATACATGATTGTTGATGAATTACACTCTCTNGTTCCAACCAAAAGAGGCGTTCATCTAGCTTTGACATTATCATATTTGGATACCCTACTCAAAACTCCAGTTCAAAGAATAGGAATCTCAGCAACAATGGAACCTCTNGAAAAAGTTGCTGAATACTTAGTTGCTAGTGATGACCAAGAAACAAGAGCCAATAATAGTAAAGTTAGTATTGCAAAGGTATCTGGTTCCCGAGAATTAGACTTAGACATTATGATTACCCATAAAAGATTCAGNGACCTAGCAGTAATGAAGATTCTTGACTCCAATATTGAAGCAATTGCTGATTTGATTTCCGCTCACACAACAACTCTTGTCTTTGCCAATACTAGAAAGATGACTGAGACTATTGTACAGAGGCTTCGACCATACTTAGGAGAACTTGTTGCAGGACATCACGGTTCAATGGATAAAAAAATTAGACTTGATGTTGAAAAAAGATTGAAACATGGACACTTAAGAGCTGTTGTAACCTCTTCATCGTTAGAAATGGGTATTGATATCGGTTCAGTTGATCTAGTNCTTCAAGTTGGTAGTCCTGGAGATATCGCAACTGCACTTCAACGAATAGGTCGTGCTGGACACCATGTAGGGGGAATACCCCGAGCAAGATTCTTGCCAACCAGTGTTGATGACTTAATCGAATTGGCTGCTTTACAGTCTGCAATTCAAAAAGGTGATATGGATAGGTTAGACTTTCCAGAAAATTGTCTNGATGTTGTTGCTCAATTCATGATTGGATTGGTAATTATCAATGAATTAGACATTGATGAGGCATATGAAATAATTGTAAATGCTTGGTCATATAGAAACTTTTCATATGATGATTTCATTGAGGTTTTGGACATGCTCGAGGAAGAACGTCGAGTTTGGGTTGATTGGGAAGAAAACATATATGGAAAACGTGGATATTCCAGAATGATTTACTACACCAATATTGGAACTATTGCACCAGATAATTCATACTTAGTTTTCAATGCCGAAGGTTCCATTCTTGGTCAATTATCCGGTTCCTTCGTATCTAATTTACGAAGTGGTGACGTAATCCTTCTAGGTGGTTCGACCTACCGTGTGACCAATATTCAAGGAACCCGTGTAAATGTAACCTCTGTTACTGGATATAGGCCGACTGTTCCTTCATGGTCTGGTGAAGCACGCTCTAGGTCTAGAGAACTATCTAATGCATTATTAGATTTAATTGGACATTGTATTATCTCTCTTCGCAAAGAGATTGATCCAAGAATAATTCTAAGAGATGCTTATGGATTATCTAATGATGTTTCCAATGCCATTGCTAGGCATTTAGAAGAGCATTCTATAGAATCTTTTCAAGTTCCTGACCCAACCAGAATGTTGGTTGAGCAAATTATCAGTGGAGGACATCCTACCTATATGATTACAACTTGCCGAGGAAGAGGATTTAACACTGCTTTAGGTTACTTCTTGGCTGGACTTGCTGAAAGTAAAAATATTAGCGTAATAGAGATGTCATTCGATGAAAATGGATTACTATTAAGAACATCTAAAGAAATAGATCCAAGAGAAATGTATGATTCATTCAAGACTAATGATCACATAGAAATTATAGAAAGACATATCATAAGTACTCAAATTTTCGCTAAGAGATTCAAAGAAGTTGCCGGTCGTTCTCTTATTATCCCTAAGAGAATCGGAGCCGAAGAGGTCAGTCCACAACAATTCCAACAGAAGGCTGATTCTTTATTGAACAAGCATAGAACCATAGATGATAGCCTTCTAATGCGAGAGGCTAAAAATGAGATNATGTTTGCAGATATCGATATTAAAAGTCTAAATGAGTTCCTGAATTCATGTGTCGAAGGAGATGCAAGAATTGTTCATCAAAAAATGACTATTCCTTCNCGCCTTGGAATGTCATTGTTTATGTCTGCTTTTGAAGATTTAATGTCGATGAAAACTCGTGCTTTCTTAGTCAAGGATATTGACCCAACTGTATTACAAAGATTACTTGGCACTCGAAGTTTGGCAACAGAACTTTCCAGTGAAGAATTAAATCAATACTATCTCAATAAAGCACCAATACCGAAAGATTCGGAAGGACTGTTAAAATTNATGTCNCATGGAGGAGGTTTAGAGAAATCTTTCAACAACCCACTTTACAAAGAGAAATTACAAGATATAGATATAGATATTTTACGTGACTGGGTTGAACAATTATGTCAAAATGGAAAAATTGTAAAATTAGATAAATGTGGTTCTAAGGAGCTAGATGGAAAATGGTTTACACCATACATGGCAGAAATACATGGGACTCTTGGAAGTCTTTCGGTCAATGGAGGCAAGGATGTCAAAGACCTTAGAGAGTTAAATATTCAAGGATTGAGTTTCAATATATCCTGTGAACATGATGGTCGATTACCGACAAAATGGGAGAAAGTTTTGCTTGGAGACCCTCATGAAGCAATGCGAGTTAAAATTATTGAAATGCTTGGTAGTGAAGGTCCAAAAACATCTGAAGAAATGGAACAAAGACTTCCTTTTTCTAAAGAACTAGTCGAAAGAATTCTTCATGAACTTGAATCTAGAAATGTCGTATCTGTAGGTTTCTATCGTCAGACTGAAGAAGCCGAGTATATTTTGAAAGTTGACGAACATAGATTGACCGGTGGTGATGAAGAAGTTGTTGAATACCGTTGGGTACAAAATATGGTTTTCCAAAAGTCNTTTGCGCAGTATGACGATGGGTTCTCTGCCTTCGATTCTCACGTAATTTTCCAAAAGCAACAAGAATTACTGTATAGAGTAGAAGAATTTAGATTCAAGGATTGGAAAGATCTGCAATTGGATTCCGATGTTATTATGGGTAGACTATTACACAATAGAATTGGATACACTACCAAGAAAAATATTCCAATGCTTCTTGGATTAAAGCCGGAGCCTTGGATAGGTCCTATGGAAGAACAAGTTCTAGAAAAGATACCTCCAGGAATAAATGTCACTAGACAAGAAATCATGCAAGACTTCCCAAAAGGTGAAGAGTACAAATCATTGCAAAGAGACCTCAAGAGAGCATTGGATAACCTAGAACGCCAAATGTTAGTTGTCAAGCAATTTGAAGATGTTACTGGTAGAAGACGCAGACTATCACTATTCCATCGAGTTCACGGCGTCTATGAAACACTTGATTTTGAGTCATCATTAGTAGACGTTATCAAAAGATTAGGACCTATCAAGGCTAACACTCTAAGATTTTATGTTACCCGTTCATATGAAGACCTTACTGTCGCATTGATGAATCTAGAAAAGTCTGGTAAAATCTCAAAAGTTATTTCTTTGGTTCCTGATCCTGAAGCCTTCTATTGTATGCCAGAAGAAGTTGAATTATTACAACGACCAAGAAGGGAAGATCGTAATTTGAGAATTATGACTCAGTCTGACCCATATGTTTCACGATTTATTTGGGAAGTTAGAAGTATTCTCGATAGAGGATGGTATCTACCTGTTTTCAAAGGTGTTGACCCTATCGGTAAAATTTTGATGTTCAAAGTAAATGATTATTTAGAAATAAAAGATCTACATATCCCCAATGCATACATCGAAGAATTCTGCGAAGCATTCTCTATTCTCTTAGATAATCACTCTGATCAATTAGTAGATGTTGCAATTTTGAGTAATTTCAACAGTGAACCTGTTTCTAATATAGACGAAGTAACAAGGAAATGTTTGGAATCGATTGGATTCAAGCTAACTGGCGAGAGAATGATTCGAGGTGGAATAGTAGACCCTCAACCAAGAGAGATCGCTGAAAGAGCATTATTCCATAAGCACAACTTACATCAAAATACTAGACTAGAAAATGAAATTTTGGCTATGAGAAAGACTCCTGAAGTTAGGGATGATTTTGCACTTAGAGGTCGATGTGAGGTTTATCGTGCTGATTTGAAGAGTATGGCTAGTGCAAATAGACTACATCAAGGTATTAACCTAAGAGGCCATCAAGTTTGGGGTACCTATGAACACTTCCAAGACTTACTGGTAATCAGAGGCCAAGAAGCCGATGAAGATCTTTGGGACATAGTGGAATTCTTTAGTAAAAATTCTGATCCTAATATTTTCAAAGAGCGACATGCATTATCGCAATCCGAATTCAGGAAATTAATTCAACCTCTTATTAGAACAGGGCATATAGTTCAAGATTACCGTGGAGGGTTTAGGACAGTAGCACCAAGAGGNGACGTTGACCCTGTAGAGCTACGTAAAGAATATCTAAGAAAAATGGTTGAAAATTTCCCTGTTATCACACTTAAGCAGCTAATGAGGTTGTCAGGCACACCATTTAAGCCAGAAGAATTGAAGTCTGTTTTGAATGGATTTGAAGAAGATGGAACACTGATAAAAGGATTTTTAATCGAAGATTTACATGAGGTTTGCTGGGGTCGAAAAGAACTCTTAGAAGAAGCAAAAGATATTACAACAATTAGAGATTTTGTACTTCCACCAAGTGACCCAATTGCACCATATTTTGCTGATATCATGAAAGAGAAATTTGGCTTTGGCTCAGCATATCTTGTATTCAAAAACGCAGAACCTGTAGCCGCTTTCAAAGCAAATACTAGAAATAAAATAATTGAGGTAAAAGATTACGAAGGTTCTGAAAATGGTTGGAGGATTGTAAAAGAATTTGCCTGGGAACATCAAATGCCTCTAGAAACCGAATTACGAATCGGTGGTAAGAAAATGACCAAATAAGAAAAATCAAATTTCCAATACGTTGAAATTGGATTAATACTTCGATGTACTGATGAACAACTTTAGTAATGGCAAAGCTTTTGTCTTGGTAACATTATTTTTAGCTTCTTTAATGACACCGATTATATCTAATTCCTCTTCTGAAAGTGTGGATGAAATTACAATATTACACACCGCCGTTAATCCTGAAAATAATAACACATACCACTTGTTAAGTGCTGCATCATGGGAAGATTCTGCTACTGTAGCACGTGGATTAGATGGTTTTCTTACTACAATAGATAGCCTGGAAGAAAATACCTGGGTGTTTGAAACATTTGCTAATTTCAATAATCAATCTAGGCACTTATGGACCGGATTATCAGATTATGATGAAGAAGGATATTACAANTGGCATGATGGGACTCCTTTTTANTACCGTAATTGGGGAGATAATCAGCCATCATCAAATGATGAAGAAGACTTTGTTCACATTGCTGGAACGAATATAGGAAATATTATGCCAGGAACTTGGAATGACCTAAGTAACGACCCTGAACTTGTTCCAGTTTATGGTGTAGTAGAGATTGGACCTGGTGCAGATTATGCACTTAGATTTGATGGAGACAATGATTTNATTATTGTCGAAGATGAGATNCCAGATTGGGAAAATCATATTGAAATAGAAGCNATGATCAATATGCCTGATACATCAGGAATTCAATTCATCACAATGATGGGTGATTATGGATGGGGGCTTTACATTAACAATGGACAACTCGCCTATTCTAGCGAATATTCAATGTCAAAGAATCCAGTTTCCAATATGTCAATTTCAGAAAATAATTGGACACATGTCAAAGTAATTATTGAAGAAGACACATATGGAGAGTTTTACATCGACGGCACTCCTGCAGGGATAATTGATGGTAATGATTCTAAAATACCCTTAGGNGANTTTGGATCTAATAATTGCTTCCAAAGTGGTTTAGAATGCGATGAACTGATTATCGGAAAAATGGGTGCTGGGTGNGATTGTAATTACTTCAGGGGTATGATAGATGATGTTAGAATTAGCAATGCTGACAATGACTCGTTTTGGGAATTCCCTGAAGGTGAAGGCATGTATACTAGCGATTTAATTGGGGTTACTGGAGAAATCAATGGAGCATCATGGGTAATGCCGGATGGAAGTATTGTAACTCAGGCGATTCAAATCTTCAATGGCGATGAAATTTCTGACATTACCGGATTGCCAGGTGATCAACTTCTGTTCTTTGCTGAAATTGATGAAATGACTAAAGGTGCATACTTCAGTGTTTTTGAAGAATTCGAAGACTGGTTTGAGGAAGAAGATTCAAGTTTTGAAATTTATGTTGCCCATGAATATATTCCTAATTCATGGGAATATGATTTGGTTATCGAAACAGAATGGGGATTTGCCTATGAAGAATGGCAGTGGCCTGAAGCAGGAACATGGTGGTTCGTTATTGTCCCAGTCAGTGAGATTGAATCACTATCAATATACCTAGATTGGGATATTGCTGACCCACCACCACCTCTAGAAGATATGACTGAATTATTCAATGGNATACCTGTCACAGATCAATCAATATCAGGCGGCAGAAATGTACCGCTTGAAGATAAATTACTCTATTACTACGTTGACTTAACTGAGAATTTATCATCACTTAGCATAAAAACCTACGGAGGTACCGGCAATATCGATTTAGGTATTTCGTGGGGTACAGTTCCAGACCCGTTTGATTTCGGATTTTTCCCAGGGGTTTTTGAAGATGAATTTTCAGAACCAGGTACTGATACTTATCAAAAAGTTGCTTGGGATGGTGGACCTGGGAATGATAATGTTGTAACATTGTATGATCTNGAACCAGGTCTATACTACATCACAGCATATACCTATCAAANGGCTACAGATTTTACGATTTCAGCTCAGTTTACCTATGAGCCGGATAATATTGAACCTGAAGATGCAATCGAATTATTCCCCGGACAAAAGTATGGTCCTTTAAGTGGTTACAACTCACTAGATCAATTTTTCAAAATCAATGTTCCAAGCGGNACTGAAAGATTAGAAGTTGATTTGTCAGAAGGCTTNGGAGAAGCTGCACTTTTCATGAAATTTGAACAAGCCCCAACGACTTCTGAATTCGATTATCTTTCCTCAACTCCNGGTGCTGGAGATATGATTGGATTTAATGACCCTACACCTGGTATGTGGTATATCTTACTTGACACTGAAGAAGTATTTGGTAATGTAATGATAACTGCTTCATTTGAAGACAGGTATGTTTGGTCTTATGATGGAACTCCTATTGAATTATTCAATAATGAGGAAATTTTTGGTATTGAAGCACCCGAAGGTGAGGAATTATTCTTTTTCTTAAATCTGGAAAAACCAGGAGATTATCTACAAATCTCTACATATGGTGGCACTGGTGACCTTACACTTACTCTAGAAGGTGATGTGATAATTTTTGGATTCGAAGATTTCTTCTTTGAATTTGATGATGAAGACATGGGNCGACAACGACCAAGCATGGAAACCAATTCAGAGGAAGTGGAAGTAGATTCTTATGGCGATGGAACTGCACAGACAATATTTGTTGATTTACCGGCTAATGGAAGATTCGATATCACTTTAATTGCCGAAACTGATGTATCTGATGTTTCAATAATTGCTAATTGGGTTTACAGTGACTTCTTAGAACCAATTGACGATAATGAACCTATAATCGAACCTGTNGTAGAGGTTTCTTGTAGAGATAATGCCAATGAAATAATGAATACTGTTGATAAAGATTCTAATGGAGTTATTGATGAAAGTGAATTCAAATCAATAATGGGTGAAATGGAAGTTCAAGAAGATGATTTCAAAAGTGTAGATTTGAATAATGATGGAGANATAGAATTTGCAGAGATTCTTCAAGAATCATGTAGATGTGACAATGAAATTTGGATTATTTTTGATCAGTTATCGGATGATGGCGATTCGGTTTCAATAGAATTACTAAGTTCCCAAATTTATGAGAACAAATATAATTTCATCGGAATGGATACAAATTCTGACTTAGAAATTTCAGAAACTGAAATCGAATTGATGACGAGTATTTGCGTTACTACATTTGATGCATTTGATGGTGATGGCGATGGAGTTCCAGATGAAGAGGATGAATTCCCTAATGATCCTGATGAATCTAAAGATACAGATGGTGATGGAGTNGGNGATAATGCTGACATTGCACCGAGTATCGCTAATGATTTGGTTTATTCAGTCGGAGCAATTGTATTTGTCGGACTTCTTGCACTATTGGTTCTAATAACTAGAGGGAATAGAAATAATGCGGAAAATCAAGATTGGGGTGATGAAAAGAAATTCGATATAGCCGAAACAATGCTTGGAATGCAGGAGCCAAAATTAGAGCCACCTGTTCAAGAAATCATTTCATCTCAAAACCCGACAACAGAAATTTATCAAACTGAATTTCCTAACAATAACTTGGAAAATAATAATGATTTCCAAAATATAATTTCGAATGTTGCAAATGAAAATATGCCATCCTTTGAAGATTTATTGGGATCTGATGATCAATTTAACTCCCCATCAAGTCAACTAATGGGTATGATAGGAACAGATGGAAAAGAGACCATTGAATATCCAATAAACAGTGGCATCAAGTGGTCAAGAAATAATCCTGGAGAAGAATGGTCCAAATACTAACCAGAATTCTTCGTTTTTGGTTGTAGAATACCTAGTGGTTTGAGTAATCTAACTATATGCCTATGTAACTCTGGTAAGATTTCAAACATAATTAGTGCCATGAAAAACATTGCAAACAAAGATACGAACCTAGATGCATAATTATGTCCAAATTCAAACACTGACATTCCAATATAGTTCCAAGTTGTATAAGTTTGATCCATCCAAATTAATCCAACATTTCTAAAAATATTCAAAATATGAATCACTGGAACTGTAAATATTAATGCACGAATTCTTCTTTTCCTATCAATATCGAGAACTGATATAGCTCCGATAAAGATAACCATAGATTGTAAAGCAGTACATGCAAGGACGAAATTTATTCCAATTAAGGAACCATCACCCGTAATTAGTTCTGTTTGGTATGGGAATTCACCAAATGTTTCAGTACTAAACCACCGATTTCCATCCCATGAATCCCAGTTTACTCTTCCTGTTTCAGTTTGAACCCATGTTTCACCAAGATGTATGTCTCCTGTTCCTGAAACCCGATAAAATAACGCTACTTGAGAAGCAACAAACCATATCGCNAGTACACTTAGCCAAGGTACATGTGCAATGAGTAGATAAGGTCCACCTGCATATGCCATTGCACCTCTTGACCATATCAAAGCCTCCTTGGTTCTACCAGATTCTTCTTTACCTTCCCAAACTGCAATGCCAAAACCAAGTGGTAGTGCGAGCATACTCATTATTGTCAAAATATAATCTTGATGTGAATAATATTTCCATGATGCTGAAAAAAAGTAAATGGAAACTAAAATCCATCCAATTTGTGCGATTATTGGATTATTTATCTTTCTAAAATGCCAAGAAATAGCAAGAAAAATTAGCCCAATAGCACCTATTATTGCAACAACAGATTGGGCCTCCATATTTTATGCTATGATGAACTTCACTTCAAAACTTGTATGGTAATGGCAAATCACTTCAATAAATTACTCTAGGCCCAATTATGCGGGGACCAATTGTTGAATTCACACCCGTAGATTTTCCTAGCGGAGTAAACCNAAATGGTGCAATTGCTTTTCTAGATAGAGACGGAGTACTAAATCTTGGGAAATCAACTTATGTTAACTCTCCTGACGAACTGGAAATTCTATCCGGTGCACCTCAAGCAGTAGGTGATCTTAGAAGATTGGGTTACAGAACTTGTATAGTTACAAACCAATCTCCAATTATGCGTGGATTATGGGATGAAAATCAATTATTTCTAATACATCAAAAGTTGAGNCAATTATTCTTAGAAAGTGACGCTGATGCCCATTTTGATATGATTATAACTTGCCCACATAGGAATAGAGATAATTGCACATGCAGAAAACCAAACCCAGGAATGTTACAACTTGGAAGTAAATTACTTCGTAGTAAACCACTACAAGAATTTGATACTAAACAAAAAATTATCAGTCTAGATTCAACATTTGAGGCAGTTAATTGGTGGAAACAAAAAGTTTCTCCAGAGAATGAATTAGATTTAATGATTGGTGANAGAAATAGTGACATGGGTGCAGGTTGGGCGATAGGCGCTAGATTATTTCGAGTCCCACAAGTTATTGGAATAAAGCATGTTAACAATCGAATTATTGATAACAATGATAAAGGTGATTTTTTTAATCCCATTAGGTGATTTCATGGGGTGGTTAGGTCTTGATGATACAGATCACCTAGGTGGTGGATGCACAACAAAGAGTCTTGATGATTTGATTATCGGACTTCCAAAAAATGTTTCAGTTGGAGAAATAAGGTTAGTTAGATTATGGCCTTTTGCAAAACAAAGAACAAGAGGTAATGCTGCAGTTGCAGTAGAATTAAATTCTGANAATGAAAAACTTTTAATTGAGCATCTCGATTATTGGTGGAATGAAAAAATAGAACCATTGAGTGGCAGTATTACAAATTCGGAAAATTATGACAGAGAACAATATGCGACAGACCCTGGAATGGTTTGGTTCTCAAAAAGTAGGCCTGCAGAGAAATTCTATTTTGATGCCGTAAGTAAGGAAGTTCAGTTATCACTAATCCCTGATGCAGATAAATCATGGGGAGGACATGGCCGAATTGGTGCAACTGCTGCTGTGGCTTGGAATAAATCTAATATTACATACGAGGCTATTGCATGGAGATGTCAAAATAATATATCTAATGNCAATATTAGGGAAATCGATTTGGATAGATTAAAGGAAATCGATACGAAAAAAGATACTTTCATGTCTAGAGATTCACGTACTGGCAATAGTTTAATCGCTCCAAGAGGACCATGTCCAGTACTTTTTGGAGTCAGAGCAACAGTATTCGAATCTGCTGAAAAATCGGCTCAATATTTGATTGATTCGGATAAAACTGAACCAGTTTCTGGCATGAGGGTATTTGTTACAAATCAAGCAAGTGATGACCACTTAGGGGACAATTTGAATGAAATAATTNTAGAAACTCAAATTTTATCACGTGGAACGGTTATAATAAAATGTCTCAATCACAATCTTGTTGCATTTTCTGAATCAGGAGACATAAAATTGCTTGCCCAATGGTTAAAAAAAGGTGATGAGATACAATTCAATGGATTGTCCAGTAATGATGGTTCGATACATCTTGAAAGGTTAAAAATAATTAAATCAGAACCAAATAAAGTAAGGCCAATCTGCGATAAATGTAATGTTCGAATGAAATCAATGGGCCAAAATCAGCCTGTTAGATGTCCAAAGTGTAGGTATAAATCGGAAATTCTCTGGATTGATGAACCTAGAATCCCTCCATTCACAACTTGGGTACAAGCGCCACTAGATTCTAGAAGACATCTTACNAGGCCTNTGGAGTGGTGTGATTTCCAATAATTGNTGATTTTTTCATCATATATTTAGGAAATAATCATATCTTATGCCTATGAGTTGTATTCATGGCAGATGAGCAAACTACTAAGAATGTAGCATACATAATTCTTGGGATTTCATTTTTGGTAATGATGTGGTTTATCATCAAGCAAGCAAGACAAAATCGAGAAGACTCTATTGAAAGTAGTTCGCCAAATATTGCTGGAAGTGACGATAGGCCAGGCAATGCTATCAATCCAGAACAATTTGATGAGCCGGATGAACAAGCACTTGAGGAAATGGCTGATCTATTGGANATGGATGAAGACTAATTCAATTCAGTGAACCCTTCCTCAGTTAGNTCTAATTCTATTTTTTGATCTCCGAAATATAATTCCCTTAATGGCCCATCCTTAGGTCTTGAAAGAATAAAAATTGAGAAATCATTTTCTCTCATTTTATTTTCTGCCCGAGCATACTTTTGATATTCTTTTTTCCCGCTAGCGTCAATACTCGCCTTGCTAATTAGTAAGAGAACTGTCTGTTCCGGAATTTTTTCTTTGAGTCTAATCACTTCATCGATTATAGAATTTGGAATTTTCCCCGANTTTTGGCACCAATCATCCATGACAATTAATTTGACTGATGGTAACGTTTCTAGAGCACTAATAATCGAGTCTACAGCTTTATCGAATGAACTCGAAAATGACATTGCATGGAATTTAGATGCGTCAGTCAATGATAGGTTTTGAAATAATTGTGAAAANCTTTTGTTATCTGGCATCTCTTCACAGACCCATAAAACTCGCCCACCATCATTAATCATATCTGCAGCAACGTGTAATCCTAAGGAAGTTCCACCGACACTACCTTCTACTGCTAAATGGATTTTATTTTCATTCGGAACAAATCTCCACCTGCTCATGACTCTCCGACATTAATCAAGTGAATGACAGTTACGGAAATGGAAATACTCATGACCCCCCAATTACACGCAGGTCCATGGCGAGTGCTGGAGGAAAAGCAGATGATTCAAAAAACGAGGAATCTACAATTCGTAAAGGCGAAAGGATACCGAGACGAAGNCCCCCTCAATTTGAGGAAGCAAGTAGTTTTTCAAATGCTATCAGCCGAGATGGAATTATCGGAACTGCGATGGATGATAAGAATCAATATGGACCTGTAGCAATGATGTTTATGCTGCTAATTGTTGCAACAATTACTGGATTTTTTATCAAAATGATCGATTTAATTATCAGCTCTTAATATCCTGATCTTTGTTTTCTATTGCATTGAAAGGTTTCATTGCAACTCGAATAAATATAATTGCTAGTATTGTCGATACTACGAAAAATATTCCAACACTAGTTGAGATATTGTACCACATCATTCCAACTCCAACTAAGGAAATATAAGCCACTAATTGACAGATTGCTGAAGCCTTCTGCAGCCTGTCACGCATATGATTTTCTAAAGTTGCTTCATTTTCAAGAACAAATGTATAGATTAAGAAATAAATACCTTGAAACGGTAGAGTAGCGGCAATAATTGATAGAGCTAATTCCCTAATTTCAGTGGGGTTGCGCTCTTGTTCAATGCCTTGGAAAAGCATCACTGCTGTATTGGTACCCAATAATGCCGCCATAATTGTCCATCTCTTGTCTTGAGAGGATGTACGGCTTTCGACATTGACCGAACTATCTGCCATGANTTTGTACAATTCTTGAAGGATTATTATATTCCCCCACTAAAAATAATTAAATTATCTATTTGACAATAGAATTTAGTTTTCCAAAATTCTAAACCAAAATTTCATTCTAGGATGTAGGAAGGTTCAAGAGTCTATTACTAGACCAGTAATCATGGCCTTTTGTCCACTAGACTATCGATACGGTTGCAAAGATTTCAAGCATATTTGGTCTGAACTTGGCAGGCATGAAAGACAACTAGAAGTTGAAAGAGCTCTAATATGGGCCCATATGCAACTTGGCAAAGTATCCAAAGAGGATTATGAGGCTGTTGCTGCGATTGCAAATCCTGAATCNGTATCCAAAGATCGTGTTTCAGAAATTGAAGCTGAAACTAAACATGACATAATGGCATTGACCAAAGCAATGGCTGAAGCTGCAGGTGACGCTGGATGGTGTATTCATTTAGGAGCGACATCAAATGATATTGTAGACACTGCGGTTGCTCTGCAACTTAGAGACAGTATAGTTATGCTTAGAGAGCAATTATGTCTTTTGATTGGAGTTTGCGCAGATGTTGCGGAAAGAGAAAGAGATACTGTGATGCTTGGNAGAACTCATGGACAAGCAGCAGTTCCTATCACATTTGGCCTTAAAGCCGCTGTTTGGTTGGATGAGTTGCGAAGACAACTGATTAGATTAGATGAAGCCACTCCTAGAATCGCCGTAGGAAAATTCCTTGGTGCTGTAGGAACAGGTGCTGCACAAGGTGAAAATGCAAGGGAATTACAAAGGCTAATTCTAACTCATTTAGGACTTGGAGTGCCGTTGGCCACAACCCAAGTAGTAGGTAGAGACAGATATATTGAGTATGTTTCATGGTTAGCGAATATCGCTGCTACATGCGAAAAAATTCTTCAAGAAGTAAGAAATCTACAACGTTCTGAAATCCAAGAAGCAGGAGAAGGATTTGATATCAAAAAGCAAGTTGGTTCATCGACTATGGCTCACAAAAAGAATCCAATTAAATCTGAAAATGCCTCTGGACTCGCTAGAATTGTTCGTTCAATGATCATCCCTACTTACGAGAATGCACTATTATGGCATGAGAGAGATTTGGCTAATTCAAGTAGTGAAAGATTCACTTTATCTCACGGTTCTGCACTTTGTGAAGATGTTATAGCGAAGACTAGAGATGTTCTAACTAACATGTGGGTTGACTCTGAAAGATGTATGGAAAATATACTTTCGCAACGTGGCTTAGTGATGGCTGAAAAAGTGATGATTGAACTTGTAGAACATGGAATTGCTCGTGATGAAGCACACGAAATTCTACGTTCAGCATCTTTTGAAGCGGTGGATAAGAAAATTGAGTTGATTGATGTTTGTGCTCGAACACCNGAAATCGCTGCANCGTTTAGTATTGAGCAATTGGAAGAAATGTTTGATCCTGCAAATCACATTGGAGAT
Organism: Methanobacteriota archaeon; assembly: GCA_002702945.1. The sequence goes on from PADF01000026.1 coordinate 23,800, forward strand.
TCTGGAGAGATTGTTGATGAGTGCGTTAAACTTGCTAGAGATGCAATTAAGGCTTAATCAATTCAACTGAATCAATTTCTAATTCACCTCTAACTCCATCCCACAGAGTTTTTCCTGAAACCTTTAATTCACCATCAAAATGAGGCCCTGCTACAACTAATGTTTCATATTCTCCACCTTCACCATCAATATTAAATCGATATTTTCTAGATAATTTCTCCATTTCAGAAAGTGATTCTTTAGTCAAAATATGGCCTATCCATTTTTCNTTGAGTCCTTCACAANCGATACCAGTNATCATNACTTTGAAGTTATTTTCTACTAAACCATTCATGTGTTGAAAACTATCTTGATGCCATAATGGTGTCCAACTTTTTATCGAAAGTCTTTCACACATCCTTTCGATTCTTGATNTCTGATAGTCAGACCTTAAGGCACCACATACTATACCATCGATCTCTAATTTTCTAAGAGATTCTTCCAAATCNAATATTTCTTGCTCCTGTAATCCTTCACTCTCTACGCATATCCAATTCAAACCNGCTAATTTCGCCTGGTATTCAACCATAGCAGTTCCAGGAATTTGAAACATCCAAGAATCCGTTCCAGTNATAGAAACNGTGACNAGACTATCTATGTCCCAACCCTTGCACTTTGCCCACCACCATGCAGCAGAGGAATCTTTTCCCCCCGATGAAAGAATAGCAACTCGCATGAAAAGGGCAAATACTCTTTCTTCAAGAGTTTGAGGGTAAAACTCGTAGAAGTTATATGGGTTGGCGAACCTCAACAACTTAGCGAGGGAGTGTTGGAAGTAATATTCAACCCTCATGCTCATAAAGTGTCGAGTTAAGGCAAGGACAAGTGAGATTATGCAACCAAGTGGAAGAGGATACGACCATGGAATTACAACATTCAGCCCAGATGGAAGACTATTCCAAGTTGAATATGCAAGAGAATCAGTAAAGAGAGGTACTACAACTGCTGGTCTGAAGTTCAAAGACGGAGTTGTGCTAGTTTGTGATAAGAGAATTATTAGTAGACTAATTATTCCAGAATCAATAGAAAAAATGTTCAAAATTGATAATCACGTAGGAGTTGCCACCTCAGGACTTGTTGCTGATGCTAGGCAACTTGTGGCTAGAGCTAGAGTTGAAGCACAAATCAACCGAATCACGTATGGGGCTACTGTACCAATGGATGTCTTAATCAAAAAGATATGTGACTTTAAACAATCATTCACTCAATATGGTGGTTCAAGACCATTTGGAACAGCATTACTAATTGGCGGTGTTGATGACAATGGAATTCACCTCTATGAAACCGACCCTAGTGGCGCATACCAATCATACCATGCTGGCGCAATTGGTAGTGGTAGAAATACAGTAATCGAATATTTTGAAAAGAATTGGAAGGAAAACCTAACCCTAAATGCTGCTATGAAGATGGGGCTTGAAGGACTGCGATTCTCCAACGACAAAGAACTAAACAGAGATGCTGTTGAAGTTGCAGTAATTGATTCTGATGGATTTAAAGTTCTGGACAGAAGTGAAGTTAACAAACAAATTGACCGTTTGAAGCCTCTTGAAGACTAATTTAACCGTTAGACTCATTGGCTGCCTATTCTATCAGCACATGAGGGAAGCCTATGGTAAGCATGGATGATTCTGTTTTGGCAAGAATGGAAAAAGGTGGAAAACGATACGAATTATTAATCGATCCAGAAATGGTTGATGATTTCAAAAACGACCCTGAGTCTGTAAATCTAGATGATTTTCTAGTAATGGATGAAGTTTTTCATGATGCAAGAGGTGGAGAAAGGCCGACTGCGGAAGCAATTGAAAATACTTTCAATACTCAAGACATATTAGAAATTGCCAAAGTAATATTAGACAAGGGAAGTATTCAATTAACAACAAATCAAAGAAAATCAATGGTCGAAAGAATGCGTCAAAAAATTATTCATCACATCCAAAGCCAAGCAGTTGACCCAAAAACCAAGAGCCCACATCCAATCACTCGAATTGAACTAGCTCTAGATGAATCTAGATATTCGGTTGATCCATTCAAAAAATTGGATTTACAAATCAAGGATGCTGTCGATAAACTGAAACTTCTGATTCCGCTTTCGTTTGAAACTATAAGACTGGCCTTCAAAATACCCGGTGCAGGATATGGAACTTCTCAAAGGCTTTTGAGGCAATACCAGGTAAAAGAAGGGTGGCTAGAAGATGGGTCATGGGCCTGTGTAATCGATTGTCCTGCAGGAATGAAGGGTGAAATTATCGGAATGATAATGAAAGTCTCTTCGCAAACTGAAGTAAAAGAGATTTAATTTCAATACATTCTGTGGGTCGGCTTTATCATGGGTTGGCGTTTCGCCCGATTTGGAGAGAAGAAATGTCCCAAGGTCAAAATGGCGCCGAGCTGCGTCTCGTGACCCCGGGTATGGCTATCGGGCCATCTGCCGGGAAGCGAATAGGAAGCGGTGCAATCGCACAAAAAGAGGAAATTATTGCAACCAAGTTAGGTTGGGCTAGAGAAATAAATGGTACTGTATCTGTAGATCCTATCAATAGTTCCTACATACCAAGATCTGGAGATTTAGTTGTTGCAACCGTTGCTGAGGTTAGAAATAACCTCTGGTTCATGAACATCAACGGTGCATTCCAAGGCCTTTTACCAATGTCATTAGCACCTTGGAAAGTTGAATTTGGGGCTGCAAGACAACATATGGGAATTGGGGATGTTGCATTAGCTCGTGTCCAAGAAGTCGATGAATGTCACAATGTGGTATTAACCATGAAGGGAATTGGACTAAGAAGAATAAAACAAGGCTCTCTACTAACTATTCCAGTAAATCATATTGATAGAATCAAGGGTAAAGATAATTCTACTCTTGAAAGACTCAAAAATGCTAGCGATTGCCGAATAATAGTCGGTCAGAACGGCAAAGTATGGGTAGACGGTGATGCTGAAGGCATTGCATGGGCTCGTAAGGCGATTGATATTGCTCAGAATTACGGCCACAAAAATACATTCGAAGCAGAGATTTCTGCACACGAAAAAAATGCTCCAAAGAAAGGTGATGCTTGATGGGTGGATATGGCGACGTACAATTATTAAGAGAAGATGGTCTTAGACTAGATGGAAGAAAATTAGATGAAATGAGACCTGTTACTATTGAAGCGGGAATTTTACCTGCTGCTGATGGTTCAGCAATAGTTACTCATGGATTGAATGTAGCAGTTGCTGCTGTTTATGGTCCAATGGAAGCACATCCAAGAAAGATTCAGAGACAAGATAGAGCTGTTATCGATGTTAGGTATAATATGGCACCATTTTCTACTAGCGACAGAATTAGACCAGGGTTTAATAGAAGATCTAGAGAGATTTCAAAAGTTACTGCTGAATCTCTAGAATCAGTAGTTTTAGTAGAGCGTTTTCCTCGTTCCAAAATACGTGTTGAGATTGAGATTCTAGCAGCTGAGGCAGGCACAAGATGTGCAGGTATCACTGCTGCTTCAGTAGCACTTGCTGACGCAGGAATACCAATGCGAGATATGATTGTTGGAGTTGCATCTGGAAAGGTAGAAGATACTGTAGTATTGGACTTAGACAAAGCTGAAGACAATTATGGACAAGCAGATTTACCTGTTGGAATTCTACCTAACACTGGAGAAATAGCGTTCTTACAAATGGATGGAGATTTATCTCCAGAAGAATATGATTTAGCAATGGAATATAATTTCAAGGCTGCTTCTGAAATTCATGAGATTATGGTTGATGCTCTTAAGCGTAGATATGACGGAGGTGAGAACTGATGGCACAACTAGTTCCCACTTTACTTCGTCAGGAATTGGCAAGACTAGCAGAGACTGATTCTCGTATTGATGGCCGTGCTAGATTTGAAGGCCGTGGATTTGAACTTGAAACCAATTGCCTATACAACGCTGAAGGTTCTGCTAAAGTAACTCTAGGCAAGACTATTGTATATGCTGGTGTTAAATTTGAAATTAGAACCCCTTGGCCTGATCGACCTGCAGAAGGTTCATTGATGTGTGGTGCAGAATTAAGACCAGTTGCGCATAGAAAATACGAGCCTGGACCTCCATCTCCTGAATCAATTGAACTCGGCCGAGTTGTCGACAGAGGAATCAGAGAATCTGGCTGTATTGATATGTCTAGTCTTTGTATTGTCCCTGGAGAGAAAGTTTGGGGAGTCATGATTGATATTCACGTTCTTTCAGACGGTGGAAATATTTTCGATGCTTGTGGACTTGCTGCTATTGCTGCTCTAAGAACTGCAATAGTTCCTGCTGAAAGATTTGATGTTGGTGAAGATTATACTTTGAAAGTCAATGGCACACCTATTATGGCATCATTTACTCGTGTCGGCGGAAGATATGTTTACGACCCTTCTGAAGAAGAAGAATTGGGCGGAGATGAGCGAATTCATATCACTCTTGGAGATGAAGGCCACCTTCATTCACTACAAAAGGGGTTAAGAGGGGTGTTCACGCCCGCCGAATTCGCAGAGATATTCGAAGTCGCGCAGGAACGCTGTGGCGAACTTAGAAATCTCGTGGCAAACCAGGAGGGGAACTGATTGGCAAAGCGAACACAAAAAGCAGGCGCAACAGCAAGATTTGGTGCACGATATGGTGTATCTGTTAGAAGAAACTCAGCATCNGCTTTGGCAAAAAAGAGTGCCAAATATACATGTCCGGTTTGTCAATACCGTAAAGTCACTAGAAGATCTGTAGGTATTTGGCATTGTAACAAGTGTGATTATACATTTGCAGGTGGAGCATGGGAACCTTATACACGTGCATCTGATGCTAATAGTAGAATTCTAAGAAGATCTGTCGAGGGAGCAACAACTGCTGATATGGCTTATATCGCTCAGCAAGCAGCTCTTGATTATGAAAGAAGTCTGCAGGAAAGCGATTCAGAAGAAGAGTGAAACCAAAAGAGGTTTCAATATGTCTAACTGGAAGATTAAGTTAGATATTCGCTCTAAAGATTTAGATTCAACTAAATCTCTTTGTGATGCATTGGCGACTGATTGTGAAATCGAATGGGATGCTGATTCATTCTCAATAAAAATCAATGAAGATAAAGCGAAAGATCTTAGGGCAATGTGGAATACTCGAATTAGAGGATTGATTGCAGTAGATTCGCTAATCAGTGTTATCGACCAATACTAATAGTTCATCAACCCCTACCCTTTGAGACGAAACGGTGAGAGTATGGAAAATATGGAACAATTTCAAATTGTTGTTGGGGAAATTCAGTCTGCAAGACAACAAATAGCAACTCTAAAAGCCCAAATCTTAGAATTAGAAGCAACTGCTGACGCTGTGGATAACCAACCAAAAGATCTAGCACTTCATCAACAACTCGGAGGAGTATTGATTGAAGTTTCAGACAGAAAGTCATTGCACGAAGTTTTACTCAAAGACATTGAATCTCTTAAAGAGCACATGGTGCGTTTTGAACAAAGAGAAAAGGAACTTGTATCTTCGTATGAAGAATTAAAGAAAGTTCTTGAGGGATCTCAGTGAATTCTGAAACCAAAAGTTCAGAATCATCCCTTTTGGGTGAATTGGATGTGTGGCTTAAAAAATTCTCATCTAATGGANCAATACCCGTTGTTACAGGAATGAATGGTGATATGGATACTGTCGGTTCGGCAATAGCATTAGCATCATCTCATGGTAATATGATGGCTTGTGGATTACATTTGGGGCGAGTTGCAAAAAAAGTCTGTGAAGAATTATCGGCTCCTTTTAGNAAAATTGGTTCAAACCATACTAAATGGCCTCAGTCAATATCTGCAATCGTGATAGTTGATTCTGCATCTCTTTCTCAAGTCGGTGTTGAATTGCCTGAAGGAGTTCCAAAATGCATAATCGATCACCATGATACCGATGACTGGGAATTATCAGAAGATGACCTTATGATTAAGATGGATGTTTCGGCAACAACTGAAATAATTGCTGATTATCTACTTAGATATTCACCTGAAACGCTAACTACNCCAGTAAGAAAACTGTTACTCGCAGGTTTGATTACTGATACTGGGAGATATAGACATGCNAATAAATCTTCATTTTCAAAGACTTCTAAGTTGCTCGAAGATCAAGATATTGATTATGCCTCATTGGTAGAATTTATCGAGACTGAAGAGACTAGTCCAAGTGAAAGAGGAAGTCTGCTTAGAGGTTTATCAAGATGCAAATCGATAGAATCNGGAATGTGGAATATAGTTCATACCAATAGTGGCACTCTAGAAGGTCGTTTNGCAACGCTATTAATTGGNACTGGTGCTGAAATTTCTCTAGTCAGCAGAAACAGAAATGGTGANACTCGAATGACCGCNAGAGCATCAAGAAGGGCNACNGTCAGTGGTATTCATCTAGGCTTAATAATGGAAGAAGTTTCTAAACAAATTGGAGGCGATGGTGGNGGNCATGATGGTGCTGCTGGATGGAGTGGAAAAGCAGATAGAATTGCTGCAGAGTCTGCATTCATTGCACATGTCGCCACCATAAAGAGGAAGGAATGATATCATGACACAGATTGATGTACCCAATACTCCTGGATTTTTTATCTCAAAATGGAGAGAAAAAGGGCCGGTTAAAAATGAAATTCTTGAACAATGGAAAGAAGAAATGGAAATTGAATCATGGTTGATGATTGCCGAAGCAGCAATGTTCCTAGATGCTGCAGAATTATTGGAATTGGTTGAAAGTAAACTTTCACCAGCAGAAAAAGCGACATTAGGTCTTGTTCGAAGAAGAATGTTAGGAGATAACCATCTTGAAAAGGCGATTGATGATGCAATTCAGATCGCAAAAGATCCTGAAACTCGAGATCTCAAATTAGAAGGCAGATTAAGGATGGAACGAGGACTTAGTCGATTCGAAGCGGGTGATATCGAAGGAGCTGATGAAGACCTTACTTGGTCTGAAGTCCGATTGAAGTCCGTGGCTAAAGCAAGTAGAGATCATGATTTATCACTTCTAAATAAGGCTGCATTTCACATGGCTACAGGAGCTCCATTGATGGCTTTAGCTGTTTATTCAGATATATCTAGAAACTCTGGTCATGCAAATGAAACAATCGCCATTTCACGACTTGGTGCCAGCCGAATTCGAGCATCTCTTGGTCATATGTTTGATGCAGCGAGACATGCATGGAATGCACATGCTTACGCTATCAGAGCACATCAAATCAATATGGCAATTGAGGCAGGTACATTATTCATTGAATTATCCTTAGAAAGCATCTCTCCAGATGCCGAGTTGATGAAAGAACAAGTTAAGAATGCCAAACCAAGGAGTGCTGATGAAAGCGAACCAATTCTAAAAGTCAATAGTAAAGATATTGATGACATATTTTTGTGGTGTCATTCAATGCTACCTGAATCACATTCAGGTGAACAAAGACCTGATCTAAGGGCCATGGTTAGTATTGCTGCAAAAATAAATAAATTGGAATTATTTGCTAAACTACTAGAAAACCCTGATGATATAGAAGATTCAATGTTAGTTGCAATCGTTCAAGCATGTATTGAAGACGATGAATTAAAATCTAAGTGGAATCAAAGACTCACTGTTTTAACTTTAGAAAATCTATAGACTTAAACACCATTCGCTTAAATCTAAAAATTCCTGTCTAGTCCACTCAATCAATGGAGGAATTTCTTTCCACCATCTAACCTCACTGACATTAGCATCATTTACATTCCAAAATATCTCTCCGTTGAGGTCTTCGACCACAACATGACCAACCCAACCTTCAGGATAATATTCTTTATTCCAAGCGATTAGTTCTCCATCACATCCAGTTTCCTCTTTTAATTCGCGAATGATAGCATGCTCTGGAGTCTCTCCTTCCATTAGATGACCTCCAGGTATCTCCCAACCTCTTATTGGATGTCTAACAAATAGAACTTTACTACCCTCACCAATCTTTGACTTTTCTTCACCAACACAAGTTACCCAAGCCAAAGTGAATTTCGGAGGCTTTTCCATCTCAATCACCCAAGCCAAGTCGAGCAACATTCAACCATTCTTCAGCCCAATCTTCACCTTGGGACAATAGCCTTCTGGCGAGGAAAAACGCCTCTGAAAAATCACCATTCTCAGTCAAAATTTCCAAGCGTATCAAATCTGGATGCTTAGATTCTGTGCTTTCTTCAAAGTCCTTAGTTTGCTCATCAATGACTGATTTTGAAACTCTCTGAGATAATTCCATCATTTGCTTCAAAAACTGATCTCTTTTTTCTACTGACGGCTTTGACCATGGTTTTTCTTCTTGCCCATCCATTTTATTGGTCAGGCGTTGTAAAAATTCATCTCTTGGAAAAATATGTGCTCTAAGATTTTGAACATGGTCGTAGCACATCCAAGCTTCATCAACCTCAGATCTCCTTTCATGTAAACGCCCTAATTCCATCCAAAGTTCATGGTTATTCGGCCGGTGGGCCAAGAGGTGTTTAGATAATTGAATAAACACATCAGTATAACCTGAATCCCTAAGTCGCTCGATTCGTCTGCCGAAAATAATATTAGCACGTTGATCAGTGAAATCTAATTTTTTACAACGCTCAGTAAAAGATTGTATATTTGAATCAACTAAATTTCCTGAATTAATATTTTCCCACCAAATATCTGGGTCCAAGGGATCCCTGGTAAATGCAGCCTCCAATAATTCCAAACCCAACTTCAAAAAGTCGATTCCTTGTAATTGGTCTACATTATCTGGATCCCTACCCAAAACCGAAAAAATGTCCTCTAAAAGTGCACATAAGCCTTCGCCATCACCGACTATTACTTTTATGTCTGCTAGGCATCGCCAATTCTTTTCATCGGTAAAATCATGTAAAATCGCTTGCCTAGCATTTTGTTCTGCCCACGCAATATTGTCGTCAAATCTATCCTCATCCATATTGGCCAGTCTGACAAATTTTTGAGCTTGTGAGCGATATCGATTACCGAGATTACGTCTTGGATGTTGTAGTAAATCTGCACTATCCTGAGACAAATAAACACCTCATTATTGAACTGACATAAATCCGCTTTTATCGACTCCGAATGGGATAGTTGCATCAAATCCAACTTTAGATGTTGTACCGTCTTCATTTCTGGACGGGTCTAAAGAACTACCTTTTTGATTAGATAGAATAATCGTATCTTTATCAGGTTGCCATCTAGTTGCCATTGCCCATTCAACTCTCACAGGATCTGAAATATCTATATCTTGGTCGACAATAGTAACCATCTTCATACTCTTATGCCCCTCTAGAGCTGCCATTATCGCTTTTTGTGCATCATCATGGTTGACTTTGTTTATTTTTACAACTGCTGACAGCCAACCACATCCACCTTCAGTCATGTGTACATCTAAACATTCACAGACTTTGCTGACTGCATCTTTGATTGTCGGGGCTCGAGGCAGACCCATCAAAGTCTTATGTTCGGCTTCACCAGGAATCAAAGCGTGAAATATTGGATTGTCTCTGTGAAAAACACCTTCTATTTCTATCACAGGCTCTTGGCGGATATCATCAACAGTGCCTGTAATATCGACATACGGACCTTCATCATCATTATCTAATGTAATACGCCCCCAGAGAACATATTCTGAATCTGCTGGAACCATAATTCCATTTGGCATCTTAGTAAGTTTAAGAGATTTTGAGTATAACTTTTCATGTAATGCAGCAGCAATTGTTAGCTCATCAATATTATCATTGAAAGACATTGCAGCAGCCAGAAGAACTACAGGATCTGGTGCATTAACAACTGCAATTTCTACTTCATTCCCTTCATCTCTGGCCTTCAACATCATAGTTCGTAAATGTCTGGGAACCAATCTTACTACTGTGTGATTTGAATCTCTAAGGAATTGTCGGTGAAAAGACATATTTCTTACACCATCATATTCGGCAATAATTACACTTGCAGATGAATAGCGGCCTCTATCTTGTGGCCAATGATGTGGAATTGGAATTGAGGTAAGGTCAACTTCTTGTTGCATATTTTCGTAACATTCTGCCTCAGAGGGGTCTACAACTTCAGGCTTTGATGGATTCTTCATAGCCCATGCAAGGGTGTCAATATATTCCTCTGGAGTGATTCCAATGGCTTGACATAATCTCTCTCTAGTGAGTAAATTCACTGCAGCCTTATGACCTGGAGTTTCTTGAATATTCTCAAAAACAGTTAGTGCATGTTTGTTTTTATTTGAATACTCCCACATGCCGTGAATTAGACTAACTTGTCCGGTCTCCGTTTCAGCAAATTCTAGGTGGTCACGAAACGCCATAAACCGGCTAAACGGAATAGTCGCTTGAACCTTTCACTAAATACTTTCAATTTTGAGGTAAATAATGCAATAATGCCATCATTCAACAATATTCAAAAATCTCTTTCAAGGGTCGTTGTTAAATAGGGGCTTCAAGTCGGCGGAATGCTTCAATGAGGTGATTATGATGGGCAGAGGACTCTTCGCAGGTGCCAAGATGGCAAAAGACCGACAAAAATTCCGTTGGTCGGACCGTAGATACAAGAAACGTATGCTCAAATCTCGCGCCAAGCACGACCCTCTTGCTGGCTCTACTCAAGCCAAGGGAATCGTTGTAGAAAAGGTCGGAATTGAAGCAAAGCAACCTAACTCTGGAATTCGTAAGGCTGTTAAAATTTCTTTAATTAAAAACGGAAATAAACTAACAGCATTCGCACCGGGTGACGGTGCTATCAACTTCATAGATGAACACGATGAAGTCATGGTCGAAGGTATCGGTGGACGTATGGGTCGTTCATACGGAGATATCCCTGGAGTCAGGTACAAAGTTATCCAAGTAAACGGAGTATCTCTAGATGAAATGGTCCGTGGAAGAAAGGAGAAGCCAGTTCGCTGAGGTGTTTTTATGTCTGAAACTGAAGTAGTAGAAGAAGTCGAAGAAAAGGTCGAAGATTACAGACCTATTGCTGGAATTGGGACACTAGTTTTCGGCAAGTGGGATGCTTCAGAAATTACTTGCAAAGATCCTGGACTTTCCCCTTACATCAATTTAACAACCGTCGGAGTACCTCACACAGGTGGCCGTCACGCTAATGCTTGGTTCGGGAAGGCCAAGTTATCTGTTGTTGAAAGATATGTAAACAAATTGATGAGAACTGGTCCTTATACTGGAAAGAAACTAGGTGCAATGAAAGCCTTTGAGGCCGCACTAGACAATATTGCCGAGAAATCTGGCGGAAATCCTCTACAGACTTTTGTCGATGCTATTTGCAATGGAGCTCCAATGGAAGAAATTACAAGAATTAAGTTCGGTGCAGTTTCTCAACCTAAGGCAGTAGATTCATCTCCTTCAAGAAGACTTGATGTCGCACTTAGAAACCTAGCTAAGGGAGCACAGCAGGGAACTCATAAATCAAAGCGTACACTCACAAGTTGTATCATTAATGAGCTAAACAAGGCTGCGGCTGGAGATGTAACCTCATTCGCTGTTTCTAAGAAAGAGGAACTTGAAAGAATCGCATCTTCTGCTAGATGATTCTCCTTGCTCTTGATAGTCTGTTCAACAGTTTTTATTGACTTGGTTATGCCGATTCCAAATCACATTACATGCGAGTCACTTAAGAACCCCTTTTCAGTGGCCACATTCGACGAGAGTTAGGTGATACCATGGGCCGTAAAGAAGACAATATCAAGAAAGCAACAGAAGTAATGCATATACTGCCACAAATCCGAAATTTGTGTATTGCTGCACACATCGACCACGGTAAGACTACTCTTTCCGACAATCTGATCGCTGGTGCGGGTATGATGTCTAGCGATCTTGCTGGAGCTGCTCGTGTATTGGACTTCGACGAACAAGAATCCGCTCGTGGAATTACAATTAACGCTGCTTCTGCTTCAATGGTTCACGGGGTTGATGGAACTGATTATCTAATCAATCTCATCGATACTCCTGGACACGTTGACTTTGGTGGAGACGTTACCCGTGCAATGCGTGCTGTTGATGGATGTTTCATCCTAGCATGTGCTGTCGAAGGACCGATGCCGCAAACAGAAACTGTGGTTAGACAGGCTTTGAAAGAAAAAGTAAAGCCGGTACTTTTCATCAATAAAGTAGACCGACTTATCAATGAATTACAAGTCACTCCTGAAGACATGATGGAGAGATTTAAGGGGACTATTACTAAGGTTAATCGTTTGATTAGGCAATTCGCTCCTGAAGAATTCAAAAAGTCTTGGCAAGTTTCAGTTGCTGATGGTACTGTTGCTTTTGGATCAGCTTACCATAACTGGGGAATAACTGTCCCTTACATGGCCAAATCCGGTATTTCTTTCACTGACATTTTCAAGTATTGTAATGATGAAAACCAAAAGGAATTGGCACAAAAAGCACCTGTACATGAAGTTCTTCTAGACATGGCTGTATCAAAGTTACCAGGACCTGTTGAGGCTCAACCATATCGTATCCCTAACATTTGGACAGGTGATTTAGAATCCGAAATTGGAAAGTCTATGATGGGCTGTGACCCTGAAGCAGAATTAGCAATGATGATTACTAAAATTTGGATGGACCCACATGCTGGTGAAGTCGCTGTTGGCAGAGTTTACTCTGGAGCAATCAGCCAAGGTGAATCCGTATATGCAATTGGCGCTGCCAAACCAGAGCGTGTTCAACAAGTCAGCATGATGGTTGGAGGTGACAGAATTACTGTTCCAAAGGTTGTTGCTGGAAACATTGCAGCTCTAACAGGTATTCGCTCAGCTGCTGCTGGTGTAACACTATCTAGAGACAAAGATTTCACACCATTCGAAGCAATTAGACACTATTCAGATCCTGTAGTTACAGTCGCTGTTGAACCAAAGAGTATGAAGGACCTTCCAAAATTCATTGATGCTCTACGTTCACTTGCCAAAGCAGACGCATCTCTACAAGTTACAACTAATCAAGAAACTGGAGAGGCTCTACTTGCCGGTATGGGAGAACTTCACCTTGAAATTACAGTTTACCGTATTGAAGAAGAGCAAAATATCAAGGTAAAAGTTAGTCCACCTATTGTTGTTTACCGTGAAGGAATTGAAGGAAACAACCATGGTCGTTCCTTTGAAGGGAAATCTCCTAACAGACACAATAGATTTTACTTCGAAGTTGAATCTCTTAGCAATGAAGTTGTTGAAGCACTTCGTTCAGGTGATCTTGGTAGCGGTACAATTAGAACTAGCGATGCTAAAGAAGTTGGAAACAAATTCGGAGCAATCGGAATGGATAAGGATCTAATGAGAAAGATTTACGCAATTAATGGAACCAATGTATTGGTTAATGATACCAAAGGTATTCAAGGACTACACGAAACACGTGAATTGATTATCGAGGCATTTAATGAAGTTTGTAACAAAGGACCTATTGCAGACGAACCAGTTCAAGGTATGTTTGTTAGATTAGTCGATGCTAAACTTCACGAAGATGCTATTCACCGTGGACCTGCACAGACAATTCCTGCTGTCAGAAACGGTTTGAAGGGCGCTATGGTCAGAGCAGGTACTGTAATTCTAGAACCAATGCAAAAGGCATTCGTTTCAGTTCCTAATGACTGGCTAGGACAAGTTACTAGAGAAGTAACCAACAGAAGAGGAATTATTGAAGATATGCCATCTGAAGGAGAAGTTACAACTGTTGTAGGTGTACTTCCAATTGCTGAAACCTTTGGTTTCTCAAATGACATTAGAGCAGCATCACAAGGACGAGCAGTTTGGAATACTGAAAACTTAGGTTTCGAACCTCTTCCAAAGATGCTATTCGATAAGGTTGTTAGTTCAATTAGAACTCGAAAAGGATTGAAGCCAGAGCCTAATCCAGAATCATACTATTCTGATTGATTGAAATGTCGGCCAGAGTTATTGGCCTATTTACCTCTCAAGGTGGAGTTCCTAAACTTCCAGTTGACAGTCTAATTGTTAAAAAAACTGGATGCTTGGGAGATAAACAGAATGATCTAAAGCATCATGGCGGCACCAATAAAGCGGTATGTATTTTACAAAATTGTATTATTGAAGATTTACAAAGTAAAGGTCATCCAATAGTTCCAGGAAGTACGGGAGAAAATATACTTCTTGATGGATATGAAGTTGGAGAAATTTATTCGGGCTCAATTATAAAATTTAGTGAATTAGAAATAGAAATTACACACGACGCACCACCGTGTAAGACTATTTCAAAATCATTTACTGATGGTAAGTTTAACTTAATCTCCCACAAAAAATTTCCAAACTATACAAGATGGTACGGCAAAGTTATCCGTGAAGGCAGATTAACGGTTGAAGAAAAGTTTGAGGTAATCAACTAATTCTCTTTAATTGATAATCTGTTAATTCTCTTAACGCAATCAAGGCAGGGCTCTGTGGNAATCTATCTAATTGAGCATGGGCATTTGAGTGATACATCTCTGCTCTCTCTCTTGCATATTGTATCGATCCTAAATCATCTAGAGCNTTTAGTCCAATATCAATTTCCTGTTGAGTAGCTGATTCTCCTTTACCTAACACTGCTAATAGATCTCTTTGAGATTGGGAGTCTTCTTGCGATAATGCGTGAATAACCATGAGAGTTCTCTTACCTTGAGCAAGATCTGAACCAGCAGGTTTTCCAAGGGTATCTGAATCAGAAAGAACATCNATTAAATCATCCATTAATTGAAAGCATAATCCAACTGCTAATCCCCAATCAGCCATACATTGAATCGTTTCATCGTCCGCTCCAGACATTCTAGAACCAATCTCTGCACAAGTCAAGAACATAACTGCAGTTTTTCCTTCAATCATCTCAAAGTAGTCTTCCTCAGAAACTGCGATTCTATCCTCAAATTCAATATCTAGTTGCTGACCTTCACTAACCCTACGAACCATCCATGCAAGTCTATTGACCATCGCTGCTACATCTTTATTGTCCAAACCCTTTGCAGAAACTAATCTCTCGAATGCTATTGCTAGCATTGCATCTCCAGCATTTATTGCAGTAGGAAGACCATACTCTATGTGGACTGCATTTAGACCTCTTCTAGTATCGTCATCATCCATTATATCATCATGAACAAGAGTAAAATTATGTACAATTTCAATNGCTGCTCCAATATCTAATAGGCCAGAATGAGAGTCTCCAACTGCCTTTCCAACCAACCATGGTAATGTAGCACGTAGACGCTTACCTCCGCCCTGAATCAAATGCATCATTGCATCCGACAATCTAGAATGACGAGCAGCGCATAGGCTATCAGAAATTCGACTCTCAACAAGAGGCTTGACTTCCTGAATTGAAATTGAGAGACCTGCACCCTCTGAATATGTCAACATATGAGATACGTCACCCATATCATGAATTTCATTATCAACTAATTTCGCCATTCGACTTTCATCACCAACGGCTTCCCACCAATCACTATTCATCAATCTAGATGCTATACACCTAAACCATGGGGCGATTTCACCATCACCCTGAACATCAGCAACAAGCATTTCTTCAAGTTCATCATGAGTGACCCATCTAATCTCCGATACCTCGTTTTGGTTAATTTCAACGTCAACGTCTGCTTTAATCATTAAAATATGATCAATTTCTCTTTCAATCCATTCAGCATTCATCCTACTACTGTAAATCATCTTTGTGATGAAATGGAAATCATTAATTGAAACTTGACTTTCTGGTATTCCTAGTTCTTGATTTAACTTACGAATTGCGGCNCTTTTAACACCCNTTGCATCTTTTGTATCTCTTTCAGATTCAGAGTAAAGTGGGTGAGAACAACATGAATTCGCCCAAACTCCTGGAAAGGTTACTTTATCAGATGCACGTTTCTGAATTAGTAATCGATTTTTACTATCAAATAAAAGTACACTAAAAGCGCGATGAAGATATCCAGCACCATAATGAGCTTCGACTTTTGATAATTGACCTGTTTCATTATCATTCTCATCAACTCCAATAATGGCTTCAGACATCAGTTCTACTTGAGCGGAATCAGCATTGGAATCTGAAAGAATACCTTTTAATTCATCAGATATTTCTATTGATGGAACATCATCTATTTGGTATCCACTCACAACATCACCATTCCTTGCAGAGAGACTCGATAAATGAAGAGTTCCCCTATTATCGATGATTCATCATATAATTAAGCAATTATTTTTGTTCCAATCACATTTTCACCAATACAAGCTGAAAATACTCTATCGGGATATGAACCATTTACGATTAAAACTTCTATTCCTAAATCTGCAACTTCAGAACCTCTTGCAGCCTTCAAACCTATTCCGCCAGTCACATCGATTTCTGAATTGTGTGATCCTTCAAAATTCATCCCAGGAGACCATTCTTCAATCAAATCAGACGGATGATCATCACTTGGCGGTCTTTTCAAAATTCCATCAACGCCTCCGACAGCAAAAATTAATCGCTTTACATTAGGAATTTCCTTACATAACCTAACTACTAAATCATCACCTGAAAGAATTCCAAACTCTTTTTCTCCATCGCAATTAACTACATCGCCAAATGTAATACAAATGGAATCTTGATAATTAGAAAAGGTACTTTGAATGTCTCCATCAAAATCACTGCCAGTATTTTTGGCCCATTTGTGAGGAGGTTGGATTGAAACATTTAGGCCTATATCTTGCAGCGCTTTGGAAACTACTCCATTCAAAGTAAGCATTTCATTACGTACTATATTAACCGCTTGTTTTTGATTTTTACAATCATCCTGTGGGTAAAAATTATTTGAATCAATTAAACCTTCATTAAGTCGCCAATGCTTTGCTCTCAAGTGCCCAAATGAGCCAGCACCGTGGACAATAACTATATCCAAATTTTCATCCAAACATTGTTTCGTAACATTTGCTAATGAATTTATTATATCTAAATCCGCAGTACACATTATTTCTTTGTCGGTAATTAGACTGCCACCCCATTTGATAATGACGCAGTCTCGCATGACACTCCGAAGCAGACAATACTCATGAGTATGCCCCTACTTTGAAAGCATTGAATAACAAAGGCGATGACCGGTCAACATGTCTGATTCACCAACGCTGGACGAATTCATGCGACATTTACAAGCATCTCTCGACGAGGCCCAGAGTATCGAAGATAAGTTCGAAAGAGAAGAACGTACATTGCAGTTAGAGATAGCTATTCAAGAATCATTAATTTTCATAAATCGCTACAAAGAACTAGTTTCTCACGGAATAGACCCTCTGATATTAGTTTCAAACGACCCTGATGTAGAGGCACCACCTCCAGCAAGCAAAGTTCAAGCATTATCACTAGGAAATTCTATTTGCAAATCATGCGGTGCTAATCTTGATAGAGACCTAGACTTTTGTCCAGCATGTGGAGATCGTAACGAAGTATGATTATTCTTCTTCAGCTTCTTCAACTTCCCATTGAGCTACTATTTCACTAATGATTGGATCATCAGCCTCAACTCTGTAGAGGTATTCTCCAGGAACTTCATCTATCAAGAATACTGTTTTTCCTGCGCGATAAATGATATGACCATCTGCAATTGCCCTAGTTGTATCAATCTCCAAAATTGCTGGACGGTTGATTCTTACTCGTCCTGCCTCCATTGCGTTAACTATAGTCTTTGAAAGATGGACATGCTTTCTGTCGCCAGCAGTAATCCCTAGTTCCATTATTGTCTCAACTTGATCTTCTTCACAAGGCCAAAATAATCCTTCGGGAATATCATCAACTGGTAAATCTAGTTCGAGTTCAATTGAATGACCATAAGTTGCACGAATCATCTCACCTTCAACTTGATATCTTCCCTTTTCATCAGCATTAGCAATTGCTGAGAAGTGCCATCCTCTAAGCCAATGGTATCGCTTTCTTTGCTTTGAAATGGAATCTGATAACTCTCTGGTGTTTACCCATCCGTTAATATCCATTTCAACATTAAACTTTTCAGGAGCATGTCTTAAAACAAGCGCTAGAATTCTTCCAAGAGAGTTAGATTCTCTATCGCTCATGATGAATTTACCTTCTTCATTACATACTGGGCAGTTCGAACCTGTAAAGTGGCCATTGTTAATTGAGCAAGAACGCTCTCTGCATTGTCGTAGCATATTGTGAGGGGGTAAGTGACCTGTTCTTAGTTCCTACGCATACAAAAACCAATATATTGTAATCATCGAGATTTTCTTCAATTAACCGCTTCAATCAAATGCTACCAACGATTGGGCAGGTCATGGTCGATGTTGCCGTTATTGGTGCTGGACAGACTAAATATGGAAATAATCCAAATGGGCTCAAAGGTATGTGGGCTGAAGCAGCAAAAAATGCCTTTGAGAGTGTTGACCAAAATTTTCACCCAAATAAGATCGATGAGGCATTTATTGGGAGTGTAGCTTTTGGAGGCTCTCAACTTGGCAATACTGCAGCCCTTCTTACAGAACATTCGGCTATGAAAGGCGTGCCTGTTAGACGTGTTGAAAATGCCTGTGCATCATCAGGGTTTGCCCTTCGTGATGCTTGGATGGCAATAAAAAGTGGTCAAGCAGATGTTGTTGTTGCAGGAGGAATTGAAAAAATGAATGATCTGACACCTGAAAGAAAAAGATTCTGGCTTGGAGTTTCGGGGGATACAGAGTGGGAGAGATTAGCTGGGCTTACATTTCCTGGAACATATGCATTGATGGCTAGAAGATACTTTCATGAATTTGATTCAACACACGATGATTTAGTTCATATTAGTGTTAAGAATCATATGCATGGACTTGATAACGAAGTCGCCCATATCAGAAAAGATGTGTCTTTTGAAAAAGCTAAAAATGGATTCATGGTAGCAGACCCATTGACACTATACGACTGTTGCCCAACATCTGATGGGGCTTCATGTGTCATTCTAGCGGCGGATCATGTTGTGAAAGAGTTCACAGATGATCCAGTATGGATGCTATCATCTGGTGCTGCATCAGATAATTTAGCGCTTCATGACAGACCGTCAATAACTCAATTGAAGGCATCCCAAAGTGCTTCAAAGAAAGCATATCAAATGGCAGGTATTAAATCATCAGACGTTGATTTTGCTGAAGTCCATGACTGTTTTACAATAGCAGAATTACTTGCTACTGAAGATCTAGGTTTTGCTCAACGAGGGAAGGGCGGAGAATTTGCCAGACTCGGAATGGGTCGTCGGAATGAAGGTGATGTTTGTATTAATCCGAGTGGAGGCCTAAAATCAAAAGGTCACCCATTGGGTGCAACTGGGACAGGACAAGCAGTTGAGGTTTTCAAACAACTCAAAGGAACTGTTGAATCATCGAGAATTGTTCGCGACGCTGAAATTGGTATTACACACAATGTGGGCGGATCAGGTGCAACATGTGCTGTGCATGTTTTTGGGAGGAATAGAAATGTCTGAATTCTCAAATTGGCAAGGATATTTAGTAAGCAGCACTGAAAACTGTTTCATTATTTCTTCGCCTTGGAGCCTAAGTGACAGAGTGGTTTTTGGACCAGATAGTGACTACAATACTTTGGCAGTATCACTAGTCCAATACATGTATTCTCATGGAATTGAAATTGAGTCTTTACAATGTGAAAATTCCCAATTAGAAATGGATTTCTTGAATCTTGCATTAGGATTTGATGAAAGTATTTCAACAAGTGAGTGGCAAATATTTTGTTCTGATGATGCAATTGTATGTATTTCCAATTCTCTAGATAAAAAGTTCTCCAAGCCTGAGAATCTGATTCAAGTTGATGAATCTAAATATAATTTGATTAAAGAGGCATGGGAAAAAGAAGCAGCTCTAGAAAATGTATCACAAGGTGCGTATGTTTCTACACAACAGTACAGTGAAAGTCTAAGTTCGAGAATTAATTTAATGGCCCAAAGTGGAAATCAAAGTATATGGCCACCAAGAATCTTAAACGAACAAGGAGAATACTATGGTTCACAAAGTATTAGGCTGTCAAACATATGTAATATAGAATCATGGACAAAATTATCTGCTGCAGGTGCACCTTCGGAATTTTCAATCAGAGCACCTATTCTTGGCGGTATTTCTACCGCATATGTGTCATTTGAAGAAGGAACAAAGGGAGTATTTCTTCTAGTGGATGACGAAGATACTTCTCCTGAAATTGGCTCTAAAGGAGAAATAGTCGTTAGAAGGATTTACGGCCAAGAAGGTCAAATCAGATATGGAACTAAACTAAGAATTATTGATTGAGCCTAGTATAAGTTCCAAAGCATTGATACAAAGATTAACTCATGGATGTTTATGGCCGGGTTTGGGGGCATACGTAAAGGTCGCCGCGAAGCGGTCGATAACTTGGGCTTTAAAGAAGAAGGCGATTGCCCAAGATGTGGTGGAGAATCTGAATTATCCACTATGGTTGGTTACCTAAAGTGTACAAAATGTTCACATGAATGGGCAGACCCCGATTATGTAGAAGATAAAAAAGAAATTGAAGTCCCCTCATATCACCGAGATGCTGAACTTATTGAACAGTTCAAAAGAGATGTTGAAAATGGAAGTCTTGCTAATGTTCTAGGTGTTAAGAAAAATCTTTCAGAGGAGCAAGAAGCGTCTTTGAGTAGGTTGGAAGACAAGTGGATGACTGGCATGAAAGGACATTTCAATACCGCTACTGAAGAGAGAAAACCTTTGATGATTAATTTCGATGATGATGATAACATTGTTTCAACTGAAGTAGGCTCGATTACCGTTGTATCGAATGGATTTGATGGTGGAGAAGAAATTCGATTAGAATATCCTGGCATCGGTACTGAATTTTACTGCTATGACGTCAATGATGGATTTGGCTGGCGCAGAGGCAATAATGCAGAAGAAACTGCAAGATCAATTGCAAATATTATAAATTCCAAATCACAACTTGTCTATGCAAATGTCGAAGCAAACCGTGTTTCTTTTGAACTCAGAAATGAAGAATTAAAACCTGAATCTTTAGTATTATTTGTCGACGATCCAGGTGGTACTGATATTATTGCAGAAAAAAATGGAGTAGTTCTTGATGCAAGAGACCCTGTTGATTTTGAAGATTACAAGAGAATTGTGGAGTTAGTTCTTGAAGATGGAATTATTTCCCCAAGTGAAGACCAATTACTATGGTCGGTTAGGCAACAAATAGGAATTGATGATTCATATCATATCCAAATGGTTCTTGAGATGTGTGGTGAAGATACTCTTAAGGAATGTACAGAATGTGGAAGTATGGCACAATTATACGTAGAATATGGAACTTGGTACTGTCACGACTGTGAACAGTGGTGCTAGGAATTAAATTTATTCAAATATACTCTTAGTATGTTTTTCTATAGATTTATTTATTTTCTATAAATAAATATTCTTGATAAATTATTGAATCGAAATAGAGGTATTCTTCATAAGGTAAGTCGGAATGGGATAAATTGGCGAGAGTAATGGGCGAAGAAGTATTATACATTGGAATTGATTTAGGAACATTTCGTTCCGTTATGGTTTCATCAGATAGTCATGAAGATGAAGAGTTAACAGTAATTGGTACTCCAAAAGACCCAATCGCAAGAAATTTCCTTAAGAGAGATGTTCTGTTCGGAGAAGAAGCGTTGAAAAATCGTTTGGCTCTCAATCTATTCAGACCTCTTGAGCATGGTGTCATCAAGGATACTCCTGAAGATAGAGATTTCATTGCACACTTCATTACACATCTGATTAGTTTATCAGACCCTGAAGAGTATGACAGAGTAGTCGCTGTAATTGGAGCACCTGCTGAAGCTAGTTATGTAGATAAAACTGCAATTTTCGATGCTGCTGCCGGAACTGTCAATGCTGCTATGATTATTTCTGAGCCTTTCGCTGTTGCTTACGCACTTGATATGATTGAACATACTCTTGTTATTGATATCGGTGCTGGAACGACTGACTTGTGTAGAGTTTACGGAACAATTCCAAGTCCAGAAGATCAAATGCATACAGAATATGCGGGTGATTTCATCGATAGAAAAATTATTGAAGAAATTCAATCAAAATACAGTGGTGCTCAAATCACCAAAGACATGGCTAGAAGATGGAAGGAAAATCATTCTTTTGTTGGAACCTCATCTCCTGATGAGCCTGTAATGGTTGATTTCTCAATCGAAGGAAAGGCAATGACTCTAGATATCACTGATTGTATCCAAAAAGCTTGCGAGACAATCGTTGACCCTATTGTAGAAAATGTAAAGTTGTTAATCGCTGGTTCAAACCCTGAATACCATGACCAATTTAGAAGAAACATGATTCTAGCTGGTGGCGGTTCAGGAATCAAAGGACTGGGTGCTATGATTGAACGCAGACTGAGCGATCTTGGAGATGTTAATGTTCACGTAGTAGACGACCCTGTTAGACTTGGTGCTATGGGTGGTCTAAGACTAGCTATGGAAGTTCCTGAAGAAATGTGGAAGAACCTAACTCTAGCATCTCGCTGAGTACTGAAAATAGTTTAGATTAATCCCAAGGGGTTTAACATCGACTTGATTAAAAATTTGGTTAATTTTTATTCTTCCTGAGATTCAATGCCATACTTTTTCGCCAAGGCTGGATCGATAAGTGGAGACTGACAATGTGGACATTTATCATTAGGACTTAGCATATTTGGCCTGATTGCAAGAACTGCTAAACAAGTTGGGCATGCTGCTAACATTTCTCCTTGCTCTAATTTGAAATCTAAATCATCATCTTCCTCGGAGAAGTAAGCCTTTGAGTAACTTGGATTAAAATGAAACATTACTCTTCTTGCAGAACCCAAAGTCGCCCAGCCTATCAAAAAAGTTAGGAGAATACTTGTCATATTACCTAACATAATATCGATAATCGATAAAATAACATTCAATCCAAAAAATAAACATGCAAGTCCAATCAATATTGCTCCTGGCCAATAAGCCCATTTAGCACGATTTTTGTACCCGTTCCAAACCATCAAATTAGCAATAGCCAAAAATCCTACAATAATCCCTTGCATACCTGCAGGTAACAAATTATATGCGAACGTATAACCAATCCATAGCACAATTAGTCCGTCAATGAAGACGATAAATGTGGTTCCTCGATGTATCCTAGCAAACGCACTAGTTGCACCAATAGACTTCGCCGGATTCATTCCAGCGATAACCAGTTGACTCCCTCTATCCGGCTGCACAACACTCCGAGCAGATACTTTACTTTGAATGATTGCTTAATGTGACTTGAACAATCTGAATTTTATGCGAAGGTGTCAAAATGAAAGAACTGTACCGATGCCCATGGCGATGCGTGACACCGACGTTGAAATTCGGGGTTCCAGTTTATCTGGTAAGCGTATACTGCTTGGAGTAAGCGGTGGGATAGCAGCGGTAGATACCGTCAGACTCGCTCGAGAATTAAGGCGCCATGGTGCATTAGTAAGTGTGATGATGACATATTCGGCTCAAAAAATAATCACTCCTCTTGCTGTAGAATGGGCAACTCAAACAAAGGTAATAACTGACTGGGAAAGTGACTTATCGGCATTAGAAGAAATTGATGGAATTTTGATTGCGCCCGCTACTAGAGACTTGATGGCTAGTTATCTCCATGGACTACAACATGGACCAATTTTAATGGCACTAAGTGCAGCAAGAAGTCGTAAATGTCCTGTTTTGATGATACCAAGTATGCATTCAGATTTAGCAAATGATCCAGTTACAGATGATTTGGTCGAACAAGTCAGAAAACACAATATTTCAGTTCATTGGGGTAAAGAGGAAGAGGGGAAAAGAAAAACTCCACCTCATGAAGAAATAGTTGCGAGGTTCTCCCATTTAGTTAACCATTCAAAACCAAATCGAAAACAAGTGGTTGTGACACTTGGAGCAACCCGTTCTCCAATAGATGATATTCGGTTTGTTCAAAATACAAGCAGTGGAGCAACTGGATTTTCGATTGCTGATGATTTATATCGAAACGGACACGATGTCACATGTGTTGCTGGAATCACTTCAGTAGTACAACCTGAATGGTTACCACTAGTATTGAAAACACCTACACCTGAAGAAATGCTAAAAGAATTGGTTGCTATTTCAAATGATGAGATTGATGCTTGGATACATACTGCTGCAGTGCTAGATTATGTTGTCGGAAAACCTGCTGAAGGTAAACTGGCAAGTCAGCAAGGTTCACTAAATGTAGAATTGGTTGAAAGTGATAAACATATAATGATACTAAGAGAAAAATGTGATGATTCAGTTAGAATCGGGTTTAAGCTCGAATCTGGAATAAAGCAAAAAGACCTAATTTATCGTGCCTTAGCCCAAATTGAAAAGGCAGGAATGACTGCAGTTATTGCAAATAGACTTGAAGATCTAAATGATATCAATAAGCCAAGAGGATATCTAGTGGATAAGCAGGGTAGCCATTTCGTTTTGAATTCACAAAGGGATATGTGTGAAGCGATTCTAACATTTATTGAAAGAGGAGTTTGAGGTTTAATTATGCGTAGATTCGCAATTATTGGCCAGAGAGCCATGTCACAAGGAAAACTGCCTCTAAATGACTTGGCTGGCGGCGCTGGAAGAATGGATGTTCTTGTCAGAGCAATGATGTCTGCACTAATGACAAGTCATGGATTTAGGAATGATACTGAAATCATTTTACATTTACAAGGAGGTCCAGGGCCTAAAAGAAGAATAAAAATTGATGGGCACACAGTTAGGGGAATTCACGCTGAAGAAAGATCTGTTGCCGGTCAGATTGGTAAAGTCTTGAAGCAACCAACACCACCTAAGGGACATTGGATAGAAAGATCTAGAGGGATTTGGGATAGTGGCGGTGACATTCAAGACACCATTATGGAATGGGATAGTTGTAGTATAGTTACCCTAGATGCTGACGCTGAAAGGTTGTGGAAAGAAAATTCAGCAATTCCAATAACCAGTAGCCCTCTTTCAAAAGTTACCCAAGATGAGAATAATATAGAATTTCAAGGGATAGACATTGGTTTTATTCTAAGTGATGATAAACCGCTAAATGAAGAATTACCTAAACAAATTCTCCGAAGGTCATTGGGTGATGTGTGGTTACAAGGCCATCTAGCAATTGCAATATGTCATTTCCTAATTGATGAAGGAGTGGAATTGAATATCTAATCCATCCAAACCGGATATTTTCCATTACTATTCTTTAAATTCCAAGCCAATAGTTCATCATCCACTGCCAAGGGATGGGTTTGAGGCCATGTTGGTAAGCAAGAGATACTTGATTTTCCTTGCATGACTACATCACAATCACTTTTTTCCACAGGCGT
This sequence comes from Methanobacteriota archaeon, assembly GCA_002702945.1. The sequence continues at coordinate 49,136 of PADF01000026.1, forward strand.
ATGGTCAATGCTCGCTGCACCTATCGTGAAAGTAGCAGTTTGTTCATCATGTGAAATCGAATCGAATGAAATTGCATCTCTATACCATCTCATACCTAGCCTAGTTGTGACGAATTCACCACTCCAGTCTGGAGGAGCATTGAGATTTAGCATCAATTCACCATCAAAAAAAGCCTTTCTTAATGCCATAATCGGATCTTCTTTCCAATTCTTATGAGAACTAGATTCCGGCCAACTGCTAAAGTGTGAAGCGGAAATATCAAGAGTCGTCCTACGAAGATTTTGAGGGATTTCAGGTAGAATCTTTAGAGTCTGTTCAATTAATTGAACCGTTGCTTCAACAGCATTCTCCATTCCTTCTTCATCAAATGACGTAAGAGATGATGCTATTGCAGGCATTCCATAGAGACCGGCTTCTCTAGCAGCACCCATAGTTCCGCTGTGATAAGAATCCTGAGACATATTTGGACCTAGATTAACGCCTGAAACTACTAATCTAGGCATTAAATTAGGAATTATGTGCTCAAGACCTTTATCCAAAGAGACGATCATAGTATCGCATGGAGAACCATCGAGTTCGATAAGATGCAGATTTTGAGAATTTACATTCCATTTTTGCTTCAAATCATCTCTAAATCGCCAAGCGATTGGTGTCATCAAATTTATTCTCATTCCAGTAGCGGAATGATTTGTACTAGGTGCAAAAACTATGACCTTATGACCTCTAGAATTTAGTTTTTCAACTAGCATCTGAATACCAACTGCTTCAATACCATCGTCGTTAGTAAGTAATAACCAACCTGTATCTAAATCACTGTTCATGGTTATTCCTCAACACTCCGCTGATGTGATAAGTTTTGATTGTTCGTATTCACCTCTGGCGCACCAACAACCACCAGAATAATGCCGATTACAAGTATTGGTCCTCCTATCCAAGTCCAAAATCCAGGCAATCCTTCATCAAAAATCATAAATCCGATTATAGAACCTAAAATTGGCTCCATAGTAACGCTAGTTGATATTACCAAAGGTGAAGTATATCGTAAACAGGTATTCAATCCTGTATGGCCCAGAATACCTGCTATCAGTGCTAAAGCTAGGAACCAAGGGAAAAATTCTGGTTGAACCCAACCAAAAGTCCCATATTCAGAAAATTTAGACTCTATTGCCCAAGATGCTGGAATTAAGAGAACTGCACCAATTAAAGTCACAATGAATGCATAGATGAAAATTGGCATCCATTGTCTAAGAACTCTACCACTTACCAAATACCCAACTACGAAGACAGCACCCATGAAAGCTAGAAAATCACCCCATAAAGTCACAGTGTGATCTCCTTGTTGATGGCCTTGGTCAAGTAATGCAATCACAGCACCTGTAAAACCTATACATGCACCAATAATTTCTTTCTTTGTGGGTTTTCTTTGCGTGATTAAGAATCTCGCTAGAATCACCATTCCTACAATTATAATCAAAGGATGAGCAGTCACAAATAATAACGAATGAGTTAATGAGGTTTCATCTAGACTTGCGACCCATGAGCCGAAGTGTAAAGCAAGAGCAATACCTCCTGCAGAAAGCCAAAGGAGAGTATTTTTTTGATACATTTTAGCCTTAACTTCACCCTTAACATTTAGCCATTGATATATTGCAAAAGGAGCCAATACTATAGATGTCAATTGTAATCTCCATGATGCTCTAAGTAACGGAGGAATTTCATCCATCTGTTGAAATAATGAACCTGCACTAGAAACTCCAAAGACAGCGCCTACTAGTAGAAACCACACCCATGTAGGCGTGGTTTTGATAGTATCCATGCCACCACACTCAAGAGTTCTCTGGAATATTTCCTTCAGGGGTAGCCTTAACTCCAACTATTCCTGCAGACTTGAATAGATAGTAAATTCCAGCACCAATACCGACATTGAGCAATATGAATCCAAATAATCTACCTACATACCACGATGTTGCATATGGATCTGATATTAGCGTGTCAATGAATGATAGGATACTAGATTCCGTACCAAAGAATGCTTCACCAGTCAACAACCCAGCAGCAACCATGAATGTACCCAATAGGATAAGAGCACGTTGTTTTTCAGCTTCCGAAGTTCCTGATTCCGCCTTTATCTTATCAATTCTAGGCTTGAGTTTCTTATCTTCCCATTTATCTCTAGCATATCCACCTATCAGCATTGGTAGAGTGTGTGGGATATCTAGATACATTCCTAGACCGAAAGAAGTGCCCATACCAGTTGCCCATTCTACAAACATTCCTAGCAAGAAACCAAGCGCAAGTAATGTTAGGTCTCCTTGACCTTCAGCAAAAATAACTGAGAAAGTAGCGAAAGCATTAGCCTGAGGCGCAATAAGTTGAATTGTTCCTTCAGCTAATTGTATTGAAAGGAAAATTGCAACACCGGCACCAATAATTGCACCAGGTACAACACCCATTATGTTACCCTTAGAGATATGATAAGGTCGATTACCGATGTACAGACTGTTCTTGTAATCTCCAATAACTGTACCAGACATCGAAATCGCTGAACCAAAAACAGTCGTACCCACTAGACCTAGAAGTACAGCATCCTGAGTATTCAAGTCAAGAAGTTCTTGGGCATTCAAGAAAACTCCAAGAAGCATTAGAAGAACGATGAATGAAGTACCAGAAACCGGTTCTATACCAGTTTCCCCCATTACTCTTACTGCGATTGCGCCAAGGAGGAAAGTAGTCATAATGAGTACTGTTGCAAAAATAAATGATGCTAAAATTGAAAATCCGCCTATCGTGAAAATCAATATCATCGAGAAGAAAGTTACAATCATGAAGATTGGTATATGCTTCAATGGCCACTCATACCATCCCTTACCTTCCATGTACTCTTGACTTCCTTCTCCCTTTAGAGCACCACCAATATCTGCAAAGATGTTGAGGAAAGTTTTGTACATTTTAGCCAATCCAAACATACCGCCTCCAACTATAGAACCAATTGCGATAGTTCTTACTGTTTTGCTAAATGCAATCATTTGAAGTGCAGCTCCTCCATTGGCNGCATAATTTTGAATTGGAACATTTGACTGCGAGATTGCGTCATAAATTGGGAAGTTGAACCAGACAACAAGTGGAACTAGGAAAAACCATCCAACAAGAGTTCCTAGGTTGACAAGGAAAGCAACTCTAGTCTTCATGAACCACCCAATTGCAAACATAGATGGCGTCAAAGCAACTCCGATGTAAGTATAGGCAAATGGATTCCATTGGTCGTCAACAGACCACTGNGTGTAATTCAACGATTCTCCATCTGAATTGATTCCTGAAGGTTGGTGTATTTTTCCTTTAGAGTAAAATGTCGCCAATCCAACATCGCCTACATGCAATGTTTCAGCGAGCCAATCAAGAAGAGATAATTTCTTGTCCTCGAACCATATTAGTGGATATTCAACAAGGAATAATCCAATCATAGTTATTCCAGTCCAAATACCAATTTTCTTCAAAGAATCTCTAGCGTGTTCAACAGCACCGGTGTTAACGTCAGAAGCGATATCTAACATTTTCAAAGTNGCTTCAAACCCAGGCANAGGTAGTGGGTCTTCTACAAGCCAAACACGTCTAAAAATGATGAAATACATAACACCAAGGAATCCTGCAAACATACTCGCGACAATCCCAATAAAGGCTAGATTGAATGCTTCACCGCTACCTAAATTGATCAGTGGTCCGTTGGCAAGTTCATATCTAGCATCAGATGCAAGAAGGAAAATTGCTGGGAATGTAAAGATAAATCCAGTCGATGCATGAGTTGCACCTGTAGTTGCAGATGTTGCGATATTTACTTCAGAAGGAGACCATCTTAAGGCCATACCTAAGATATAAGCAATATACCATGCAGCAGATATTGCTAAACCAAGTTTCAAACCGATATAAGCAGTAACACCAGAAAATATTGCTCCAATTCCTATTCCAAACATTACTTTACCGGTATTCCAGTGAGAGACTTCAAAAGATTCTTTGAGATTTTTCTCTTCTAAATATTGTTCGAGAACTCCAGTGTTCAAGTTGTTATACATCTCGTCATCTAACCAAGTCAGAGACCCATCTTCAATTGCTTTCAGACCCTCGGGAGTAACTGGTTGACGGTAAGCGGATTTTTGTACACTCATGGTTTAACACCCAGCATGCGCACTGCGCATAAACACAACCACACGCGGACACTTGAATACTATTGCTATCAATTTCTTCATAAAAATATCAAAAAATAGATATCATTCGTTCTCCATTTCAGGACGATCAGAATTTTTCTTTATACACTTTGCTGGAAGACCTGCCCAAACTTCACCATCCGGTATTACCTTCCATTTTCCAACCAATGCATTAGTTGCTATTACTGAATCTTCTCCAATAACAACTCCAGGCTGAATAGTAGCCCTAGCACCAACTAAACAACCTTTCTTGAAATGAACTGGAGATAGAATTAGTTGACCTTTTTCAACTAAATGACCATTTATTATGGCACCTCCACCAATAACAACATCATCATCAATTCTAACCATNCCTGGGTCATTTAGATGTACTGTATTAAGCTGAACTCTCTTGCCAATTTTAGAACCGGCAAGTCGATAGTAAAAATTAGCGATTGGAGAAGGAACAACATGGGTTAAAACCGGCCATGTTGCCCGATGTAGTTGACCACAAATAGCCCACCTGATTGTCATCCACGATTCAAGCGGAGCAACTCTTTTTTCACCCTCAACTTTGACATGTAAAAGTCTTTGAGTAAGTCCAGAAAATATTAACAAACCATGAATGTAAATAATGAATGCAATAACTAATGAAAATGCGGTAATTAGGTACGTTATCAATTGACTTTGACCGTCTGAAAAACAATGTAAATAATCGAAAACTGCCAAGGATGGAACAAGTGGTAAACCCCAAAGAATAATCATGTACAATAATAATAAAAATGTACCAATGGTCTGAACCAACGCGAAATTTCTCATGTTATCACCTATTCAGTAATTGTACCGATGTCTTGAGAATTAGCACCAGAGGCTAAAGCTCGATTTCTAGCATCTTCTTCCTCTGCGACTCTAATCCCTTCCTCGAGATCAACCTTACTAGTAAGATATGTTCCGGCTAAAATCACTACTGTAATGGACAGAATCGCCACCCTACTATCGAAAGTAGTACTTGCAATACCATACAGGAATGTCCCTATCATAGCAGCAGANTTACCNAGGAANCCNAAGAANCCGAAGAACTCAGAGGTTCTGGTTTCTGGTACCAGTTGTGAGAACATTGANCGAGCTTGAGCACCGGCTGAACCCATAGCGACTCCAACAAACATACCAAGAATAATCCATTGCAGAGCAACTCCAATCCCAAGAGGCTTCCAGACATTATCACGCATTAACTCAGCCCAACCATCAACAGGACCACCCTGGTCAACTATGGTTGGATGCCGGTCACCAATTTCATCTTGCCCNGCTATNTCTTTACCTTCAGGTCCACCTACAAAGATAATTGAAAATCTGTGATCATTAGCCTCATCGAAATTTGCTATAATCGCTTCTGCATCTGTTTCATCTATNGTGTGTGTTTCTTTTTCCTCAGCATCGTCTTGACCTGCAAGTAATGAAGCGCCAAGTATACCAACTACTACGATTAAAATCATCGCTAAGACTCCTATCTTACCAAGGTCTTTGTTTTGGATAAACATCACACCACTTCCAATTAAGGCTACAAAGACCAAAATTATTAGACAAACTAGTAAACCTCCACCAATAGAACTTGAACCTGCGCTATCTTTGTCATAATCAGTAGAATTTGCTGGGAAATATTGCTGGAAATTATCTCTAAATTCTGAATCTCCAGCGGCAGTTTCACCTACCCAACTTTCGTATCCCCTGTCATATAGAGTATCCAATTCATATACTTGTGAATCATTATCCCAAGTGAAAGTAAAGTCATAACGTTCTGCATCTTCTTCACCCTCAAGTTCTAACGGAGCAAAACCTGCAGCAACAATAGCTACAAAGCAATAAATCAACAATGATAACATCAATGCAAATTTTGTTCCTTTAATATCTGCTAGCTTACCAAAGACAATAGTCATAGGAATCGCAACGATATTAACTGTCAATAGTAACATTACATTCATACTTTGATTAAGCCTTAAGACTGATTCGCCAAAGGCACTAGCCATGCTTGCAATGGTGTTTACTCCATCATAAAACAGGAGATAAGCAAGAAGGAAAAACGCTAACACTTTGAAACGTTTTATCTCCTTGAATGTTTGGAATACTTGAGAATAAGCAACCTTTGTAGCATCTTTTAGACCCTTCCATTCCATAGTTGAAGGTATTTCTGGTTCTGGTGTCCACTTGAACATCAAAAGTCCAAAGCCCCACCACCAAATTGATGATGTGGCAAATATTACCGCCATCTTAAATTTCCAATCCCATTCAATAAATGGTGCTTGTAAAATTACAAGATGGAAAATCAGNAANATAGANCCACCCATGAAACCATATGCATANCCCCAAGTNGAAACATGNTCTTGACATTTTCTTGGNGCNANATANGGCATNAAGGAATAATAAATTACGTTACCACCAGTAAAACCAACTGTNCCNATTGTNTANATCAATGCNAANATNATGTATCCTTGAGAACCNAAATACGGTGCTGCNCCCATNAGNGCTGTNAATANNATTCCNACNANAGTATACCATTTNANTAANTTTTTCTTAATNGGCATNTTATCNGCAATNACNCCNAGCGCTGGAGCNGTAATTACAACAAAAATCATTGAAAAGGTTAGAATCCAAGCATAAAAAGAATCNCCAGATTGNGTACCAGTAGCNGTATTATACAAAGATGCCATNANTGCTGGNGCAATGACAGTCATTACAGTCAAAGCATATGCTTGATTNGCCCAATCATAGAANTACCAACTCTTCAATGCCTTCTTTTTNNCNNNTNNCATTGNATNNATNGTTTNCTTTGCAGACATTTCTGCAGATTCACTCATGCTAGCATTCGCCGTATCAGCCATAATCNNCAAGTTTTGAATGCGGTTTATCAATTAGTCACCTGCATTTCTCATCAAGTGTAGTAAATTACACTATTTTGAAAATATCAGTGGTCTCTAATAATCTTGAAGCGACCTAAGGCTTCCATCCACATAATTTCTTTACCAGCCTCAATATTCATCTCTGGCTCCATTGGAAGAATCATCATGCTGTGATCTTTCATATTCATTGCGTGAACTTCATTTCCATCAAGGTGAGTTACCATTGCTGTACCCTTTTCAATCATTGGAACGTGGATGTTATCGGTGACAGTTCCAACGTGAGAGATTTTCTTGCTAGAAAAAAGAGAGACTAATTCAAGTCTTGCCTTAGCAGAACCGTGCTTACCAGGTTTTGATTTAGATATACTCAAAATCTTGTATGCTTCATCATCAACAACACAAAATCTTCCTACTTTTAATGTTCTAATTTCTACTCTATCTGTCCCTACCATAGAACTCGCCTATCCACTGTGCCTTAGTGTGGGCTTATGACCCTTACCACGATTTTTAACAAAAATTACAATTCCCTTACGTCAAATCTGCCGCCAGTCTGTTCAATATCATGAGTAGTGACAAGAGATAGAAGTTGTTTTGCGACTACGTCCGGTTCAACCAATTGACCAGAATCATGATAATCAACAAAGTGTGGATGAAGCGGGAATTCATCTGGATTTGAATGTCTGATATTTTTCTGCATGTTGGTATCAACTATACCTGGGGCAACAGAAATTGCACTTATGTTATCCTCTTGACCTTCCTCTGCTAAACACCTTGTCCACATGTCGAGTCCGGCTTTGGAGACACAATAAGCAGACCATGAGCCAATAGGATATTTTGAAGCACCACTAGAAATTGTTGTCACTCTTGTTTGATTTTTGCCTTTCATCAACGGATATAATTTCTGAGTCAAATTTTGAACCCCAATCAAATTAACTTGTATCAAGTGATTCCAATTTTCTATTGCTACATCTTTCATTGGCTTAATGGGGTTGATTATTCCCGCATTGTGAATAATACCGTCTAATTTTGAATAATTTGAACTAATTTCTATTGAAGCGACTTCAATGTCTTCAAGTGAAGATATATCACAAGAAATAATACTAGATTTCGGATCGATAGATTTCAGTTCATCACCTAATGCCTCTAATTCAGAGGATTGGCGTGACAAACCAATCACTGTAAAACCACCATTGACCAGTTCCAATGACAATGACCTACCGATTCCTCGTGAAGCACCAGTTACCAAATATACTTCCTTCATGATTATGGGAGAATGAAGCGGGCTTATATCTTATTCAGCATATAATTCTAATACCTCAAGAGGTATTACACTCAATGCTTCTTCATGCGTAGCCTCAAGATTTACCGGGCAAGCAACCCCGTTTTCAGCGGCATCTAACCAAGTTCTAGCACATACACACCACCGATCTCCTGCCTTTAGTCCGGGGAAGTTGAACTGAGGAGCAGGAGTAATCAAGTCGTTACCTTTGGATTTTGCAAATTCAAGAAAAGCATCTGATAGAATACAACATACAACATGCAAGCCTCTATCATTACTATCAGTATTACAACAACCGTCCCTAAACCATCCAGTTAACGGGTCTTGCGAGCATTCTTGAAGCGGTTCACCTAAAACATTTATTTTTGGATTCAAAAAATCACCTACTGATATTGATAAAATCCTTCGCCGGATTTACGACCTAGTTTACCTTGTTCAACCATCTCAAGAAGAAGAGGCGCTGGAGCGTATTTATCATCACCTAATCCTTCATGCAACACATTCATTATATGAAGTACTGTATCTAAACCAATCAAATCTGATAATGCTAATGGACCAATTGGATGATTCATTCCTAATTTCATTATTCCATCAATTGCCTCAGGTTTAGCAACTCCTTCTTGAAGAGTTAGTATTGCTTCATTCAACATTGGACAAAGTATTCTATTTGATATAAATCCAGGTGAGTCATTACAAGAGAGTGCGGTCTTACCCATCTTATCTGCTGCTGCAATTACTGCAGAATTTGTTTCTTCACTGGTTTCCCTGCCGTTGATTATTTCTACAAGTTTCATAATTGGTACAGGATTCATGAAATGCATCCCTATTACTTTTTCAGGTCTGTTAGTCGCATTAGCAATTTCTGAAATTGATATTGATGATGTATTTGATGCAAGTATACAATCTGGTTTGCAGATTCCATCTAATTCAGCAAAAATTGAAATTTTAAGGTCTAAAATTTCGGGAACTGCTTCGATAGCCAAGTCAACATCATGACATGCAGATCTATCTATTGCCGTAGAAATTCTTGCTCTAGCCATATCGGCATCTTCTTGAGTCATTCTTTCTTTTGATACCAACTTAGACAAAGATTTTTCAATCGTAGCGATTCCTCTATCTACAAATTCTTGCTTGATATCAATCATAACAACTTGGTAACCTGCACAAGCTGCGACTTGTGTAATTCCATTACCCATTTGACCGGCACCTAGAACTGCTATTTTTCCGATATTCATTGTTCTCACGTAACGCTCCAAGTGAACTAGATTCTTGAATATGTGTGTGAATGCAGGGCGAAAGGTTATCACTCGGATGTAAGAGGCTCACAGGTTACTATGGTTGAAATTCTATGTCCTCACTGTGAAGGCGAAATTGAACTCGATGATGATGCAAAAGGAGAATTCGCTTGTCCTCTTTGTGATGGTGAATTCGAATGGGGCATGGATGATGAAGAGGATGACATGGATTTCTCAGTTGTCGAACCTTCTGCGAAAAGAGACATTTTACATGAATACACAGATAACCCAGCAATTAGGATAACTGCAGGTTCTATTTTTGCGACTGCAATGGGAGCTTTTGCAGTGTTCTTGGCGTTACCAATTATTTTTGGTGGATTATTTGTTAGTTCACTTGAAGGAGCAGCAGATACAGGAACTGGATT
>PADF01000027.1 GCA_002702945.1 Methanobacteriota archaeon
CTAGATAACTGGCGCTTTGTTCATGCAGGATACGACCCTCGTATGCCGCTTGATGCACAAGGTGAGAAAGAATTGCTATGGATTCGTAAAATTTGGTATAATCACGAATCACCTGTTGACCCACAAAGAACCATCGTCTTTGGCCACACAACAACCACTAAAGTTGGAAAATCCAATGGCGGAGATATCGCTTATTCCACATTCGACAATAATTTGGGCAATCCTGCATGGATAGGAATGGACGTGTGCGCATATAATCACATCTCGCCAGGCTTAGCAGCAATTGATATTGCAACATTGGAAGTGATAAAGCAACCAACTCTAAGAAGCGATAGATGGTTTGAAGTCGACTCAAAACCAGTCAAGTTCTTTCCAAAATTACGCAAGAAAAAAGGTCGATGGAAACACCCTGACAATCGTAAAGAATCGCATGCTGCAGATAGTTTTGGACTAATTGCACTTAGGCAAAGGAGTAATAGAAATCGTGCTGCTGAGGATAAAGCAAGGCATGATCTAAATAAAATTGGAATTACTATTCCTTCAATGAATGCACAAATGAAATCTGAACTTAACAAGCCATTCACTTGGAGAAAACTTGCACAAAGGGCAACTACAGCTTACAATGATAGGAATGAAATACCAGATGAATGGATTCACAATGGACATTTAATTCGGCTTGGACCTGGCACCGAAGCAGGTAGATTTCCGCCCAAATTACCGGGGCCGAATTCCTTCCCAATATACTCTCGAGTCAAGAATAAAGATATGCGCTTGAAGATTCTAGTAGATGAAAAGTCTAGAAGTGGTAGAGCATGAAGGGATTTGCGAACTACTACTTCCATAATATAACTATTGCCGATTAAAGACGTAAAATATTATTAAAGAGTCATATTTCCCCGTTTTCCGGAAATAAATAGGCATAAAACTCCTTAAAACATACCTTTAAGTGGTAGTAGTATGTTAGATAGTTCATGGAGAAACAAACCTCACCAGTAAGAAATAGCCCGTCTCCTAGGGAGACTTTTGAACGAGCTTTAGCACTTGTAAGAAATCAAACTATAATGAGAGAGGATATTATGAGGTTCAGTCTAGAAACTGCCGCCAGACTTCAAAAAAACCGTGGTCCAATAATGCTTTATGGCCTATAATAATTGCAAGGTTTGATGTTTAATTCACTCTAGCCTTGCCCATGGAAGGACTGGCTTGGGAGGCAATTTTTGCCGCAGGTACCTTCTTTTTCCTTGGTGCTATCTCACCTGGTCCTAGCGTTATGGTGGTGATTAGAAACACAATTCTTGGGGGTAGATCTCAAGGTGTAGCCTGTGCAATCGGCCACGGTATCGGTTTTGGAATATATGCAGGAAGCGCAGTCTTTGGATTAATTGTACTACTAGAGAATGCTCCAGATGTATTCTTAATTTTACAGTTAATTGGTGTTGGATTACTAATATGGTATGGTTACCTAATGTGGAATGATGAAGTAAATCTAGAAGAAAATGAGGAATTTGATAACAGTAAAATTAGGCGTCAAGGTTTCATTGAAGGTTTCTCTATTGCTTTCTTCAATCCCAAAATAGCGCTTTTCCTTGTTGCAATTCTTGCCCAAGTATTAGAGCCTGGAATGGGGATGGGCACTAAACTAGCTATTGGAATATTAGGCATGAGCATCGATATGGGGTGGTACCTAATTGTTGCATTAGCATTGACTGGAACTGGTGCAGTAGACTGGTTAAGAGTGAGAGGACAACTGATCTATCGTATTACTGCGGTTGCATTGTGGTTGTTTGCCGCTTCTGTACTATACTCGATGGCATAGTTATTTTTGACATCTAGGACAAAGAAATGTAGAACGGTTAGATTGTACTATTCTATCAATTATTCCGCCACATCCTTCCTTTAGACAAGGTTCATCTTCTCTTCCATAAACACTGAACTGATGACTGAAGTAACCAAGATTACCATCGACATCAGCAAAGTCATTGAGAGTAGAGCCACCAGCAGCAATCGCTTTATTGAGAACCGTTTTCACCTCATCAACCAATCTATCCAGAGCCTTTGTCGGCTTTCCTGCTTTTGTGACTAATTTATACGCCTGCTTTGTTGGTGAAATTCCCGCTTTATGGAGTGCCTCACATGCATAGATATTTCCAACTCCGACAACAAATCTTTGATCTAATAATGTAGTCTTAATTGGAGAACGTTTTCCTTTACACCTATCTGCTGCAATCTGTGAATTCCAATCATCGAATGGCTCTGGGCCAAGGACTTCGAGTAAGGATTGGACCTGTTCTTCAGAGCGATGAAATAACTTGACTATTCCAAATCTTCTCGGATCGGTATAAACCGAAATGGAACCATCTTCAAATCTTATTTCCATGTGGTCATGCTTGCCTTTGAAGCCAGTTTTTTCTCCGAAAATTGATTTCTTTTCAGAATTACTAAGATCATATTTGGAAACAGATTTAGAATCAAAAAGGGTATACTTTCCACTCATTCCAAGATGGGAGAGGAAAACTAAATCTCCATCTGTATCGATTAAGAGATACTTTGCACGTCGTCTAACTGCAATAATTTTCTGACCCTTCATTTGCTCAGAGAAATTCTCAGGAAAAGGATACCGTAGGTTTTCTCTACGTAAGATTACTTTTGAAACAGTCTTACCAACCCACGCTTTTTCAAGCCCGCTCTTGACCGTTTCAACCTCTGGTAGTTCGGGCATGTTCTACTCAATACGACGAGCCACAAAAAGAACATGGTTATCTTCATATCCAGTTAATTCAATGCTTTCCTCTATTTCAAAACCATTTTCTGATAACTTTTCTTCAACAGATTTGAATAAATGTTGTTCGCCTTCTCCTGTCCATCTTTCACTAGCTGCTTTCAGTGACAATAATCCAATGCCCTCTAGATTCAAAAATCTCTTACATGCAGAAATAAAGATATCAACTTGACCCGATTGAGCAACATCTTGGAAAAGCCAGTCTACTCTGCGAGGGACTAATACTCCCCATGCGGAATGCTTCCTTGCGTCACCTAAAACTGGCACAAGACCTGGTCGTGTTTTTGCTAAATGAGTAAGATCTCTCAAGCAACGAGAGGCTAAATCAACCGCAACTATTCGGCCTCCATGTTGATTATTTTGGCCACATAAATGGTCATAGAGATGGCTGATGGATGTACCATGGCCAGCACCAAGATACAGCACAGTAGAACCTTTTTCTGGCAATAAATCGGATTTTTCATACTCGGTTCGCATGAGTCCTGCTCCAAGTTTGGAACGGTTCGGGTCCCATCTTCGATATTCAATTCCATCAAATCTCTTCAATGACTCACCATATACAGAGGATTTTGGATTAGCATTAATGCTCCAAATGGCTCTTCTCTCAAAGCGAACAGCCCAAGAAATCATTTCTGTAGCATTACGCTTATTTTTAGCCAAATTTTTCACCTAGCCTCTACGTCGTGCTGGCTTTGAATTAGCAGATCTAATCGATTCGATTCTTTGTTCAATTTCATCGACTTGTTGTTGAGTCCAAGGTACTCCTTCAAATGCATCAACCTTAGCGGCGATACTTGCTTTTGCGGCTATTGTTCTAGCGATTTTACCTCTAACCCAGCGCGGTGAACGTGAGATCCAAGGATGCATGAAAATATGTCCATGTTTGGGAGGTGGAGCGCCTGTTTTTAGATGGTTGAAGAATGCTTTTTCAGCACCCAAAACCTGTACTGTTCCCGCTGGTAGTCTTGCTAGCCTCATTCTGCCATGTGCTTCAACACATAACCGAGCCGCTAGAATTGGACCCAGCATAATAGATAATGAAGGAAGATGTTCTGTTGCCAATTCTCTAATTGCATTTTCTAATCTGTCCAGTTTGCCTCTAAATGTTGCAGTTGACTCGCCCCATTCTCTAAGTGTCTTCCACTCACTTTTCGACGGACCAACTGGAGGTAGAGAAACCTCTAATTTTTTGCTTAGATTTTCTAAACTATCGGCTTCACTAACCTGTTTAGCAAGACTAGTTCTATCCCTACCAAATCTTGCTTCAGGTAAAAATAAGCCGACCCATTCTACTAGCCTTGACTCCATGGTTAGATAGGTACTCCTCATCTCATCACTTGCCCTTAACAAGTGTTCTAGACGCTTGTCTGGGTCACCTGCTGCTTGTGCAACTCCTTGATTAGCAAGAGCGATTGCTGCTGAATCTACAGCGCTTTGTGCTTCATTACTTGGTAGTGGGTAATCTGCTTCTGGAAGTTCCTCCTCACCATGAACAAGAGGTTTGGCCTCAGGAAATCGCTCAAGTAAAAGTCGTGCTTCAGGAGTCAATCCTCCTTGGGCAATACATTCTAACCTTTCAACAACTGCTCTTTGGTCATAGAAACCATCCCAATTATCTTGGTCCAAAATGGCACCTTCAGCGTTGACAACTGCTGCTGCCTGCCAATCATACCATAGCCACATAATACAAGCCACATCGTTTTTGGTCTTCACCCTTACCTAAGAAAAAGCTAATCAATATACAAATGTAAAATTCGAAAAGTAGTATAAATTATTGTAAAAACTATGAATTATTGCATATATTCAAGTATTGGTTCTTTTAGCACTGTATATGTTTTGCCCGAAATGTGGAGCGCTATCATTCCCTGACCCTAGTGGTAATATTACCTGTCCTAACTACAAATGTGGATACAATGGTCCAGCAAATTTAGTGATCAAAGGTTCGGATGGTGAAGATGTCGATCTATCTAACATCAAATCCGAAACCAAATCTAAGGACAGAGAATATGAAATCATCAAAGATTCTGATAAAATGCAAGGTATACTCACTAAAGATACATACATGTGTCCAAAATGTGATTGCATCGAAGTTTATGCATATCTTGAACAAACACGTTCATCTGATGAACCTGAAACAAGAATGCTAACATGTAAAGAATGTGGCCATGGATGGCGAGAATACTAATCAGTATTCTGATTCTACTCTTGGTGCTAAGAAGTACTTTACTTCAGCAGCACCGTCATGGAAAGTGAAATTCATTGACAAAGGATAGTTTTCACCAAATCCTAATTCGACACTCTCTAAATTTCCAAAAATCTTAGCCATTGGGACCAAGTAAGTCAAAGAATATTGGCTTCTGGATGGTTTATCACATTCTAATTTCTGAACTTCATCCTTTGAAAATTCAACGGTAACTGAATCGGTTGAACCTTGAACATGAACTGTGAACTTAGATGGCTCAATGCTGAAATTAACCAAATCACCAACCTGTCTTGCTGCTCTTAGTGCCTGAGAAAATTCAGCTCCACCAAGAGTTACTTTACATCCCAAATCTAAGGAAGGGAGGGTCGGAGGAGATAGAGTTGAGTTATCTAAAGGTCTAATATTTCTATCGATTTTACCTAAGTTCAAGGTCAAAACACCAGTATCATCACTGTGTGTCATTTCGATTAAGTCACTAGGAGCACCTAATGTTACCAAATCCTTTAGTTTCCTCATTTCTAATCCTAAATTAGTTTCATCTATTTCCCAAGTATCAAAAGCAGCAGCATCGATATCCATTTGGATCATTGCTACGTGCGATGGGTCAACGACCCTAACTTGTAAGCCAGTCTCTGAAAAATCAAATCTGGCATCTTCAACTACTACAAACAATGTATCAACAATTTTGCTCATTAATTCTTGTCGGGCTGTGACGTTCAACATGAGATAGCACCCCTCTCTAATTGCCTTCCTCTTTCGACGGCTTATGAACTTAACATAGTAAATTGAGTGAAAAATGCTTTAGTAGCACTTATTGGTAATTTTTAATGAGTAGCCAAAATCTGTTATTTTCTAATGATATAATAAAAAGACTATAAGNNGTCATTCGATTTTNGCATCATGGACTATTTGAAGACCTTTAATGTAATAACNCTGAGCTTTTTGTTGATTTTAACCGGATGTTTCGGATTGATTGGNGATGAAGANGGNGATTCTGCAGAAGCAGAAGATTCATCCTCAACCTCTGCACTAACNGCACAAGATATTGCTGATGCAATGATTCTTGCCACNAATTCACCACCNGAATTAANTGTCAAAACCTTTGATTNTACTGATGATNATTGGGAAGATTCNGTANTTGANAAAAGTAATTGGCTTTATTCGGGTTNTTATGTGTGTGTAGATGAATCGGATATGGTAGATGAAGATGGGAATAGTCTTGGGACCACATTGGAAGAGCAAAGAGAAATATTGGCAGCAGAATTAGACGAAGACCAGTATCGGCATCTAGCAAATCTGGTGGAAGCGGGTGATTGTATTCTATATTTTGACTTCTTATCAGTTGATCCTGATGGCGATACTATGACTAAAGGAATCGATACAAATTTTGATGGAATTATTGACATCCCAATCATACCTAATTTCGGCGTCACAATGGTTTCTTTAGATAATTCAACTGTTAAGCAAATATTTAATGGACTAATAAATGCACCATGTAACCAAATTGATGTAGCATTCATTGCTATTGATGAACATGGTGCATCTACTGCAGAATTCATGCATTTCATTGGACATGAATCTTGTGAACTCAATGACGATGACTATGGATTAGATGAATTTGGCTGGAATGGAGTCGACCACCCAGGACCTTACTCATTCAGTGGAGTAGATGGTGCTGGTGCTGACGAAGTTGTAGTTGTCATGGACGAAGGCGGAGACCTAGGTTGGGCATCTGCAAAGATCAATGTTAGAATCGGTGACGGGGAACAAGTTACCGCTGGTGACTGCTCTATTGATGCAACTGCACCTTGCTACACAGTATCACAAAGTGATTATGCATGGAATGTTGGCGAATCTATAACAATCACAACCGAAGGTTGTGGAACTAATGCAACATGCACAGTCTATGTCATAATAATGAACGATAGTGTTGGCGTGAGCTACGGCATGCTTAATATCGCTATGGAGTAATTTTGATTATCAAATAATCCCTTGCCTTCATATGGATGAGGCTTTTGCCAAGTTCATGGGCGAAGAGTCTGCTTCTGTGCCTGCGCTTCTAAAAGAAGACGGCAAACCATACAAAGTCGCAATTTTGATTCCTACAATCAATAATGCTGAGGAATTAGAAATCGTATTAGAGAGACTATCTAAACAGACATACCCTGATTTTGAGATTGTAATTTCTGATTCTAAGTCTAAAGATAATACCAAACAAGTATGTGAAAAATACGGTGCTACTTGGATTGATGATTCTTCTAGAAATCGTGCTGATGCGTGTAACTTTGCTCTAAGACAAATGGACCACGATCTTGTTTTGTTTACTGATGACGATACAATTCCACCACTAGACTGGGTTGAAAAACTCGTTAGATGGTTTGAAAATCCAGAGGTTGGGGCTGTTGGCGGGCCAAACTTTGCACCTGATGATGATTCATTTGGGGCTAAATGTGCTGATGTAGCATTCTGTACCAAATTTATGACCGCTGGAACCAGATATGGTGCTCAACCAAAAGGAGACTTGGTTCCTATTACCCACAACCCTGGGGTAAACTGTGCACATCGTATGGCAAATTTAAGAGAAGTTGATTTCTTCGAACCTGGATGTATTGGAGCAGAAGATGTTGTACTAGATGCAAAAATCCAACGTAAGGGTCACAAATTATTCATTGATCCATCCAATGTTATGCCGCATCGTAGAAGAGTCCCTTTCAAACCATATATGAAACAGATGAGAAATTATGGTTATACAAGAATGGTAGCAAATAAAAGATGGCCTGAAATTGCCACTTGGTCACATACTGCAATCGGATTTTTCCCACCTCTGGTTGTAATCTCCGTTCTTGCTTTCGTGTATGGAGCACTGACTGGTGGAGCAGCTGATGATTACTGGTTATCAATCTCTGGAGAATGGGGGATTTCTAGGCTCGCTTTCCACGGAATTGGTGGACTCATGGCTTTCTATGTTGGACTTTGTTGGCTAGGGGCGGCGATAGGTACCTCTCCACATCGCTCGTTTGGAACTGTCTTCTTAGCCCCATTATTTGTCTTCTTAGCTCAGTGGGCTTATGGACAAGGAGTCATCAAGGCTTGGAGAGAAATACGAAGGACTGGTGGCAAAGCAGGTGTTGGAAATCAAATCGATGATAGAAACCGTACTGCTTAATAGGTCAAAAAATCGCTATTTTGGAGTTCTAAACATCCGTAAGCACTTTGTTTGATGCGACTTCGCATTAGTCATGACTCGGGTTTCTTTGGTTGAGCGTCTTAGCGCTTTAGATAAACCCGATGAAAAGCACGATACTGAACAAATATGGATTACAGTGCGCTCTTTGTTAGGGTTTTTTAGAGTTATAATATTCATCTTAATCATAGCAATCGCTGAATTAATGGAAGAGTTTTTTATCGGTAAATTAAGCCTAGCGATTTGGTCTTTGATAATCGGTATTCCTCTTTTCGTTCTGATTTCTGTTTTGATTATTATGGGCAATGAATATTTCCTTGAGAAAAAAGAGAAAGAAACTGCAGTATTAAGGCCAATTGTAAAGCGACAATAATTACAATCCAGCCATATCTCCAGTCTGAATTGTCCATTGACTGGAATATACTCCTCCTGCATCGACAAGCGAATCATGAGTCCCACGCTCGACAACTGCTCCATCAACCATCGAAAGAATCTCATCAGCATTTCTGATTGTGCTGAGCCTATGTGCTACTGCAATAGTAGCCCTATCACTACCACTTGCGATTAAGTTCTCTTGAATTCTTCTTTCTGTTTCTGCATCCAGTGCGCTAGAAGCCTCATCTAAAATCAGTAGACTTGGATGCTTTAGTAGTGCCCTAGCAAGTGATACACGCGCTCTTTGCCCACCACTAAGTTTAGCACCACGGTCTCCAACCATAGTATCGAGTTGATCTTGTAACTCATTTATGAAATCCCATGCACCTGCCAACTTGAGTGCTTGTTCTAACTCTTCTTCTGTAGCTTCTTGATTATACTTTACATTATCACGTACTGTGCCATAGAAAAGGAATGGCTCTTGAGATACAAAACCGATTTTATCTCTTACTGAATCTAGAGTATAATCGTTAATACTTCTTCCATTGATTAGTACATCTCCACTATCTGGCACGTAGTATCGCATCAATAATTTGAGAATAGTTGTTTTTCCTGCACCTGTGTGACCCATTACACCGAGGAAATCGCCACCTTCTGCCTTGAATGAAATACCACTCAATACCTTGATAGTGGTATTTGGATATGTGAAATGAACATCGCGAAATTCAACTGAATTTATTCCTTCTGATAACTCTACAGCATCTTCGGAGTCGGTAATTGTAGGTTCCAAATCAATGGCAGCGAATACTCTTCGAGCCGCTGCTTCGCCTCTTTGAAGTTGATTTATCAATATTCCAAATATGAACATAGGCATAGTCATCCTAGTACTGATCAGTAAGAAAGTGACAAGTTCGCCCGTTGAAATCTCGCCTTGGCTGGCAAGCCAACCACCTGCAGTTACCAGTAAACCAAAAGCGATTCCAGCGATTACATATATCATCGGTAAGAAACGATTTCTATCTCTACTCGCTCCCATTGCTTGGTCTCTATATGAACCAGACTCACGGTTTACACGGTTTGCTTCCCAGTTTTGAGCATTGTATGCTTGAACTACTGAGATACCACTGATTAGGTTCTCTAAAACGGCATGGATATCGCCTGTGGATTCCCTCTGCTTGCGATACTTTCGCTGTACTCTAGTAGAAAACCAGTAAACACAAGGGATGATGAATATAATTGGGCCAAATAAAACCGCTGCGAGTTTCCATGACATCAATACCAAAATCACAAATGCAGTCAGGAAAGTAAATATAATCCGAATAATCGATGTTGAAGAATCTGCAACTACATCTTCTAATTGGTTGACATCGCTAGATAAAACAGACATTATTTGTCCGGTTTGGCGCATATCATAGTATGAGGCTTCCATGGCAATAAGCGAGCGAGTAGCGTCCATTCTCAGGTCATGTTGAATTTTATAGCCGAGTGTTTGCCATGAATACTCGGAAATACCTTGAAAAATTGCAAGCATTGCGAAGCCAAGGAAAATTAAGAATCCATAACCGATTGCTGGATCTGAACTTATAGCATTTACAGTACTCTGCACAATACCCGGGCCAGCCATAGCATCTGAAGTAAAATAATCGACAGCCCATCCGATTGCAACGAATGGAACAAGGTCTACTATTCTTGCACAGGCATTACCTAAAAATCCCGCCAATAATCTTCTTGGATATCTCTTTGCATAAGGAATTACACGCCAAACTTGTTTACCAAGCACTTGTGTTTGGTCATTCAACTCCTCTGGAGTCATGGGGTCAACTGTTCCTGCCCTCCCGCCTCCTCGCGCCATAAACTATCGCTAAGAGCGCGCTTCTTGAACCCTCGCAACATATTCTCAATCTAACTTGTGAACAAATCATTGATGAGGGGGCTCGTGATACCTCGTACCATGTGGACTGCCCGTCGTACAAGAGCCTCGACATTTATTGTTCTTTTATTGTTGCAAATCATCTCTCCATTTGGAATGGAAAATGCGAGTGCAACGCCTCAAACAGATATCTCGACTAATGTAGATTTAAATCTGTTAAATAATATTGGAATTAATCCTACTGGAGAAATAAAAAATGGTTGGGTTGAACCTTCACAGGCTCTAAGTCAAATCGATCTTCACTACAGAGATGCCAATGTTATTCCGATAGAGAATTGGGCTGAATGGACCGAATCTTCAAACTTTATCCAAGGATGGTACGTTATAACTCATACATTCCCACTGCCTACTGAATGGAAATATGAACTCAGAGATGCTGGTATTGATTGTTATTCTTATCTACCACCAAATGGTTTCCATTGTGATATTTCGGGGCACACGGTTCATGAACTGCAAAATTTAGATGTTGAAGGAATATTTCAACTCGATTCTGTAGATAAAATTAGAGAAGACTTAGTTAGAGGGTTATTAGGTCAAGAAACTGTCAGTTTTAATCCATATGCAGTAGAAAATTTTGCTAGAGTGAGCCTTATGTTATCTGGTGAAGAATTACCAGAAGGAACTTATCATCACTCGGATATTAAAGTCAATTCACACAGTGGTAGATTTGCTACACTAACTGTAACATCTGATGGCTTTAGATGGCTGGCTGATAAGGGAGAAATAGAATGGATTGAAACGTCACCATATTTCCTTCCAACAAATACAGTTGGTGCTGGAATTATCAATGCTGATGATTTGAAAGACTCTGTTAAGATGAGTAATGCAAATGCTGGATGGAATGGACTTGATGGTAGTGGAATTATCGTAACAGTTGCTGATAGCGGTATTGATAACGGTGTTAATAACTCTGGTATGCATCCTGATTTTAGAGACCATATACAAGGAATCCTTTCATGGCCAGATCCTAACTGTGTATGGAGTAGCCCTGGCGTTCCCGGGCCAAGTTGTGATGATGGTGCTGATGATGATAATCAAATGCCTAGAGGAAACGGTCATGGAACACACGTTGCTGGCTCTGTTCTTGGTGATGGAACTCATAGTAATGGAGCAATTATTGGAGTCGCTCCAGAAGCACATCTACTATTTCATGCATGGGAACAAAACGGTTGCTTCGGTTGTGGAATTCCAAATAATTTAGTCGATATGCTTGATTTAGCCAAAGAGAATGGTAGTCGAATCCACACCAACTCATGGGGTTCAGATGTGTTTGGACTGTATACTACATCCTCTGCACAAATCGATCAAGGAACTAGAATTCATGATGATATCGTAGTGTTGATTGCTGCAGGAAACTCTGGCGAGGATACCACTCCTAGTGATGGAGAGGTTGACTTAGATAGTTTAGGGTCTCCAGCAACTGCCAAAAATTCAATCACAATTGGTGCTAGTGAAAATTANCGACCNNTATACGGAGGAGATGCCGATAATATTTCTGGCATGGCAAGGTTTTCCTCCAGAGGACCTACCGATGATGGCAGAACAAAACCAGACTTTGTTGCNCCTGGAACATACATCCTCTCTACATTTTCTCGTTCTGCCGGAACTACAGCATGTTGGGATGTGGTAAATGCGAGTTATTGTTACATGGGTGGAACAAGTATGGCTACTCCGATTGCTGCTGGAGCAACTGCCTTATTATTGGAACATTTAATTGAAAACAGGGGAGTATCAAATCCTTCTTCTGCTTTGATAAAAGCAATTTATGGAGCGACTTCTCATGATATGATGGGGCAATTTTCTTCTCCAACCAACGGTGCTGGTGAAACGGTACCTAATCCTCACGAAGGTTTTGGATTGTTGAATATGTGGCCAGCCAAAGACTCATCATTTGTCGACTATGAATCTCTATCAACTTCGGTTGATAGAGGTTGGAGTTTTAATGTCCCTGCAGCAGCACCTGACCTGCAATTAGCATTGGCTTATCATGACCCTGAATCGACTCCAAGTGCAGGAACCAATCTAGTGAATGATTTAGATTTGGCAGTCAAAGACCCATCTGGCACATGGACTAATTTGAGTGATAACTTGAATAATCTAAGAATGCTAAACTTCTCATCTCCTACTTCTGGGACTTGGGAAGTGCATGTTCTAGGAACATCGGTACCAACCGGTCCACAATTTTTCTCTCTAGCCCTGAACGCAGGATACAGTCTCACAAATTTAACTGAAGATGCTGATTTTGATGGCATTGAGGATGATGATGATGACTGCCCATCAGTATTTGGAAATTCAACTAATGATAGAGTTGGATGTATCGACACAGACGGTGATGGATATTCTGACCCCGATGGAGTTTGGACCACCGCTAATGGTGCAGATGCTCTGATTTCTGAAAAGACTCAATGGGCCGACCAAGATGGAGATGGATATGGCGATAACCCAGCCCCTGCATTCCAACCTGATGGGTGTACAATCACAGCCGGGACATCAACAATCGATCGATTTGGTTGTCCTGATGCCGATAGCGATGGATATTCTGACCCCGATGGTGGATGGACTATCGCAAACGGAGCTGATTCCTGTCCAGCAGTAATTGGTACTTCTAGCGTTGATAGAAGTGGTTGCCCTGATGAAGATGGAGATCTTGTCAGCGACCCAGATCCTTCTGGGACAAATGGTGCAGTTTGGAATGTTATAGATGGTGCAGACGCTTATTTGGGAGATATTACACAATGGGCAGATTCTGATGGCGATGGATTTGGAGATAATCCCCCTCCTGCAACTAATGGAGATGAATGTCCTTCAAATGCAGGTACTTCAACTGAAGACCGTAATGGCTGTCTAGACAGCGATGGTGATGGATATTCTGATGAAGACTTGAGTGGCACCAATGGNCCTGTTTGGACAATTGCAGATGGTGCTGATGCCTTCATCAGTGAACCTTCTCAATGGAGAGATTCTGATGGNGATGGATATGGAGATAATGCGACNGGTGTNGATCCGGATCATTGTCCGATTTTATTTGGAACTTCAACAGAGATGGGTCACCTCGGTTGTCCTGATTCTGATGGTGATGGATATTCCGATACTGATGATGAATTCCCTGCGGATGATACTCAATGGATTGATGCTGACGACGATGGATTTGGAGAAAATCCTGCTGGAAATAATCCTGATATTTGCCCAGGAGTTCAGGGATTATCAAATCAAGACCGCAATGGATGTCCTGACAGTGATGGTGATGGATATTCTGATGAAGACCTNACAGGTACAAATGGGCCTGTTTGGACAATAGCTGACGGTGCTGATGTTTGGCCATCGGATGTCACNCAATGGGCGGATAGNGATGGTGATGGATACGGAGATAATCCTAGCGGAACTGATGGCGACCAATGCCCTGGAGTTTCTGGCACATCTACTGAAGATAGAAATGGATGTCCGGATTCTGATGGTGATGGATATTCTGATGCNGATGGTAGTTGGACAATTGCTGATGGAGCTGATGCCTATCCTTCAGATGTAACCATGTGGTCTGACTTTGATGGAGATGGACTTTCAGACCAAGGCGGAGAAGATGACTGNCCNCTTTATGCTGGAACTTCAATTCACGACAGACAAGGTTGNCCAGATACCGATGGAGATGGATATTCTGATGCTGATTCTGGATGGACATTTGCCGATGGTGCAGATGTATTCAACTCCGATGCCACGCAATGGAATGATACTGATTCTGATGGATATGGTGACGAACCAACTGGAAATTTAGCAGATCATTGTCCTACTGTTTGGGGCGACTCATGGAGAAATAATACTCTAGGATGTCCTGATTCGGACCAAGATGGATGGGCGGATATTCAAGATGCTCAGCCTGATGAGCCAACTCAATGGTCAGATATTGATGGTGATGGATATGGAGATAACCTCGCTGGAGTATTTCCAGATGCTTGTCCTTCACAAGCAGGAAATTCAACCTTAGGAAATAGAATGGGGTGCCCTGATGATGATGGTGATGGCTGGGATAATACAATTGATGAATTACCAACTACTCCAACTCAGTGGCTAGACCAAGATGGTGATGGATATGGAGATAATGCCTCAGGAATAGAGCCTGATGCTTGTCCAGGAGTCTTTGGAAATTCGACAATCGATAGATATGGGTGTGTCGATAATGATGGTGATGGAATCTCAAATGAAAGTGATTCATTCCCAGACGACCCAACTAGAAGTCAAGACACTGATGATGATGGCTTTGATGATTTAGAAGACAACTGTATCAATGTTGCAGGTAATTCTACCGAAGATAGAATCGGTTGCCCTGATACTGACGGTGACGGTTACTCTGATGTTACCATACCTGTAGGTAATTTATCTGGATGGAATATTTCTGATGGTGCTGACGCTTTCCCACTTGAAGCTTCACANTGGAATGATACAGATGGAGACGGATATGGAGATAATGCCACTGGATTCCAAGCAGATGATTGCCCGAGTGTAGAGGGTTACTCGAATATCGACTTATTTGGCTGTCCAGACGCTGATAATGATGGAACTTCTCAAGGAGACGATGCTTTCCCAGATGATTCAACTCAATGGCTAGATACTGATGGTGACGGCTTCGGAGATAATCCAAATGGGACCAATCCAGATGCTTGTGTTTCAGTAATTGGGACTTCTACTATCGACCGCTTTGGATGTCCTGACGAAGACGGTGACGGTGCAAGCGATGAGAATGATTTGTGGCTTGGAGATAGTTCACAGTGGTTCGATACTGATGGCGATGGGTTTGGTGACCAAGAGAGTGGTACAATGGGCGATAGTTGTCCAAGTATCGCTGGAACTTCTAGTCAAGGAACCAAAAATGGCTGTATAGATTCGGATGGTGACTTATGGGCTGATATCGAAGATGCATTCCCAGANCAAGAAAGTCAGTGGTTAGATAGAGATGGAGATGGTTGGGGTGATAATCAAACTGCAGGTTCTTACAAACTCGACCATTGGCCAGACGACCCAAGCAAGAATGGTGGTCAAGCTCAGTTGTCATGCGGAAGTACGCCGAGTATCGATTTAGCCAGTAGTGATCAGTTTACTTTTACTTGTACTATAACTACCGAAATGTCCAATGCAGGAATTGGGGTTGAATTACAATCTATAACTTCGATAAATGTTGATTCTAATATCCAAGTTCTTACATTCGATTCTGATACTGGCGATACCCAGGTAGTATATTTCTCGGGCAAAGCAGAATCACTGGGTGAATTCAATTTGATCGTTACTGCTAAAGAATCTGGATCGGATGTTGCAATGGATACTGAATCGATTTTACTTGTGGTTGATGATTCAAGAATTGTCGACCCANTAGTTGATGATCAGACTGATTTAATCAACAGAGCTCTTAGAGAGCCTCTATTCCAAGCAGCCCTTGGAGGATTGATGTTATTTGTNTTGATGGGNGCTTTAATTGTTAGAGGNAAGGCTAATACNATTCGTCGAAATTCTGAGAGAAGAGAACATGCACAAGTTGTAATCAAGAATCGGATAAATAACCAAGTNGTTGCTGATGAAATTAGAAGGGCAGAGTTCGGCCTCAACAGAGAAATACCGCCACCTCCGCCTGGATTTGAATGATTTTTGACCGATTGACTCAAAGAGGAGATACTTCTCGCAAGGCATACCTGTGCGGATATGGTGAAGTGGTTATCATCTGAGGTTTCCAACCTTATGTCGTGGGTTCGACTCCCGCTATCCGCACCACTGTTGATTTATCCATAATGAGTCNATGAATTAGACAATGCTTTTTGTAGTAAACTCATACAACNCAAGTTATGCAAAGTGAGGATACATCACAATCTAATGAAGATGATAATCCTCGCTCACTATGGAAACTCGTTGCCAGTTCGTCGATTATTGCTTCAATGTGCTGTCTACCATCAGTTGTACTGGTGATGTTTGGAATTGCAACTGTTTCTACTGGTGCTGCAATTTCTGATACACTATATTGGGGCGAAGATGGATATTCATGGTTTAGGCCACTAATGTTGGCCTTGGCTTCAATTACTGTAATAATTGGATTAATATTTTACTTCCGAAATCAAGGAATCTGTACACTTGATCAAGCAAAACGTCAAAGAAGAAAAATCATCAATACTTCTATTTTGGTTATTATTATTTCATATATCAGTTATTTATTGTTAAATTATGTGATATTAACTGAAATTGGAATCTTACTAGGATTACCTTGGGAATCCAGTCGAGTATGGACTAAGTAATTCAAGAGTTATTTCTAGTGGTTTTACAACCAACTCCCCAATCCGAAGAGGATTTCATCGCAAATCTTGTCTGTTCTAATAATTCATCTTCAGGAACTGAATCATAGCCAATTCCTTCNCCCCAAGTTAGGCTAATATGGGAGTCTTTATGAGTCCAAGAAACCAATTGAAAATTTGAATTTTCAATTGAAAAATTTAACTTTTTAACACCAATTGGAAATTCGATTTTACGTGGATTGAAATTCATCCCTAATCGCATAGCTTTTTGTAGTGATTCTTTGGCAGTCCAAGTCTGAATAGCCAATTCTGGATTAGCCCTTAAGTTNTCTAACTCTTCACCTGATGCCATCATATCAAAAGCATTCTCTGCAATTCTCCTATCTTTGTTTTCGCCGTCAATTCCTATTGTCCATCCGCTCTCAATCAGAGCAACATAAGCCCAACCATCGGAATGACCAATTGAAATNGAAGGNAGTTCNATATTTTTCCAAATTCCATGCATAAATGCCAAACTAGGCGCCCTGAATTNATTCCTTCTNACTTCTATTTCCTCTGGAGTAAAACCCCACATAGATAGTGCCTGAGCAAGTAACCATCTTCCAGATAAATGTTCATCACTACGCTTTTGGACAACAAATGTAGATACCTCGTCAACCTTTGCCAAAACTACATCTTCAAGNCTAAATGCNTTTACTGGACACCTAAGAGTGAGGATTTTTAGATTGTTATTTTCAAATGGCGGAGTGAGCACTTCNATCTCGCTTTGCATAACCTAGACCTCAACGATCAAGTGTAAATTGTTGGTCTTTCGGCACCGGTGCCATACTTTTCAATCTCAAGCCCTTCAATGCCAAAACTGGTCCATCATCGTCGCCAATTATGATTACATCGTGAACCGTTATTCCATCTTGTTCAACTGCAGTCCTAATGCTCCTCATTCTAAGAATTTCATTTCTTTCAGGAACCCTAAGCATGGATGTCCATTCGATTCCAACCGGAAGAGATGAGAATCCTTCAGATTCCATTGCTACGAATCCTGCGTTCTGGAAACCTGCTTCAATCAACATCGGNAGTCCATCTAATAGAACTTCTTCACCCGACTCTTCAATCGAGAATTGTTCAATGGTAGGTAATTGGTTACGCATCAAGGCAATACCATCAGCACCGGGGAATTCCATATCGCCAGAACCTCTCAAAATCCCACCGTGAGACTGGAATCTAGGGCCGTGGAAGTATCTCTGATAGATGAAAGAAGGCATAATTTCTACATCTCCATTCGGAGGTACTCCAATTTGAGGCATAGAATCTACTTCATTTTGTAAGAATGGNCTCAAGTCATCACTGAAATTGACCAATCTGACCAGAGAGTGGTGATGCTCTCGTTCACCAAATATCTCGCCTTTGGANTTCATTAAATCAGAGACTAGAGTACATCTTACCCATGTTAAATCCCCTTCGGTTTTCTCAATTACGCTACTGACTCTTACTTTCATTTCTTGCTTAAGTAACTTGATTGGAAGTCCAAATTTAACTTCTTCAAACCCTGCTATGCAAGTCATAGGATTGAGGAGCAATGCATTCTCAGCAAACATCTCCAATGCCATCACACCTGGATGATATGGNACCCCATCAATCGCATGATCGGCCAAAAATAAATGCTCTTCATTGGATAAAGTTGTTTGAGTCAATAGATTGTTATTTTCACTAAACTCGAGTACTTTGTGAATGAAAGGGAATCTGGATGGATCTGCAATAATTGCTGACATTTCAGGGGTAAGTCGAAGAGGTGCTTCTCTAAAACTATCAAATCTATCCATCAAGCCTANTGAACCGCATCCAAGTACTCTGCGTTTGCCACCCGCTAATGCTTCGTTAACAAATATCTCAACACCTGTTTCCACAGATAATGTTTCAATTCCGGCTGCTTCGAAGACCGCTTCAATAGAACCTCTTGTAGCCATTCCAACATCTCTCCAGCCAGTCCAACCAATGGCAACCGCTCTACATTCGCCGCTAGCAGTCATCCTTGCCATCTCTGCATCTAGTACACTGTTGGCAGCTGCGTAATCGGTCTGCCCACCATTACCGAATCGACCTGCAACACTTGTGAAACATGCAGCGAATTTGGGATAGTCATTACCTGATGCCCTAACACAATCCATCAAAGCATTCCAGCCATCGATCTTAACTCTTACAACTCTATCGAAAATTTCATGACTTTTATCAGAAACTAATTTCGAATCTTCAAGTCCAGCCCCGTGGACAATTCCAGTAATCTTTCTCTTGAGTGAACTACCCAATTGAATCAATGCTTCACTATCCATGACGTCAATAGAATGGTAATAGGCCTTATTTCCGGTTTTTTCGATTTCATTTATAGTAACATAAACATCTCTACTGCGAGTGTATTTTTGCCAATTCGAGTTCCATTGAACCATCGTGACCTTGCCATCGTCACTCTGTGAAATCATTTCTTCTCTAAGAGCTATTTTCCTTTGACTTAATTGTTCTTCATCCCATTCAACCCAAGATTGTGTTTCTTCAATCAATGTTGAGCGACCTAGTAATATGAAGTGTGCTTTAGCCTTTTGACTAGCTTTCGCAACGCCGATTACTGAGGCAGCAGTTACTCCTGAACCGCCTCCAGAAACAATCCACGTATCTTTGCTATTCAGGGATTTTTGACTTGATTCTATGTCCTCGGCGAATGCCACTAATGTCCATCGCCGCCCATCCCTATCCAATCCGATTTCGATATCACCATCAATATTGAATAAATCATTATCGATTTGTTTTGCTGCTTCGTGAGGATCTAAAACTACCTCGGGATGTAAATCTAAAGCGCGACATCTTAGATTAGGTCTCTCAAAAGCATATGATTTGGTTACACCACTTGCTGCACATTGAAGAGCATTGAAGTGTTCTCCGATATTCCCGTGCCTTCCATCCATTGTAGTTACTGAGGCGATAATACCTGAATCTAGTTTAGCAAATTTATCATCTAATCCCTTTAGCAATGAAAACCATCCATGTCCAGAAAGAACTACTTGTGATGAAGGAGTTGTATCTTCAGACCACTCAACACCTGCAAGTTTCATTGCAGCCATATGGACTAATCCAGTAATATTCTCCTTCGACAGGTTTTCACAAACTCCAGCCAAATGTTCGGGATTACCTGGGTCTGCTCGATAGACGGTTCTCTTGCCTTCTTTTTGCTTGGACATATCTCTAATATCGCTTTCAAATCCGATTCTTATCGCATTTAATCCGCGCTTTTCTAATAGAACGCAGAACTCTTCAGCGATTCCCCAGCCATCGTCTGTGACAAGAACTGTTCCACTGAGTTCTAGTTTAGACTCGGTACCTTTGCACTCCTCTACTTCTACTTGCCACCTTCTACAGCCATCTATTGATATTTCATCGCTAATTGATGTAATTTCTTGAGTTTCAATAATTGGTTCTTCTACCACTTGTTGCGGCTCAGAAATAACTTCTTCAATTACTTCTAATTGTTCGCCGCCGCCTTGCATTTTGATAATATAAGCAGTGAAATGATTCAATGTTGGGTGGTCGCTTAAGATGAAATCTTCATCCACTGGCAGAGAAAAGATATCTCTAACTTCAGCCATTATTTCTGCTTGTTTGACAGTGTCAATTCCGAGTTCTCCTTCAAGGTCTTGGTCCATCTCAATAAAGTCTGCAGGATAACCTGTATGCTTTACAACAACTTCAATCAAGCGTTGTTCAATCTCTTCATCACCAACGGATTGTGTAACGTTTACTTTGGCAGTTTCTACTGCGGGGACTTCTTCCTCAAGGATTGGTTGAACTGCTTGATTTTCAACTACTGGCTCTTGAGAAACTGGGGTATTACCGCTCATCTTTTGGATATAGGCAATCATATGATTGAGAGTTGGATAATCAGACAACACGAAGTCTTCATCTACAGGTAATCCGAATTTTGAACGGATATCTGCCATTATTTCTGCTTGTTTGACAGTATCAATTCCAAGTTCTCCTTCAAGATCTTGGTCTAATTCGATGAAATCTGCAGGATAGCCTGTGTGTTGGACAACGACTTCAATAACAGTCTCAGTCAATGATTCGTCAGTTACTTTTACATCGTTAGTTACTGATACTTCTTCGATTATATCTTTGACTACTTCAGCTGACTCCATCGCTACTTCAGCAACAAGTGCAGCCGCAGAAGCAACAGTTTCTACTGGCCCAGGTAATTCACCACTCATCTTCTGGATATATCCAATCATGTGATTAAGAGTAGGATAGTCAGACAAAACGAAGTCTTCATCAACTGGTAATCCGAATTTTGAACGGATATCTGCCATTATTTCCGCTTGTTTGACAGTATCAATTCCAAGTTCTCCTTCAAGGTCTTGATCTAATTCAACAAAGTCTGCAGGATAACCAGTGTGAGTTACAACTACATCGATCACAGTTTCACTAATATCGCCAGATATCTGACTGACAGGTTTTGCCACTTGTGGAGTCTCAACTGGAGTTTCAATTTGAGTTGTTACTACTTCGGGCTGCTTTTCCTCAATAACAGATTTGTTAATTTTGATGTTCTGTGAATTCTCCCATTTTTCACCTTGAATTCCACCATGAAGATTATTATCGCCTTCAACATAAGCAACTAATTTATTCTGTAAAACCCTCATATCTATTTCATTTGAATTAGCCTGTTCTCTAATCCAGTTCATGAATACATCTGCATCGATTCTTTCGCCTTCAATTTGACATTTTCTAACAAAAGAAAGAGCGATTTGAGATCCGAATCCAGCACCAAATCGCATACCATAATTCAAATTAGGATATTCTCCGCCTTTAGACAGGTTTAGGTCTCCTAATTCAGGATCAACTTCTTTATGATTAGCAATCGGAGGGATTCTACCAGTCATAAGACCATAGAACATACTTGCATCTTCAATTCCAACACCCATCGGGTGACCTGTGAAACCTTTGGTGTTGGCAATAACCAATTTGTCTGCACTATCCCCAAAAGTCTGTCTAAGAGCTTTGACTTCGGATTGTGCTGAACCACCTCTTGCAGGCGTATATGTCTCATGAGAAAAGAATACTGTCTGAGGGGCAATTAGATGTCTATCTAGGCTCCATGTCTGCTCCATCTCAGAAATGAAATTATCAATGTGCCGGACTTGGTAGACATCAGCTCTACGCTCTCCCTGCTGGGTCGCATCGGATGTCCTTCGCTGGTCTCCGAGAGACCAATAGGAGAGGAGT
>PADF01000028.1 GCA_002702945.1 Methanobacteriota archaeon
CAACCACTAAAAGGAAATTGTGCCATTGGAGCAGCAACTCCAATGTTGACACCTATATTTCCGGCATAGACTTTATTTCTAAATTTTCTTGCATTAGAGCCACTTTCGGTAAAAATACATGCCATATTTCCATAATTGCTGTTGTTTATAAAATCTATAGCATCATCAAGATTTTTCATAGATACTAAGCTCATAACAGGGCCGAAAATCTCAGTATTAATTATCTCTTTTTTAAGGTTTACATCTTCAATTATAGTTGGATTTATGAAGTTCCCACTTTCAAAGCCCTCAATTTTTGCATTTCTTCCATCTAAAATTGCCTTTCCGCCTTCATTTATTCCAATTTCTATTAGTTCTTCGATTCTTTTTTTGCTGTCACTTGTAATTACTGGACCCATGTCAATTCCGTCATTCCAACCATAGCCTGTTTTCCTGGATTTCACCATGTTATATAAAGAATCTTTAAGTTTTCTTTTGTTATCGTCAACTGTAATAATTACAGAGGCAGCCAAACATCTCTGTCCCGCACAACCATAAACGGAATCAGCAACTATTTTTGAAGTCATCTCAATATCACAGTCAGGCATTAATACAACAGGGTTTTTTGCTCCACCTTGGGCTTGAACCCTCTTGCCATTTTGTGTTCCTTTAGAATAAATATATTTTGCCACAGGTGTGCTTCCAACGAAACTAACAGCTTTTACAAAAGGATTTTCAAGTAATGCATCCACAGAATGTTTTCCTCCGTGAACTAGACTTACAAGACCATCTGGTAGATCTAACTGATCAATTAATTCAAAAATTTTAACCATCGTTAAAGGAACTTTCTCTGAGGGTTTTACAACCATTGCATTACCAGTAGCAATTGCATATGGGAGAAACCAAAATACAATCATACTTGGAAAATTAAATGGGGTAATACAAGCAGTAACTCCGAGAGGCTGTCTTATCATCATCTCATCAATACCACTTGCGATATCTTCTATAAAATCCCCTTGGATTAGCATTGGCGTACCGCAAGCAACCTCAATATTCTCAATGGCTCTTTGCAGTTCACCGTAAGATTCAGACTTGGTTTTACCACATTCATTGGTAATTGTCTCTGCAAGAATATCAAGATTGTCTTCCATTAATGACTTTAATCGGTAAAGAACTTGTACGCGCTTCATAACCGGAACATCTCTCCATTCTAAATAAGCATTATATGCACAATTAACAGCTTCATTTACGTCTTTAATATTTCTCTCTCCAAATGGAACTTCGGCTATAACTTTTTGAGTAGCTGGATTATTAGCTTTAACAGTTAATTTTTCATAACTATCTTTCCATTTTCCATTTATATAATTTTTTAACATTGATTTAAAATTAAAATTTATTTATTCATAATTTTTAAGGCCTCCTCTAAAGTTGGCATAAAGTTGGCACATCCTTCTTTTGTTACAACATGTGAACCACAAGCATTTCCCATTTTTATTGATTTTTCAATACTCCATTTTTGAATTAATCCATAGATAAATCCACTAGCAAAGGCGTCACCCGCACCAAGCACATTTAGTATTTTTACAGGAAACCCTTTTATGTCTTTTCTTTTAAAATTTTCATTAAAGTAGGATGCTCCATCCTTACCTCTTTTTACAATTAAAATACCCGTTCCTAATTTAATTAATCCTTCAATACTTTTGTTTAGATCTCCTTTGATTTCCGGGGATGAAATTTGTTGGTGTTTTATGGTTACTTGAGAAGAATCTTTTAGCATAGTTGCCAAAACCTCTTCTTCAGTACCAATGGCAATATCAACTTTTGACATGATTGACCTAACTACACGACCAAATGACCTGTAATCTTCCCACTGATCGGCTCTAAAATCCAAGTCCATTACAACAGTTACAGAATTTTTCTTAGCTACTTCTATTGCGTGTATGGTTGCACCTCTACTTGGTTCTTTATTTAGCGCTGTGCCATTAACTAGTAAAACCTGATGGTTAGCAATGTTTGCATTATTCACATCATCAACGTTTATCAAAGTATCTGCAGCATTATCTCTATAAAATACTAAAGGAAACTTATCGGGTGGTTCAATACCCAAGAGAACAGCACTACTTCTTGCATTCACTTTTGTTGGAATAAATTCTGTATTTACATTTTCCTTATTTAAGAAGTTTAAAATAAATTCTCCGACTTTATCTTTTCCAACAGCTGTTAACAAAGAAGACTTTAAACCTAACCTCGAACATCCTACAGATATATTCAGCGGTGAGCCACCAACAAATGCATTGAAACCTGATATCTCTTTAAATGGAACTCCAATGTCTTGAGAATACAAATCTATTGAAGACCTTCCTATTGCTATCAAATCTCTTTTATTCACTTTCGTCATTCATTTTAGAGGTTACAAGTGGTAATCTTTTGTCTTTATAAGACCAAGAATTATATATCCATTCATGGTCAGGATCTGTGGTATTTTCTAAACATTGATCACTACCTGCCAAAAAGTTAAGATAATAACAATGATATCCATGTTCAGCTACAACAGGATGAAACCCTTTTGGAATAAGAACACAGTCTTCATTTTTAGGTCTTAGAATTTCGTCTAGCTCTTTGTCTTTTGTATAAACCTGTTGAATTGCATAAGCTTCAGGTTTTTGAAATTTATAAAAATATGTTTCTTCTTGTTTTGGCTCTACTACTTTGCCATTATTATCTAGAATCCTCTCATCGTGTTTGTGAGCTGGGAAAGAACTCCAATTCCCTGAGGGAGTATAGACCTCTCTAGATATTATTCTAGAACATCCAAAGCCAGGTGGAACTAGATCGTTGAATTGCCTTGTAGCATTATCCCCGCCAAAAATTACAATTGGGGTTTTATCTGGAGTGATAAATTTAGGGTCAAAATCTTTGTCTGATTTGCACCATCCATAGGCAATATCTAAAATTTCAGATGTGCATTCAAGTGTAAAATTTGTTTTCCTAGGAAGATATAAAGTGTGTGCTATACCTGAAAAAACATTCTTTCGACCGTTAAGCGTCTCCCAACTTCCTCTATTACTTGTCACTTTAAAATTTCCGGAAAGCAGAACAATGGCGATTTCACTTTCAATCGTTTCAAAATCCCACGACTGATTTAATTTCATCTTCCTTGCCTCAAATGATAAAAATTCCCAATTAGCAGAGGAAGGATTAACACTTTGGTAAATACCATTTTCGTGTGGATTTGGATGTATTAACAATTCTGATTTTCTTTTCATTGTGTTAATTTACTACTTTATATACTGTCCTTATTAAGTCCTCCAGTATGCCCTTATAGCTTTGAGACCTTGTCATAAAAATCACAAACATAGAATTTTTTGGGTCGATCCAAAACTCTGTGTATTGTAATCCACCCCAACCGTATATTCCTTTGGGTGCTCCTTGATTCATTATGATAGGATCTTCTAGAACATAGACTGACAATCCCATATAATAACCTAATAGATTTTGAAAAGATCTGTCTTCCTTTGGATAACCTTCTGAATATTTTCTTGTCATTGTTTTTATACTTTCTGGAGATATGATTTTTTTACCCTCATAGACACCATTATTCACAAGCATTTTACAAAAATTCATAAAATCCGAAGTTGTCGTTACTAATCCTTCTGCTCCTAAGTTAGTTTTGTCCTTTTGATCGTAGGTTAATATGTTCCCCCGACTTGTAATTCCGTCTTGTAGAAAGCCTTTAATGGATGGGGTATTTAAAAATAGTGGTTGAAAATTTATTTTATCCTCTTTTGTTAAATAAAATTTTGTACTATTCATATCTAAAGGGGCGAATAAATATTGATCTAAAAATTCACCGAACTGCATATTGGTTGCAACCTCTATGACTCTGCCAAGAATTGATTGATTAACCCCATACAAGTACTTTGTTCCTGGCTCATATTGGAGCGGTTGTTTTGAGATTATTTCCATTAATTCTTCTAAATTATCTGCTTTAACCGCATCTACATAAAAATTTTCAGGAGTGCAAAATCCAGACCTGTGCGTCATTAAATCAATTACCTTCATTTGATTTTTGCATGGATAAATATTGTCTGAACTCAAGCAGTAATCATCTCCATCTTCAAAATTTGCATTTATTCGTTTTTTTATTTTCATGCAATTTAAATTTGAAAATGATGGTATATATTTAGAAACAGGATCGTTGAAATCAATGAGATTTTTTTCTTCCAAAATAAACATTCCAATAGTGGTCACTACTTTGCTTGTCGACCACAATGCAAAAATGGTCTCATTGTTTATTTTTTTATCATATTCTTTGTTTGTGTTTTCTGTATGCCGGTAAAATAAGGAGTTGTCTTTGTAAACAACAATTTCGTTGCTTCCTGTTATTTCTTTATTAATCAGTTCTTTTTGAAAATTAATTATGGATTGTTTGGAGGATAAGTTATTCCCTTTATCAACACTACAACTAGTCTTAATTATGACGAGAAATACGATAAATATTTTTTTAATCTCCATTTTAAAAACATGAATTTTCAAATTTAATTGAAAAACAGTAACATTTAAGTTTACAAATAGATAATTATTATAGACAATAAGTAATTGCAATCATTTTAGAAATTATTCTATAATATAAGTAACTAATATTGTATTAATTATAGTTCTATATTTATTGAAAAGTCAAGCATTAAATGACAAATTTACTAATTGTATCAAATATTTATTATCTTTATGTTTACAAATTATGTGTATGAATTACATTTATACTTAAACTAATTTCTAACTAATTGATAATCAAACTATTTGAAATGAAAAAATATCTAGATATTAAATTTACTTTGAACAAAACATTTGCTCTTATTGGCATGTTGCTTTTCTCTGCAGGTGTTTTTGCTCAGTCTATTAGTGGTAATGTCTCTAGTGAGGATGGACCACTCCCAGGCGCAACTGTTGTTGTAAAGGGTACCGAAAATGGAACAAGTACCGATTTTGATGGAAACTTTACCATTAATGCATCTGATGGTGATGTTTTAATTGTTTCCTTTATTGGTTTCGAAACCCAAGAAGTTGCGGTTTCTGGTGATCAAGTTGATGTTGTACTTGCTGAAGGAAATGAATTAAATGAAGTTGTTGTTACTGGATATGGTACAGAACTTAGAAGAAATATTACAGGTTCTGTTGCTGTAATTGATTCTGAAGTAATCGAAAATCGTAACCTAACTAGTGTCGGACAAGCTCTAGCGGGTACTGCTCCTGGTGTACAAGTTACCCAAGGTTCAGGTGAGCCTGGTGGTGATAGACTCTTTATTAGTATTAGGGGAGTAGGAACTCTTAACAATGGAGCACCTCTTGTAATAGTTGATGGTATTGAGGGTAATCTTAACAATCTTAATCCCCAAGATATAGAATCTATATCGGTACTTAAAGATGCAGCTTCTGCTTCCATATATGGTTCTAGGGCTGCAAACGGTGTTATTGTTGTTAAAACAAAAAGAGGTGGCAAGAATGTACCTACTAAATTTACTTATGATGCTTCATTTGCAACAAGTAAATTATTATTTGATTTCGATCAAATTAGTTTTGACCCTATTGAAAATGTAACTTGGAAAAACCAAGTCGACGTTGGAAATGGCGCTACTGGTAGATGGAGTGCAGATGATATAGCTTTCATTAATGCAAACAAGTCAAATTGGCTTGGAAGTAACGGTCAAACACCAGAAGATGTTTATTTGCAAGACGCAACTTTACAACAGCATACTTTTGCTGCTAGCGGTGGTTCTGAAAAAACTAATTATAGAATTTCTGCCGGTTTACTCGACCAAACAGGTAACACTCAAGATGGATCAAAATTTAAGAGAGCTAATTTTAGAATTAATTTAGACTCTCAAATTAATGACAAACTTTCTATTGGTACTACTATATCTATGGTTAGAGGAGAAAGAAATTCTAGAGGTGAGGTCCAAAAAGATGGTCTNAACAATCCTNTNCACACCGTTACAAGAATACANAATATNTTTAGNCCNACTAGAAANGCNAATGGAGANTTANAAATTGCNTCNTCTGANNTAGTTAANTATGGNGTTGGTCCAGGTACGGGTCTATNTAGCAATNGAAACATGGAAAGATTATANAGATGCGCAGAGNATANCAAATAATGTGCTTGCTAATGCTTTTGTNGCCTTTTCTCCTGTTGAAGGGCTCACTNTTAAAGGTACTGCAGCAGTAAATTATANNGGTACAAGNTTNTATGATTTCCAAAAAAATCCAANNAANTANTTNGCAGATGGTACNTTTTATAANTCCTTCCCTGCNACNNTTTCTACTAGAGNNAANACNGAGTTNTANACCGAAACTTANTTNGCNACTGCTAATTATGAAAAATCTTTTGGCGATTTAAATTTCAAAGCACTTGCNGGTTANCAGCANGAAGANAATAGNGTNACANATTTNCGNGCTTCAAGAGATGGTTATTTAAGTGAAACAGTNCAAGTTNTAGATTCTGGAGCCCAAGACAACCAACAAAATTTTGGTTCNGAATCAGGTTTTTCCGTCCAATCTGTCTTCGCTAGATTTGACTTTGAATATAAGAACAAATTCTTACTCCAGGCTAACGTAAGGTCTGATGGAAGTTCAAGATTTAAAAATGATAAATGGGGTAGTTTTCCTTCATTTTCTGCTGGATGGATTTTGTCAGAAGAAGATTTTATTCCTGATACTTTTGAATTCTTAAAGTTNAGAGCATCTTACGGTGAACTTGGAAATGCAAATATTGGTAATTTTGAATTTGCTCAAAGANTAAGTTTGTCTGAAGCTTACAACTTTAGTAATNCTGNNGGAGNTGNNTNTATCGCACCTGGAGTTGGNCAAACAACAATTGGTAATCCTAATTTGAGCTGGGAAAAAGCNAAAATAACAAATATTGGATTTAATTCAATTTTATCTAACGGATTAGGTATTGACTTTGAATATTTCATTAGAGAAACTAATGATATATTGTTTGACATACCAATTAACGTACTAACCGGTTTTACATCTCAAACTTCTAATGCTGCGAAAATGGAGAACAAAGGATGGGAACTTGGTTTAAGATATAACAAAACTTTTGGTGATTTAAAGGTTCAATTGAGCGGTCAACTTTCAAAAGTTGAGAATACTGTTAAGGATCTTAATCCTAAAGTAGATGGTGGAGACTTAGATAGACTCCTGTTTGGTTCTAGAATAATTGGTGAAGGTCTCCCTTTCAATGGTTTTTATCTAGTCAAAACTGATGGTCTAATAACGGGTACTCCTAATGCTGCTAATGCATCACTGGGTGCTCAAACAGGAGATATAAATATGATTGACCTAGACGGTGATAATGAAATAGGTTTAGATGATAGACAATATGTAGGTAAAGATATACCAACTTATACTTACGGATTCCAACTAGGTCTTCAGTATAAGGGTTTTGATTTAGCTGCGATTTTCCAAGGTGAAGCAGATGTTCAATATTACGGAGACTTTGAGCTTTGGAGACCAGATTCTGGTGGTATTCTTACTTGGAAGAAATGGATCACTGAATCTGTAACCAACAACCCAAGTGGGACTTTCCCTAGAGCAGGTAGCACGACATCTTCTTACAGATTCCAAAGTGATTTCTTTTTGTATGATAGAGATTACTTAAGACTTAAGAATTTACAGATTGGATATAATATTCCAACTGATAGTCTACCTATCGATGGTTTAAGGCTATTCTTTAACGCAACTAATTTGTTGACGTTTACAAGCATTCCTTTAGTAGACCCAGAGCAAAGATCTGGTGCTGCTACTACGGCTGACCCGGCATTGGGTGATCAAGGATGGGCAGACAGACCGAATGCGTCTTATCCTAACAGTAGGACAATTTCATTTGGATTATCTGCTAAATTTTAATAAACTATAACTATGAATAAATTAATTAATATGAGAACAAATAAAATAAATAATTTCATTTACGGGTTACTGGCGGTGTTTACACTGACAATAACATCGTGTGATAAGGATTTTTTGGAAAAAACCGATCCTGGCAGTGGGAGTGTTGATGGTTTCTTCCAAGGTGAAGATGAATTTGTTTTAGGTGTCAACGGTGTATACAATTCATTATATGCAGCAGGATACTTTACAAATTTTTGGGGAGGAAATTATTTTCATATGCATATGGAATTTGATACTCTTTCTGATAACGGTGTTGGACAAGACTGTGGTTGGAGAGGTTATGCAAANTTTGCATGTGGTATAATGACTCCTGCATCNGGTGGTATTACTTGGTATAAGTGGAACTATGGTCTGGGAGCAATTTCTAAGATTAATCAACTTTTATCGATAATNCCAAATGTAACTTTTTCTGCTGGTATGGCTTCAAAATGGGAAGCTGAGCTAAAGTATTTACGTGGTTTCCTTTATGCCGATATGGCTGATTTATATGGTGGAATGCCAATAATCACTGAGCCCATTGATGCTTCTGAAGCTGACGCAATAACAAGGTCAACTCAAGCCGAAACTTATGCTCAAGCTATTTCTGATCTTGACTTTGCTATTGCAAATCTCGACACTAAACCTAANAANGACGAATATGGTAGNCCNACTAAACANGCNGCTCTTATGGCTAAAGGTTTAGCAGAGCTTAATCAGAAGAAATTTTCTGAGTCTGCGGCAACTCTTGGTCAACTTGTTGCTCTTGAAGGCGCTGATGTAGGTTTGGTAGATAATGATGACTGGGAAGGACTAAATAGAGGAACTCAAGAAACTTCTAAAGAAATCATCTGGTCTATGAAAGGTGGTCCTGGTAACGAGGGTATAGGTGACTATATTCCCTATGGTGTTGCTGGTGACGGAGAATACAATGGATGGTCTGGAATTAAGTTTACTCAAGATGGAGTAGATGCATTTGAGATGCAAGCTACAGGTCTTCCAATTACAGATCCTGCTTCTGGCTATGANGCGGACAATCCATTAGAGGGAAGAGATCCAAGACTAAGAAAAACATTCTACTTTGAGGGTGATGAGTATTGGGGAGGAACTATTGGTGATGTCGCATTTGGAGCTGTTTGCTGTAATGGTAACTTAAAAGCTCAATCAAGTGTTGGTATTGCTCCTGTTTTTCCTAGAAAAACAACTACATATACTCAAGAACAAAAAGCTCAAATGGCTACCATTGAATATGGTTCTCCAATTGACTTAAACCTATTTAGATATGCAGATGCTTTATTACTTTATGCAGAGGCATTGAATGAAGGTGGACAAACCGCCCAAGCATTAGCTCCTTTAAATCAGGTTAGAACAAGAGCAACAATGCCTGCCATTGCTGCTGGTTTATCACAAGCTGAAATGAGAGCTAAAATTTTACATGAAAGAAGAGTAGAACTCTATCTCGAAGGTAAAAGATATTTTGATCTTAGAAGACAAGGTATGTTAATGGA
This sequence comes from Methanobacteriota archaeon, assembly GCA_002702945.1. The sequence continues at coordinate 9,414 of PADF01000028.1, forward strand.
GACTATCAATAACAACCAAGGTTGGGATCT
>PADF01000029.1 GCA_002702945.1 Methanobacteriota archaeon
GTGGATGGAATATTTACAGATTAGTAGTCCCTTCTACAGGTGGAACTGTGTTCCCCTCATCTAACCAGTTATACAGTCAGTTAGTATGGGATTCATTAAGTGCAGATAGTTATCTGACAACCGTCCCTATAGAAACAAATTCCTGGAATGATTTAAGCAATAGAGATGAAGGAGAATGTGTTTCCTATGCAATCGCACCAGTAGATAGGCAAGGAGTTATTCACTTTGAAAAAGCAAATGTAACTACTGATGAAAATGGTGATGGTACCTTTGTTTGTGGAGATAATATCCCACCTGATTCTCTAGTTATACAACTTACACATTCTTGGGAATTTACCAATAGTAGTGATTGCTTCAAGATAGAAAATGATTGGTCTCTGTGCTACAAGGTTGATCTTTCTTGGACATGGCCAGAACATGAGTCTGAAGGAAATGTAACATGGAACCTTTACAGAATAGAACAAAAACCAAGTAACCTCGACATTTCACTTATTTCACCCATTTCATCTAATATCGAAGCTGTACCACAAGAAACTGCAAATTATACTGAATATGGATGGGAAGATAATGGAATCAGACCTGAGCGGACTTACTACTATATCCTTGCACCAATTGATTGGGTTGGGAACGAAAAAAGTATCATTGGTTACCCTTCTCAAAATGTTGAAAGAGTAGAAATTGACGATGACTGGTGGTCATATTACCAACATTTGATACCTGTGCCGCCTGAACCTGAAGACCCTCCTCTAAACAATGAATGGCTTGGGAATGTTTCTGAGAGTTTAGAACAAGATGAATTTAAAATTGCGGGAGTTGTAGTGCTATTTACTATTTGTTTAAGTTTCATAATGTTGCCATTAATAATAAAGAAAAGAAAACGTCTAAAGAGAGTTGTCGATGCTAGAAACCGCCAAAAGATGACCGATTTCATGGCTGATGAATTCGATGACTTCTTTGATTGATGGCGCGGCAGGGGAGATTCGAACTCCCGAGGTGAAACACCACTGGATTAGCAATCCAGCGCAATGGCCAGGCTATGCGACTGCCGCAACGGGTCTGCGAAATGCGCTATGGTCATGAACATGACGGTCAGCGAGTAATCGGTTTCACAATGGGCCCAAGGCTCCTAGCCAACTTGGAGGAATTAAGCAAATCAAAACTAATGTCAAGAACATTAAACCAAGGTAATATAATGACCTGTAGAATGATTTTGCAGCCTTAGGCATTCTACCATTTACATCAAATTCCTCATTAGGGTCAATCCTCCAAACAGATAAAGCATACCAGAAAGTGAGTATCCCACTGGTAAATGCCCAGAGTAGAGGTAATCCCGATTCAGGCCAAAAACATGGAACTGAACCAAGTAATACCAATAAAATACAATATATTTTTGATTGAAAAATTGTATATTCAGGTCCTTTTACCTCATTCATCATTGGAACTTCCGCCTTGGCATACTCACCTGAACGGTATAGGGCTAGAGCCCAAAAATGAGGTGGAGTCCAAAGGAAGATCAGTGCAAATAACATCCAAGGAATCGGAGAACCTAGGTCAAGAGGGTTGAGACTACTAATTGATTCACCGGCTGCAGCTGCCCATCCAATCAATGGAGGAGTAGCTCCCGCTGCACCCCCAATTACAATATTCTGCGGTGTTCTTCTTTTAAGCCAAATAGAGTAGACTAAGACATAGAAGATGACAGAAAAAAACGACCAAAAAGCGGCTTTCCAACTAACTAAAAAGAAAATTGAAGAACCGGTTATTGAAATTAGTAAGCCAAATAATAGTGCGCCTCTTGGAGAAATATATCCTCTAGGAATCGGTCTATTTTTGGTTCTCTTCATCAATGGATCTATATCTGAATCATACCACATATTAATTGCATTAGAACCTCCTGCAGATAAAGTTCCACCAAATACTGTTATTATGATTGTATATACTGTATCGCCCCAACTTCTCTCTACATTGATTAGATCGTTTCTAGATAATAAATCGTGAACTAGAATAGCACATATTGCTGTAATTTGAAGTAAAACAATGACTCTAAGCTTCATCAGTTGAGTAAAGACGCTAAACCAACCTGGATGCTCGCTTATGTCCGCTGAAGCCGATTCAGAACCCATGGTATCATTCCTCGGTCAATGGTTCTCTTTTTGATATCATCGATAGTCTAATCATAAAAGGACACATTAAAGAAATTAGAAAACAACTAACTCCGCCGACCAAGTGTAATAAAGAGAGCCATTCTGGAAAGTCTCCCGATTCTGCGAAAATAACGTAACTAGCCCCGATTAATAGATTCAAAAACCAAAAACCAGCTGTTGCATGAAGAAATTTTGAATAAATATCTGACTCTACTGGAGTACTATTTTGATTCTTGTACTTGATAATTGAAGTGATTAAAACTAAACCAATTATTAATGCACCAACCCTATGTATCATCTGGATTAAAACACCAGGTCCATCTATCGAGGGTAGAAATGAGCCATTACATTGTGGCCAAGCATCTGGGAAGCCAATTGAACACGATTGGTTATACTGCCCTCCTGCAGTTGATGAAACCCACGCTCCTAATATTAACAATAGTAAAACAGAAAGTGCAATAGAATCGAATCTCTTTTTATTCGTTTGAATAAAATCTTTTGATACGGAAAGAAAACTCCAATTAACTCCTTCTTTTACTCTCATTAGTAAGTATTGCCAAATTATAGCACCTGAAAAGATACAGGCTAATGAAAGGTGTAAAGCAACTGACCAATCAACATTATCAAAAAATACAGTAGTTGCACCTGCGGCTGCTTGGATAAATAGCATCAGAGTGATAAAAATTGAAGCATAATAATTTGATTTACCATAAATTTCCTGTTTTCTTCTTGATATAATCAAATTCATAATTATTGGTATCGCAACAATTCCAACCAATAGTCTATGGAACCATTCGACGAATATTTCGAATACAGTATAACGATGATTTTCCCCCCTAGAATCTATTTGATCGGGGTTTTCTTCCCAATACTTGCCTTGCTCTTCGGGGGAAATATCAAATCCGTAGGTGCCGAAACACTTAGGCCAATCTGGGCATGACTCTCCAGCATCATTGATTCTTATTGAACCTCCAACAGCAACTATCAAAATGGCCATTAACAAAATTACCAATGGTAATATTGATGGGCGTCGCCACCAAGCGGTGTCCATGGATAGACGGAGGTGTACGCCCCTTTTCAACACATGCCCCTACCGTCAAGGCTTTTCAATGGTAATTATATCACTTGTATTGCTGNTTTCATTACCAATTGAAAATATAGTCGCTGAAGAATCAAGCCATCAAGAAAAAGTTACTTTACTCGACGTACACGTATTAGATTCATCTTGTTTGAATGAAGAGTCTTGTTTTTCTTGGCAACCGAGTAATTTGATAGAGTATTTTGGTGCAGATTGGTGTGAACCTTGTTTAGAGATTGAACAAGAGATAAATCAAATCGATTTTAATGAATCTGTGATAATACATCACCACCCTTCTACCTCTGACTCAACATTCCTTCAATATTCTAAATTAAAATTTGATAATCAATATCGGTTGTTGTTTATTCCTTCGATTGTGATTAATGGAAATGGCTTACTAACTGGAACTAGTCAAGGATTAGAAATTAATCAAGCGATTAACGACATCAATAGTTCATTTAATGGGATTCAAGATATTGAACTGAACAATGGTACTCTTTACTGGAATGCAAGTGCCGGATACAACCTTAATCTATGGATGCTTGAAGAAACCCCACACGAATTTGAAAATTATTCTCATCAAAATCTAGCTACATCATTCCTTTCATTTGATTCGGGAAATAAATCTGCTAACCTGTCTAGTTGGACAGAAAATTGGAATGGAAGAATTGTTTTCATGCTTGAAGATGCAGGGATTACAAACCTGACCTCTGCTTCCTCGCANCCTTTGGGTAATTTTGATTTCAACCAAGAGCAAGGTTTTGATGATGAAAAATCGGTAAGAGAGGAATTGAAACCTTCAACTCTTGCACTAATGGTGGGAATAATTTTGTTCTTACTTCTCCTCCCTGCACTGATTATGTTCCAAGGACTTAGAAAGCAAGGTAAAAAAATACCCGATATAGAACAGGAATAATATAACCACATAATGGGTTAGGTTCAAAAACAGTTGATATTACGCTTGTATGCGACTAAGGGTCGCAGGTGTAAATAGATGGTAAAACCAGCAAGACTACATACGCGCTTTGAACGTGCCAGAATAATTGGCGCAAGAGCATTACAAATAGGAATGGGTGCTCCACTTTATGCCGGAGAAGACGAACTAAGAGTGGCTTTTAAAGATGAATTAGTTTCATTATATGGATTTGAAGAAGCATCGTTAAGATACGTATTAGACCCTCTAAAAATTGCTCTTTATGAGTATGAGCATGAGCTAATACCTATCGACATTGATCCTCACGAGTGAAGATTAANTTTTTTGATTGAATCCATAGTATTCTGGATTTTTAACTTTTGATAATTTATCAGTTTTTACTAGAATTGTCCTTACTGCCCATAAATCAACAAAAATTCGATACTTTAGTGTCATATCCAAATAGTCAACGCCGCTTGAACCTCCTGTACCCATTCTTCTACCTATCATTCTTTCAACCATTCTTGCATGAGAGTTTCTAAACAGTAACATTGATTGTTCTAATTCTACAAATGAATCAATCAGAATCCTAGGCCATGAAAGTAATGGTAAATCTCTATATGATTCAATGAATAATAAACCGGCCCTAGAGCGATTAATAACCCCATCAGGACGAAGAAATTGTTCAGCTTGAACAATTGATGATTCCAATCTAGGCCTAACTTGTGATTCTACTCCATGTCCNATCTTAACAATATGTGAAATTACAGATTCATTATGATCTTTCATAGCTTGTATATGGCNCTCAATGAAACTTCCAACTACATCTAAATCACCTTCGTCAGAAGGCATTGAACCATTGATTGGAGTTCTTGATAACCACTTTTCTAAGCATTCTTTTATTGATGGCTGTGAGGAGGTATGTTCAAAATTTTCTAGTATAGNTTGTGAGATTTTTCCTTCTTCAGCCAACTTACGCATGTGTTTAAGTGGATTCATTTCACTTGATTGTTCGTGATTTAATCCGAGAAGTAATTCCATCTCCCGCATCTGCCATGATTCAAATCCTGAGGAAGTTCCAAGTCTGTCTCTAAATGCTAAAAACTCTTGAGGNGCAAGTGTTTCCATTACTTTCCATTGTTGAGACATTAAATTAAATATTGAAGTAACTCTTTCTAAATGATGAACCAGTTTTGGCATTACTTTTTCCTCAACCTTATCTGAGTACAGAATATTATGAGCACTCTTCAATTCTGATAAAATCAATTTAAACCATAATTCAAATGCTTGATGAACAACGATAAAATGAGTTTCGTCATTACAAGGAGACGGACTATATCCTACTGGCCCTTCTTGTAATTGCAATAAATCTTCTAGCCGTAAATATCCGCCGTAGGTCATCCTCCGCTCAGATGGAACTTCTGCCATGGCAAGGCATCCACTCCTAAGACTTGAACTTTCATCGTGAAATTAATTTTGGTAATAATTTCAACAGTTAAATTAATCAAAATTCGAGGAATAAATACATAATGCTCATAGGGGGAATACAAAACCCCTCGACATGGGCGTAGATACAGGCGTATTGGCAAGTTGGCTTGCGGACTACGACCATGAGAATCTTACTATCGGCGTTGTTGCCTCTCATTCGTCTCTCCAAATTCTTCACGGTGCTAAAAAAGAAGGTTTTCGTACCTTAGGAATTGCAGTTGGAGAGAATAGAAGAAGGTTCTACAAGGCATTCCCTGGGGCAGAACCTGATGAATGGCTAATGTTAGAAAACTANAGGGAAATGTTAGACTATGCTGAATGGTTTAGAGAAAGAAATGTCATCATAATACCTCATGGATCTCTTGTNGAATATTTAGGGGCCACCAATTACAAAAGTTTACAAGTTCCTACTTTTGGAAATAGAGGAATTTTGAATTGGGAAAGTAGTAGACAGAAACAGAGAATTTGGCTAGAAGATGGAGGNTGTGANATGCCTAAAGTTCTTGAAGACCCCCATGATATAGATGGACCGGTAATTGTGAAATATGCTGGCGCTAAGGGTGGAAGAGGATATTTCATTGCTCGAGATTACAGAGACTTTAGAAGAAATGTAGATATTGAAGAAGAATTTACAATACAAGAATATGTCTTAGGTTGTAGATACTATCTCCACTTTTACTTTGACCCAACTGCTGATGATGGTTTTCAAGTTCAAGGAAGAAAATCAAATGCTGGTAAAAATCTNGGNAGACTNGAGTTGTTGTCGATGGACAGAAGAGATGAATCCAATGTTGATGAATTTTACAAGTTAGGATCTCTACGAGATCTAAGAGAAATGAATTTAGAACCATCATTCGTTGTTACAGGAAACCAGCCTGTAGTAATTCGAGAATCTCTTTTACCTCGGGCCTTTGAAATGGCTGAGGGAACAGTAGCAGCCTCTTTTGAATTAGAAGAGGGGAGCAGAGGTATGATTGGACCTTTCTGTTTNGAGACAATCGTAACTGATAAATTAGAGTTTAAGGTGTTTGANATAAGTGCTAGAATTGTAGCTGGCTCCAATCCATTCATTGGGGGTTCTCCTTACTCAGACATTAATGAAGAGAGAATGTCGACTGGTAGAAGAATTGCTCGCTCAATAAAGAAAGCAAGTGAAAGTGGAAAATTATTAGATATACTTTCTTGATTAGAATTTATTGGTTTAATCATCTAACTCTTCAACTTCTACCTCGGTTTCAGTTGATTCTTNTNCTGGGTTTTCCTCTACATTTTGAAGTTCTTCNGTAGTTTTCAATATTTCATCTAGCGATACAGAACCATCTCCATCAGAATCTGCTTTCTGATGAATTTGAGCTGCCTCTTCGATAGATACACCAATAGCCTCNGCGACTTCTTCGACNGTGACTTCTTCACTTCCAGACTTTTCGAAGTTTTCAGAAATAGCCTTCATTTGCTGCCTTAGTTCTTCGATTTTAGCATTCCTTTCTTCCACAGTTGGAACTTTGAATTGGGCCACTAAGTTAATCGGGTCACCATGAGTTAATTCTCCATTAAATTCAAGTAAATCTCCAACATTNTTGACAATTACTTGGAACTTAGTAGGNTCTTTGGACCGCCTCTTGTTATGTTTCTTGTANTGATGAACATAAACTTGATACTCGCCTGGCTGAGCAGTGTTATCATCCCAAACTACATTCTCTACAGGCTTTCTAGTCTCAGGACGGACATTGGCATCAACATCCAGTTCACCGCCACATGCTGAAATTTTATTTCCACCATGAATTCTCTCACCTGAAGGACATACAACATGTAAATCAAGGTCATTATAATTATTCCACATCAATGAAATTTGAACATCTCCAGAACGAGCTCCTTCTCTATCTAATCTTTGTTGTAGTTCAGACATTGCCGTTTCTGCTGCTTGTCTTGATTCCATCTCTTCTTGTTGCCTNGCCGATTCTATTTCTGCAAGTCTCTCTTGTTCAGCAGCAGCCATCTCGGATTGTCTCTGACGCTCTAACTCATCACGCTCATTTTCTAATCGAGATGACTCTTCGGCCTCTAAGCGCATTTGCTCTTCCATTCTTTGCTTAGCATAATCCTCTTGTTCACTTCTCTCAGGAACTTCGAACTGGCATACAAGTCTAATTGCATCNCCATGAGTTAGATCACCATGGTATTCTCTGAAGTCACCGACATTATTTACAATAATTTGGAACTTTGTTGGGTCTCGTGTTCGTCGCTTTCTATGCTTCTTGTAATGATGAACATAAACTTGGTATGTACCTGGAGGTGCTGAGATTCCTTCCCATACCACATTCTCAACAGGTTTCTTAGTTTCAGCACGTACGTTGGCATCAACATCCAATTCCCCTCCACATTCTGATTTCTTGTTGCCTCCATGAATTCTCTCTCCTGAAGGACAGACAACATGTAAATCTAAATCGTTGTAATTTTCCCACATCAAGGAAATTTGTACATCACCACTCATTGCACCTTCTCTTTCGAGTCTTGCTTGTAATTCTGCCATTGCTGCTTCAGCTGCTGCCCTTGATTCCATTTCTTCTTGGAGTTTAGCAGCCTCTAATTCAGCGAGTCTTTGTTCTTCAGCAGCAGCCATTTCTAACTGTCTTAGTTCTTCTCTTTCAGACTCAAGACGCGCCTCTTCTTCCTCACGCTCTTTAGCCAATCTTTCATCCTCTTCACGGCGAGTACGCTCACTTTCTTCGGCTTCTTCACGGCGACGACGTTCTTCTTCTTCCCGTCTNATNCGCTCTTCTTCAGCACGTTTACTCTCTTCTTCTCTACGCAAGCGCTCTCTTTGTGCTTCTTCCTCAAGTAATCTTGCTTGTTCAGCAGCCATTCGTTCAGCCTCTTGTACGGCTAATCTAGAATCAATTATTTGTTGACGCCTTCTACGATTTTCTACCAACGCTAATTTTCGATCTATTTCTTGCTTAGTTTGACCAAAACTTGGAGCACTATTCCCTTGCCTAAGTCCTTCAGCAGACATCCCTGGTCGCATGTTTAACTTGGCATCTTTTCTTACAAGAATGTACCACATTCCAACTAAAAAACCACCGCCCATAAAGGCCATTAGCCCAATAGATGAAGGGTCCATGCATAGCCGATAACGAACATGTCTATTGAAGCATCGGTCAAAAGTGAACTCAAAAAATATTAAAATTATCAAATTTTTTCTAAAAATCAATATTTTTACTTCAATAAATAAAGCAAAGCATTGAGAGGGGGGAACTATTCCCCCAAGCATGAGCAAGCAGGAATTGCTGCAAAAAATTCTTCCCAATGGACGTGGTGTTTGGATTCCCATAGACCATGGGGTATCCGACTATCCTGTTGAAGGGTTAATTGAAATTGAATCCACTATAAAGTCTTTAATTTCTGCAGGAGTTGACGCAATTATTGCACATAAGGGAATAGTAAGTCATTACAGTAATCTCTGTCAAAATACCGATACAAACATGATTATTCACTTGTCAGCTTCTACAAGACATGGAGGAACAAATTCATCAAATAAAGTGCTAGTTGGTTCGGTTGATGAAGTAAAACCTAGAGGTGCTATTGGAGTTTCTTGTCAAGTAAATATTGGTAGTGAAAAAGAACCTGAAATGATCGAAAGAATGGGCGAAATTAGTAGACAAGCATTCCATGAAGGTATTCCTATGTTCGGAATGATTTATGCNCGAGGACCAAACTTACAGATTTTGAATGGTGACCCAACCAAAGGTTATGCTCATGCTGCTAGATTGGCATTTGAACTAGGCTGTGATGCTGCGAAAACAGTTTGGACTGGAAGCAAAGAAAGTTTTTCTGAAGTTACAAAATCAGTGCCTATTCCACTTTTGGTTGCAGGAGGGCCTTCAACCGGAGATAGTAAAGAAATTTTGACTATGGTTCGAGATGCATTGGATTCTGGAGCATCAGGTATTTGCATGGGCAGACAAGTGTTTGGTCACCCTAAGGTAGAATCAATAGCGAGNGCANTAGTTCTATTAGTACATCATGATTATTCTGTTGAGAATGCTATGAAAGAATGTTCATTGTGAGGTGTTTTCATGGAATTATGGCTCGATTGTCGTGAATCAAATAAATTCATTAACNATTATGATTTTGACAAATATTTATCTCATGAACAAATAATCGGAAAAGAGACTCTAATTTGTAAAAATAATTCTATCCAACTAAATCAAGAAGTCATGGGTTCAATTATCAAAATTACAGATGATAGTAGTCAAGATGATGCTAGAAAGATGGTAGGGCTAGTTAACTGGATAGTACTTGAATTTGAAAACTGGTCTATGATTCCTATTGAAAATTTAATTGCTGCCAGTCAAAACACACCAACTAAAATTGCTGCTAAAATAAGGAGTGAAAATGAGGCGCAAGGTGCTGGTTTTGCATTAGAGACTGGAGTAGATGCGATAATTGTTGGAAATGAAAAATCAATTATTGAAGCAGCACTGATTACAAAATCTCAAAGAACTGAAAAAGAGGTTTATAGTGAACAATCTGATATTCCTAAAAGTGACANTTTAGATATTGTTTCTCATAGAATCATATCTATTGAAGATGGTGGAGTTGGTGAAAGATACTGTATTGATTTAACAACTCTACTAGATCACGGAGAGGGTTTACTTATCGGTTCTTCAGCTTCTAGCCTAGTTATTGTTCATGGTGAAACATTAGAATCTGATTATGTACCACCAAGGCCATTTAGAGTAAATGCAGGGCCACCTCATTCATATGTTTTGATGGCAAATGGAAAAACNAAGTATCTTTCTGAATTGAAATCGAACGATTCAGTACTTGTTTGTGATAAATTTGGTAATACTAGAAGCGCACAAATTGGTCGTCTGAAAATTGAAAAAAGACCTTTTTTACACATTTATTGGAATAATATTTTTGATAAACCGTCTTCCATGTTTCTGCAACAGGCGGAGACCGTACGTTTGATAAAATCCGATGGAGGCTTGATTTCAATTACTTCACTAAAACAAGGAGATACAATTCTTGGGTGGAATGATTTGGGTTCGAGACACATTGGACAGAAAATTAACAGTCAAGTCATAGAAAGGTGANAAAATGGCAATATTGGGCAATGGAGAAGCTCATGGTGCATGTAGCCTACTTCATGCAGCGGGTACTGGATATGGTTCTAGTATTGCATTAGACNTGCCTGTTGCTGTAAGATTACTCGACAAACCAAGTAAAAGAGAACTAAACGATCCAGATGGACTACTCGAAGCAGTAGTAAGTGTTTGGATTGAGAGTGGTTATGATTTACCAAATAATCTGGAGCCCGAGGATTTACATTGGGCGATTGCTTCTAAAATCCCACCAAAGCAGGGCTTGAAATCTAGTGCAGCTGTGTCTATTGCAGCATTTAGAAGTCTTTGTGATGCTACAAAAATTGATTTAGAAGCGCATAGACTTGTTGAATTATCTGCACAAGCACAGTTTCAAGCAGGTGTATCCTTGACCGGTTCAATCGATGATTCATGGTCATGCTCTACTAAAGGTTGGAAACTGATTGATATTAATTCAGATTCCATTGAAGACGGAGTCATAATGCAAGGTAGAGGTCCTGAGAGTGATGATTGGACCGTTTTGATTTTATCTAGAGATGAAGAAAAAAAATCACTCACTTTAGAAGACTTCCAACCTTTTTTTAATGATTTTCAGCAAGCACTCAGCGCAATACAAGAAGGTGATTTGCTAAACAGTATAACTTGGAATGGGCGTGCTGTAAGTGGAGTGTTAAATGATGGCGAAGGTCGAAGAATGGCTAATGATGCTTTTGTCAATGGTGCAAGAGCCGCTGGCATATCAGGTTCAGGGCCGGCTGTAGTAGTTATTATCCCATCAATTACNCCTCAAACAACTAATCGAATCAAATTTCTTTTCACTNAAGGTAAATACAATTGTACCATNACCGAAACTAAATTCCTTAATTCTGAAGGCGAAGAGATAGATTCAGAGTAATTTGCACAACTTCATCAATGAATAGCGGCTGGGGTGTATGATACACATGCAGATGAGATTGGGTGAAAGCCTACAATTTACTCTGTTCGGGACTAGCCATGGACCAATGGTTGGAGCATACTTGGAAGGAGTTCCCAAAGGTATCAAGATAAATAGAGATTTTATTCAAAATGCTATGGATGAAAGAAAACCGGGGGGCAGATATGCTAGTAAACGGAAAGAGCCTGATAATGTAGAGATTTTATCCGGCATATCTGATGAAGTCACAACTGGAGAAGTTATCGAGATTTATATTAAGAATAGTGATGTTAGGACATCCGATTATTCATTTCTTCCTGACCACCCACGTCCGGGTCATCAAGATATGGTCATGATGAAGAGAACTAAGGGTGAAGCAGATTTGAGAGGAGGAGGCACTTCAAGCGCTAGACTTACAGCTCCAATAGTTGCTGCTGCTGCTATTATTGACCCTATTCTTTCAAAGTTAGGAATNGAATTTAATGCCCATGTTAATGCAATAGGAACTATTCAAGCAAAACCTATCAATCACTGCCCAGATAAATGGTATAACGACCACTGCCGCGAGATTAGATGCAGAGATCCTGGAGTTGTTGAAGATATGATTGATTTGATTAACGCTCATAGAAAGGATTTGGATTCAATTGGTAGTAAGGTAGAACTTTGTATATCTGGTATGCCTTTAGGAATTGGCGAACCATGGTTTGATGGCCTAGAACCTGCATTATCTAGAGCCATGATGTCTATTCCTGCTGCTAGAGGTGTTTCTTTTGGACACGGTTTTNATGTGGTTTCTATGAGAGGTAGTGAGCATAATAATTCATGGGGAGGTACAAGTGAAAAACCGATACTAGAAGGTGAAAAACCAGATGGAGCATTGGCTGGACTTTCCACTGGTTCGGATTTAATTTGTCAAGTAGTATTCAAGCCACCATCTAGTATTGCCAAAGAACAGTTGACCTTGAATCTAAATACCAACAAAAAGGAGATTTTAGCTGTCAAAGGTCGCCATGACCCAGTTTTAGCACCAAGAGCAGTNNCNGTTGTTGAAGCNATGGCTAAATTAACAATTTGTGATTTAGCCCTTAGAGGTGGTTTTATTGAAAAATAATTCAATTACTGTACACAAATTCGGTGGCTCTTGTTTGAGAGATAATGCTGATATAGATCAGATTGCCAAGATTGTACAAAACTTTCCAGGAAGACCTGTTATTGTGGTATCCGCATTATGGGGGACAACTGACAGATTGATGAGAGCTGCAAATGAGCCGAAATATGCAACTAGATTAGTTGATGATTTACGAAGACAACATATCCGTTTTGCTTACAACATAGAAACTTCTGAATTTGGTCTAATGTTTGAATCTGTATTATCTGGAATTGAAAAATCTCTTAGTGAAATNTCAAAGAAAACTGAAGATATAAACCATGTAAATACTCTTTTAGCTGCCGGAGAAAGGCTTTCTGCATTGGTTGTTTCTTGTCATCTAAGAAATATAGGAATANANGCNCACCCTGTCGGTTCTGAAGATATTGGATTACANCTAGACGGAATTGGTAATGCCCTTTCTGTTGATATTGAATATTCTAAACAAAATCTTGANTATCAATCTTTAACNGATATCCCAGTGATTACTGGTTGGTTTGGNGAAGGAAAAGATGGGAATATAGCATTGCTTGGCCGAGGAGGGAGTGACCATTCAGCTACTGCAATAGCGCGTATTTTAGATGCTCAAAAAGTAATCTTATGGAAAGATACCGAAGGAGTACTTGCTGTTAATCCAAGATGGGGAATAAAAACTGAACCAATTTCTTATCTTGGTTACGGAGAGGCTAGAGAACTNACTAGAATGGATGCTCCNATTATTCATTCATCAACTATGGAACCTATCCAAGATACAGGAATTCCTATTGAAATAAGGCATTTATATTCAAATCAATCCGGTTTAGCACCAACTACCATNGGCCCTGATATAATAAATCAAAATTATACTAAAGCAATAGGNTGCTTGAGAAGTGTCTCAAAGATAGAAATAGATACCAAGGGATTAGATTCTGGTAAGTCTGTAGGAGAATTACTAATTCAGCTAAATGATAAAAATATTACTTGCTGGTCTCTAAATTATCTTCCAAGTAAAGTNGAACTTGTAATTTCTCAAAATAAATTTAATGATGCTAAAGATATTATTTATTCAATATTCGAAAAAATGAATTTAAAGGATTATCCTGCTCTAATTTCTTTGATAGGTTATCTAGAACTTGAAAATTTGGAGTCTAATCTATTGGCAAAAATGAAGTTAAGTGAAGATCTTACAGTCCTATCTAAAACACCACATTCAATACAACTACTCTGTGAAAATGATAACATAAAATCAGTATTAGAGAAATTATCTAAATTAGTTAAATCNAAGCAAATTAAATTCAATTAATCTGCTCTCTTTTCTCTAAATCTTTGTAAGTGATTAGGTAGGTTAAGTGCGAAAAGACCACCAACTACACAAAATACGAAAAATGTACCTAATGCAACACCGTATACTGAAATCAACTCAACTGATTCTTCCATCCTTAATGCNGTATCAGAAGAGAAAATNCCTACGATGAAGGGGAGAATCGTATTAGCCGATAAAACTACAATGGCTAAAAATCCAGCAACTATAGGGTTGATTAGTAAAGAACGGTGATACTTTCCAACAATCTTCTTTGGATTCATAACATATACTTCATTTGTCCTAATGCTAGTATCCAACATAGAATAACGAATNACGCCATTAGTAAGTTCAAAGTACATAACTAAAAGAACAGCATAAACAACTACTAGAATATTTAGCAATGTTTCGCTNTCTTGAAGACCAAATGGATCACTAGCAAGAGATACCTTTGAAGCAGCGAATCTTAAAATCGCTAAAATGAATAATAAGTTACTGATTAAAGTATACCTTCCATCTCTTTGGAAAGTACCCCAAAAGCCGGTTCCAGCAGCAAGAGCAATAATTACTAATTGCATAATTAGAGCGATTGCAAGATTTCCAGTAATCATAAACCAAATTGTTCCTTCAGGAGGTGAAACCATGTATGTCATCAATGAAAGAGCGACTAGAACACCATAAACTGCTAATTGTAAATTTTGAACCATTTTATCNGGGGCAAGAAATTTCATTTTTGTAACAATTGGCCCACCTAGTAGACTCTCGACGAAACTAGGCATCTCTACTTTAGGAATCGCATCCTTTGGTATTTCTGATCCACCACCGGCTTGACCTGCCAGTTTTTTCCTTGATGGTGCAGAAGAACGCACTGTTTTCCCGTCATAAAGGTGTTTTGTATCTCCTGTTGGTCTATTCATTGTCATAAATAATCACCTCAAAATCCTCTTGCTCCGGCAAGTGCTGTAGATAATAACATATCAGGTTCCCAATCCATAATATTGACACCAAGACCGCGTAGTTCGCCAATCAAAACATCTCTTTCTGTTTTCATTACTTCATATCCTGTACGGTCGATTCGCTTAGCATCAAATTCAAATTCTAGAGATGAAGGGGAAAGTACAGTTACATCGAAATCTCTNGCTCTAAAATCTCTCAAAGCATTAACTATAGTCGGATCATCTTCTAAATTGGATAGGAAAATTATCGGGCTTCCCTTGTTGATATGAGGTAAAATTCGATTCACTACAACTTGTAATGGAATATTTCCTCTTGCGACTGCACCAGCAAGTTTCGTTAAAATAACATACAATTGCTTCTTTCCAGTATCTCTGTCAACGCTAACAACTTCNTCACCATAAACAATTACACCTACAGAGTCTCTTCGACCTAGGAAAAACTTTGCTAGAGATGCTGCTGCCCTNGTAGAGTATACCAAAGCATTTCTAGAAACTGGGCCTGTTTCAGCAACTGCTCTAGAATCAACGATTATTATAACATCAGAAACCGCATCTCTCTCTCTTTCATTAACCATCAACTTTCCAGAACGTGCATATGCTGCCCAGTTAATTGCTCTGAATGAATCTCCATCGAAATATTCTCTTAACGAGTAAAATTCAGAACCTGGACCCGGTTGTCTAATATTGACTGCACCGGTAAAGATTTTTGGAACTCTAGATTTTACAAAGGTATCTTTCAAATCTTCCATCTTAGGGAATACAAGGAAATCATCGTAGACATGCATTTCTTTTTCCTTGTGAAATAAACCGAATGGGTCCTGTATTCTAACGGCAACAGGACCAATACTGTAAAATCCTCTGAGTGGACATTCTAAAGTGTATTCAATAAAAGTCTCTCTTCTAGGTCCTAATTCCATCAAAATATAATTAGATCCTTCCTTAATTCTCATAACTTCTGGAACTCTATCTTTCACTTCTAGAATCTTAGCCAAAGGCGATTGATTNTGCATTCTCAAAGTGACATTAAGTTCTCCATCCTCAAACAATCTAGCACTAGATAATTTCCTCATAGCAGAAACACTACTCAATGCTAAACCTTCTTCTCCGCTCCATTCTTCTGCTCGGCGTCCTGAAGACGCTACATCCGCATGACCGCCAAAAAGTGCAGCCCATGTCAAAAATACGAAAACAACTACTGCAATTGTTACCAATTGTTCATTACGTAGAGTAAGACCAAGCAAATACATTGCTACGGCCAAACTACCTAACATAGCTGATTTACGACTCCACATAGGATTCACCACTTAATTTTAATCAAACTGTAGGAACAGGTACTTCGCGAAGAATTGTTTGGATAACTTCTCCAGATTCTAATCCTTTAATTTGGTGTTCAGGCTTTAGAATAATTCTGTGAGCCAGTGCAAGTTCAGAAATCGCTTTAACATCATCAGGTGTAACAAAGTCACGTCCTCTGAGAGCAGCTGCTGCTCTTGAGGTCTTTAGAAGTGCTTGAGAACCACGAGGAGAAGAACCGACTAGAACACGTGGATCTTCTCTNGTTCTTGCAACGATTTCAACCATATACATTCTTAGAGCAGGGTCAACATAAACATCTTCACAAGCTTGTTGCATAGCAATAACTCTTTGTGGGTCTGTAATTACATCAACATCGACTGCATCCTTTCCTCTAGAAATACGACGAGCTAGAATTTCATCTTCATCTGCTCTGTCAGGATAACCTACAGACATCTTGAACATAAAACGGTCAAGTTGCGCTTCAGGAAGTGGATAAGTACCTTCTTGCTCGACAGGGTTTTGAGTTGCCATAACAATAAACGGTGCAGGTAGTTTGTGAGTAACAGTACCGATAGTTACTTGCTTCTCTTGCATAGCCTCAAGCAAAGCTGCTTGTGTCTTTGGCGGAGCACGGTTAATCTCGTCAGCTAGTAGTAGGTTACAGAACAGTGGTCCTGGTTTGAACGTAAATTCTCCTTTCTTAGCATCATAGATGTTGGTACCGGTAATATCAGCAGGTAGTAAATCCGGCGTAAATTGTACACGCTTGAAATCACAACCGAGTGCATCGGCAAATGTGTTGGTCATCAGAGTTTTAGCCAAACCTGGATAATCTTCGAAGAGAAGATTACCATTGGAGAGGATATTGATCAACACGTTTTCAATAACGTGGACTTTACCGATAATTACTTTTTGAACTTCAGCGCTAATCGCCTGGGCGATTGCTCCTACTGCTGCAAGTCGTTCTCGGACCTCTGGTGTACTCTGGTGCTTCGGCTGGGCCGGAGCGGCCGGTGCTACAGGTGCTGCTGGCATTGGTGCTGCAGGTGCTGCAGGCATTGGTGCTGCAGGTGCTGCAGGCATTGGTGCTGCAGGTGCTGCTGGCATTGGTGCTGCAGGTGCTGCTGGCATTGGTGGTGCTGGCATTCCTGGTTGCGCTGGCGCGGGCTGGGGTGGGGGTGCTGGTTGCATGTCTTTTTCCTCCTATTTTTTTCAATTACCCCAACGCCGAATCTGTGGGATGATTTCCCTCAATTCTTCGTTGGAGTAGGAACGGTTAGAACTTATGAGTTCTACTAATCGCGGATCTCGCACCATGTGCATAACCTCCGCAGGGGTTTTTCTAACAAACTCGTCTCTAGTCAAATCATTAAACTGACGAACTTTGGATAAGAATGCTTCTTTAACTCGTAATTGGTACTGTGATGAATCTATTTTCTTTGGTCTTTCTCTAAATCGAGTCAAATCAAATACATGTCGCCAATTTTCTTTCTCTGGAACAACCATAATTGCAATTGCCAAAAGAGCAAATAAATTTAGGATAATTAGCCACTTCAAAACATTATCACTAGTGAGTAATACTATTGCGCCAATCGCTTCAGTAAAAGGAGAAGAGAGAGCACTTGATACGTGTCTGCTCTCATCAAATACAAGATTAAATTCTGATGGGAATCGAGTTACAGTAGTTGAAATCTCTTTGTTATCAAATTCCATCATATCATAAATTAACGCAGTGAAATACGGTGAATTACCACGCCAAGTGGTATCGCCATAAGCAGAGGATAAACCGTCAGAAGAATCCCAACATGAATGAGATTCGCCGACCTTATTCGAAACATAATATTGAGAAGTGCACTGCTGTTTTCCTGTTTCCCCACCAAGTTGTTCATCCCAAAGGTGATTTGCTAAAACTGAATGATCTGATACGAAAACAATTGAACCAGTAACATCAACTTTACCAAAATTATTGTTTGGTTGTTCATCTAATACATCTTCAACTGGATAATCGATTCTTATTATTAAACCAGTTTTACCCTCTCCTAAAACTGGATTATTTTTATTATTAACATCCATATCATTTCGGGCGATAAATGCTGGAGTAGATGCATGAGCGAGTACCATTACTTCTCTATCTTCCTCAACATCTTCATCTAAAACTTGGATAGCAGTGGCTCTATGGAATAAAACAGGTGTTCTACAATTTTCGACTTGAGCATTATTGATGTTGTTTTCAGAACAAGGAATTAGCCTCTCATCACCCATTGTGGTAACATCTCTGTTGATGCTGGCAGCTGCCCAAAGTTTTCTTTGGTCTGGCATCAAAACTTCTCCGCTTTCGTCAGTAACTTCGTAATACTGGAATGGATCAACAACTGGTGCATCAAAATATTTTATTCCAAATTCAGATGCTACAAGTTGGGCATTGGTTGAATTCGCAGCCAATATTACCTTACCACCCTTTTTTGTAACAAAATCAAAAATTGCTGAAGCTTCTGCTGCATCAAAGGGTTTCTCTGGAGCAGCGATTACTAATAGAGTTCGATGAGGGTCATCCCAATCATTGACTAACATTGGAGTAGACATTGTATTTGCAATCAAGTAGCCCTCTCCACTCGAACCAAGCGTATTGCGCATTTCAGTTAACTGAAGGTTAGATAATTCTTGGTCTTCTTCATAAGGAGAAAAAACAGTCTCTTTGTCCAAACTGACTAAACTGATTAGAATTACTGACAGAAATAAGGATGCACCAAAGCCAACTTTAAGCCAAGTTTCTAGGCTTATTTTGGTTTTTGTTTCTTCTGCCAATCTAACCCCTTCCCTGATTAAGCGCTCTCGCGACACACCGATAGACGTCGGAGTTTCTCTCCACTCATAATGATTGTCCATCAATGAGCAAATACCAACGGTGGTTTTTGCAAATGTTTAAGCATGTTTAAAGCAGTACATATTACGATTTATGAGCCACTAAACCGTGAAAAATAACATTGGTTAGTATCTTCTAGAATAGAATAAATTTACAATAAAAATCACAGCCAAAAATTCAATCAATGAAATAAACGGTAATGTACTAGATTCGATTAAATCTGAGCCATCATCATCTTCCAAATCATTCGAATCCCCATTATCAGTTTGGCTAGAACCGGATGAACTATCTTCAGCAGTATAGACCTCAATCTCAAACATAACACTAGATGTTAGTTTACTTCCAGTAGAAGTTATCGATAGAGTTACCTCGCATGTACGCCCTGGATGAGCCTCAGAAGCAGTTACTTTCAATTTAGTTTCAAAAAGCTGATTGACTGTAATAACTTGACCTTCTAATTCATCCATCCCTTCGATTTTCATATGAGGGCAGGAACGAATACTAAATTCTGAGTCGCCAATTGCATCATCTGAATTACCCTTATTTTCAATAATAAAATTATGCTCAATGTCAGAACCAGGATATAATTTCTCACCTGTCTCACTTGCACTAACCAATAAATCATAAACTGACGGGACTACTATGTCTCCATCAATCTCTTGACTACTAGTCGGTTGATCAAATACTGATTCATCCGCTGTGACTGATATCATCATTGAACTGTTTGGAGATCTTTCAAAAACATAGCCATTCTCATTTTTCAACATGATTGATATCGTTTCATTAGAAGAACTGCTAACTGTCACACTCTCGGGATAATCTATCTCTATTGGGATATCATTAGAGTCCCATTCAATTGTCAAATCAATATTAATCTCAGTCATTCGTTGATTGTCGATGTAAATTAACAACTCATCTTCAATATCATTATCATCGGTAATTTCTAGAGTGTATGTACCATCCATATCGGTTTCCCAACCCATTTCCCATGATGGTATCTCAATGGGTTCTTGAGAATAAACTGAACCAAAAAATAGTGGTGAGCATAAAACAAATATTACGAATTTTAATTTCATCTCAACTATCTCCGTCTATTTTTGATAATGCTCTCTTGACCAATACTTGAACGACTGAGCGACGATAATTAGGCGGCAGGGCGGTATTATTTACTGGTTTTACTAATTTCTTAATCAGTGCTGCAAGAGACTTTACTGACTGCTTACCTTCCCATTTTGAGTTTACTATATCTTCGATTTCCTCTGTATGATTTTTTGGGATAGACTCTAGAGCTGTTGTCGCCAGTCGAATAGATTTGGTTTCTCCTTCAATCCATGAAGCAGCAACTCCTGCTTCAGGGAAATCCCAGGAATCTCTAACTCGAAGTTTTTGATAACTACCTATCCTCTTTATTGATTCTTCAGGAAGAGTTACTTTAAGTAAAAATTCTCCTTTTTCTAGAACGTTTTTCTTCATACCATCCAACTGATAAAAATCAGATAATGGCATCATTCTTTCACCATTCGGACCAATTAGATGAACTGATGCATCTAGCACCATCATAACTGGAGCTATGTCTCCTTGGTAAGTTGCTACGCAAAGTGTGTTTTGGTTCGGAATAACTCTACAATCTGAACCTGTTCCGCAATCCGCTTTATGGCACCAATCTATGGAACGTCGCCAATCTTCGCTTTGATTATACCAAAAACATCGTGTATCAAGGCATAAGTTCCCTCCCAAAGTAGCACTTTTTCTAATCAAGGAAGATGCGACTTTTCCTGCTGCTTCAGCAATCATAGGATGTACTACTCCTTCTTTTAGATCAGAAAGGCGCGCCATACAGCCTATTTCTAAATCTGAAATTGTATCAATTCCTGGTATATTGGCCAGTGAGATAACATTCGGTTTTGTATTAATCCTCCACTTGTAATTGGCGAGAAGATCTGTGCCACCAGATACCCAATCGAAATCTTGGTTTTGCTCAATCAAATCTGCTGCAATTTGGCAGGCCTCTTCAACTGAATTAGGGTGGTGAAGAAGGAATGGAGGCATTAGCATTAATTTCCACCTTCCATTTCTCTTTGTTCTTTTTTCAACCAGGCCTTGCCGGCAAGACCTAATTCTGCTAGTTGCTCAGGGTCCGGTTCAGTAGCCATTCTCCATCCATCAAGTTGTTCTTCGAGTGGAATGTTAGGATCAAAGCCGAATAAAACTCCATTAACATACGCTGACGTATCTTCAGTAGTTTGTCTAGCAATATCTCTTTTCCTGTGTTCGTCAGCTCTCTTCTTCAATAACTTTTGAAGTTGGATACTCTTTGGTCCGTGAGTGTATCTTGGAGAAGGAAGGTCTGTTGCTTCTTCTAATTTCAATTTCTTTCTCTTTTTCTCAATACCCTTGTAAACAATGTCAGGGGTTAATGGTAAGTCATTATATCGAATACCAATCGCATCATACACTGCGTTTACAACCGCTGGAAGAATAGGAAGTAGCGGACCTTCACCTGCTTCTTTAGCACCAAATGGACCTTCTGGGTCACTAGATTCGACAATTATGGGTTCTACATGAGGCATTTCATGGATTGAAGGTATCTTGTATTCTAGTAAGTTAGCATTTTGTAGATGTCCTGTTCTTCCGTAAACCATCTTCTCGGACAATACTTGACCAAGACCCATGTGGCATGAACCAATAATTTGCCCTTTTACAGCAAGAGGATTCAATGCTTTACCACAGTCGTGCGCAGCCCATACATTTGTACATTTTACTAGTCCTAGTTCGACATCAACATCAACCTCAGCAACATATGCTGAGAATGAATATGCTGGAGCAAGACCTGCTGCTGCACCTTTGTGAACTCCACCCATTGGAGGTGAACGATATGCACCACTGGATATTAGTGCACCTTTATCCTCCTGTGCTTTGTGAAGTGCTTGGAGGTAAGATACACCAATTGCTGGATCGTGTTTATAGTAAATTCTTCTATCATTAATTACTAAGGTATTAGGATGATAACCCAAAATATCCCAAGCAGCATTGAGTAATTTTTCTCTAATATCCAATGCCGCCCTTATTGCTGCATTAGCATTCATGAAAGTAACTCGACTAGAATAAGAACCTAAATCAACAGGAGATGTATCACTTTCATGGCTTCTAACATGAATCATTTCAATCGGTAGTGCCAGTACTTCTGAAACTACTTGAGCAACGGCAGTGGTGGAACCCTGTCCAATATCAGCTGCCCCAGTATGGACAGTAACCCCGCCGTCCATATCAACTTGAATATGAACAGTAGCATGAGGGAAACGATTTGGATCCCAGTGAATAGGTAATCCTGAACCTGAAATGAAAAATCCGCAACCAATTCCAATTCCTTTACCCAATGGGAGTTTTCTAAACTTATTTTCCCAATCCGAACCATCTCTTACCCTTTCGAGTGCTTCTCTCATACCATTCGAGGTAATTCTAAATCCTGTAATCGTTCTACTATGCGGAGGTAAAAGGTTAGCTAATCTAAGATCTATTGGGTCGACATTCATATCTTCAGCCATCTCATCCAAACCAACTTCAACAGCACATCTGGTATTGACTGCCCCATGCCCTCTCATAGCCCCAGATGCTGGTTTATTGGTCCAAACTCTCGCACCAGTGTAATGGAATGAACCCAATTCATAAGGAGCAGTGGCTAAAACCCCGTTATAATATGAAGTTACGTGGCCAAAAGATGCGAATCCACCGCCGTCAATCAAAGCATCAATATCGAAACCAGAGATTCTTCCCTCTTCATCAGCAGTCATCTTTACTTCAATGTTACTTGGATGTCTTCCACGATTTATCCAGTAAACTTCTTCCCTATCAAAAGTGATACGAACGGGCCTACCAGATTTTCTAGACAAAATAGCTGCACACATTTCATGAGGGAATGGATCTGATTTGCCTCCAAAACCGCCGCCAACAAATGTACGAATGACATTTATTTGATGCATGGGGACGTCCAAAACCGTAGATAATGCTCTGTGAGTATAATGAGGAACTTGTTGGGGAGTATACAACTGAAGTCTGCCATTAGGATCCCAATGGGCAACTACGGCATGCGGTTCTGTAAATCCGTGATGAACTCCTAACATTGTCCATTTTCCATGAGATGATGAAAATGGATTATCAACTAATGAACGATCTCCGAACTCTTGGAATACTCTTTTTTGTACATTAGTCTTTGAAAGATGGTATTTACCTCTCCAATGAATAGGTTCATCGCTATCTTCTAATCCTTTTTTAGGGTCAAATACTGGTTCTAAAATCTCCCATTCAATTTCAAATAATCCCAATGCTTCAATGGCAGTAGCCTCATCAACAGCACTGACACATGCGACTAGGTCGCCCATATGCCTTACTTTTTCCACGGCCATGGCGTGTTCATCTTTTGTCACTGGTAAAACACCGAAACTATTTGGTGAATCTGCGCCAGTAGCTACCGCAATTACTCCAGGAAGAGCCTCGACTTTTGTAGTATCAATCGATTTTATCTTTGCGTAATGATGAGGTGAACGTAAAATCTTACCAATTGACTCGTTGGGTAGTCTGACATCATCTCCATACCATGCTTGACCTGTTACTTTAGCATTTGAATCTACTAATGCAAGTGGTTTACCAACAATTGTCCCTGTTCTTATTCGGTCATGAATGTGCGAACCTGCAGGTTGATGCTCTTTTCCACCCACAGATTCAGGTATAAAATTCAAATCTCTTTCTTTCATTACAGGTTTTGAACCACCAGAACCCGGCGGAGGAAATACTTGTTTCCCAGCAACTCTCTTACCGTCTTTACGGGAAGAATTAGGTTGTTGTCGATATCCTGCAGACATTTGAATCACCTAGCATGACCTGGTGGCATAGACGGTTGATCTGGTCCTTCTGGATGTGGATTAGGATGGGGGTCACTGGCTGGAGAGGCGGGTTCTGCTTCTCCTCTATGTATTTCAGCTGCTGCCCTTATTGAATCTACGATTTGTTGGTAACCCGTACATCGACATAAATTACCTTCAATTGCAGAGGATATTTCAGCGTCCGAGGGAGAATCATTCTTGGTCAATAAGGCTTGGGCACTGATTAAAAATCCAGGTGTACAAAAGCCACATTGAGAGCCCCCATGTTCAGCAAAACAGGTTTGAATAGGCGCCAAATGAGCACCATCTGATAACCCTTCAACCGTGACAATATCGGTTCCAGAAACTTGACCCGCAAGACAAAGACAAGAAAGTCTTGCGTCTCCATCAATCATTACTGTACAACATCCACAGGTCCCTAAGTCACAACCTCTCTTGACGCCTAGAGTTCCTACTTCATCTCTTAGTACATCAAGTAAAATCCCATTGGACGGAATCAGTACTTCGACTGGTTCACCATTGACTTTAGCAGACCAAATTTCAGACGGTGCTTTTGGAGTCATTGGAACATATTCCGTACCCACCAAACTTCTCACCCATTGAGACGTAGAGAAAGCCGCATATCAATATAGGGTTTGAATGACTATATTCAATTTCTATATCGAACACTCAAATTATCATCATTTCCTGTTTTTGGTTCGACCCATTCAGCATCTCCAGGCAATACTAAACTATTCCCTAGGCTAATCAACTCAATTCCTATTTTTTGCTGTCTTTGTTGTAATGAATTCCAGTCAAGAGTCTTATCCCGCCATCTTCGCCATCGTTTCAGCATCCTCCAACTTTGAACCAGTTTTGAATATAATTTTAAATGCATTTTTCCTGAAATCGGCCACCATACTAAAAAAATTAAGAATACCAAAATTGGACTCAGCATTGTTAATTTAGCCAACAACCAGTGCATATTTAACAATAAGAATACTGGGCTGGAGGGCGATAATAGTAGCCATGTCATCAGTAACGAAACTGTGATCCACCAAATTGGAAACATAATTATTGCTGACATTACTTTCATAGTACCTTGAATTGGGGCTGAAATTTTTCCTTTCTTCAGGTACCACATCACGGCATAATTACCTTGGTAAGGGGGGACATTACCAATTACTGCGCTCCAAGTAACAAGCCCTAGCATCCAAGCTGCAGACCATATCCAAATACTGACTGCCTTAAGATATCCTAAAATTGATGGTTTTCTTGGTTTTGCAGCCACATCAAACGGACTGAGTCCTAAGGACTCAATCTCATCGAAGTGTTCTATAGATTTTGTAACCAGACTTTCTGTTTTGTCAGGTTCTTCTTTGGAGACAAATTCCCATCCTGCACGCATTCTTCTAGCACCGATAACTGATTCTGAATAACTAGGTTTCTTCATTTTCCCACCCGTTTGTTTTATTCTTTCAGCGTAGACTACGCTTCGCGCTTTCCAAATCAAATGTCTTTCTTCCCATGAAGTCTTGGAATGACTTGCTCTGTTTAATTCAGAATCGATTGATTCAGTAACCTGTTCAATCCACTGCTTATCCATTTCTTGATCTTCAGGTATATCTGGTAATTCCATCGGTCTCTCTAGTATTACAGCAGCACGTTCCCTAAACTTTTGAGAATTAGAATAATGAAGACCTACTGGAATAATTCTAGGAATTGGAGTTCCTAATTCTTGTGAAGTTCTAATGGCTTGAAGCATAATTCTTGCAGCTCCAGACCTGGCTCGCTTGACTGATGAACCAGTATGAGTTGCGCCTTCAGGGAATAGTAACAATCTTCCACCTGATGCAATTTCATTTCCAACTTTTGCCAATAATTTTTCATTATTCTTTCTTGACTGTTCTTTATCTGAACTATCTTTAGCACGTTCAATTGGTAAAGCGCCAGAAGAACGGATTAACTTTCCTAGCACTGGGACTTTGAACAATGTGTGTTTAGCCAATATCGATAATCTTCCAGGTAATGATGCATGCATCAACATCGGATCAATCAACCCACTGGGATGCCAAGCAATGAACATTAAACCACCTTCAGGAGGTATATTTTCATTGTCAACAATATCTAATTCGCGGAACCAAACTGACATCAATGAACGTGAAAATCTTCTCATAATCCGGTATGTAAATCCGACCTTGGGGTGATTCTCTCCACTAGGGTCTTTCAACCATCCCATGACTGACGGTAGACATACTCATTGATTACAACACCGCCGATGAAATTACTGAAATAGTGAATTTTTAAAAAATACATTAATCCAGATCATAAATTGATTCAGAAGAATCTTGTTGTTTTCGATTGATGAATAGTGCGGCAACAGTAGCAATCGAAATTGAGATAAATGTGAACCCAGGTGTTTCCTCAGGTTCTGGCATGAATGCAGATGCTGAATCATACATCATAATGTCAATCGTGACCAAAGGAGATGACGAGTGCCCTCCAGAAGAGTTGGACTTTAGCCCGCGAATTGAAATTGTGTGATTTCCATCTAGTTCAATTCCAGGTAGATATTTTAATTGATTAATTATGTCTATTGCAGCTATTTCGCCGTTGGTATCTGAATTCTGAAAACTTTGTAGATTTGTCCAATCATCAACGATATGATTACTTCTCCATTGAATTGTTTCAATTCCACCTGATGTTGAAAAGGCAATTGAATCACTAGGCGACAAATGGGTATGAAAGTTGTCATGTGTAGGGTCGGTTTCTAGTTGAATACTCATTGAATTATCAAATAAGTAATATTTCTCTGCCGCTGCTAAAACAGACTCTAAAGCTCTAACTTCGCCGTGACCGTATACATTATTTTGACGATTTTTAGTTATCACGCTTTGAACATCATTATCGTCACAACCGTCGATTCCGGCTGGGTCTCCCATGTATGTACAAGAACGATATTCTGCAGTCTCTTGCATGAAATTCCTAATCTCAAATGGACTTAGGTCAGGATTTGCTTGAAGCATCAATGCTGCCACTCCTGCAGCGCCTGGAGTAGCCATCGAGGTTCCAGAAAATGCGGTATATCCATCGCCAGTATTGTGTGCTACTGACATAACATCAGAGCCTACATAAGCAATATTTGGCTTCACTCGATTCTCTTCTGTAGGTCCTTGGCTAGAGTATGCTGCAATGGAAGAGTCTTTGTCTAAAGCCCCAACTGTAATTGCGTCTTCAGAACTTCCAGGGGTGCCGATAGTACCTCTGCCAGCAGAGTTTCCAGCAGCAATGAACAGAGTAATATCATTGTAAACCATTTCATTAGCCATTCTATTGACACTGTCTTCTTCAGATGATTGCCACTCGATAACACCAAATGCACCAAGAGACATAGATGCTACTCTAATGTTAAATTTGTACCTATTATCAATAGTCCATTGCATACCTGCCATAACTACTGCGAATGAACCTGAACCGCCTGAATCAAGAACCTTAACTCCGACTAACTTAGCTTGTGGAGCCATACCTGGATTATCATAGGTAGGCGCCCCTGTTCCAGCGGTAGTTCCAGCACAGTGTGAACCATGCCCTTGGTCATCATAGGGGAAAACCTCTGTTCCGTTGGTTAAACTAGGATTGTTTACAGGATCGTAAAAAGCAATCACTTTCGGATCATTAGTTGAATTGTCATCATCTTGGTCATCAAGACTAGCGTGAGAGCCATCTATCCCAGTATCAATAATTGCTACAGTTGCTCCTGAGCCATCATAGCCTGTTTCTTGCCAAGCGGTATCTACGCCGTGTAGTACTACTGCATCGCCATTGTGAATCGACATAATTCCATCCAATTCTAGCATTACAACTCCTGGAATTTGAGTTGTTTTTTCGAGCATTGAAACTGGTAATCTACCAGCTAAAGCGTCAATACCTGGAAGGAAAAATTCATGTTCAAAAGAAACTTCTTGCTCTAAAATCAATACATCTTCTGAATCAGGAGTGTGGTCAAAATCAACAATAATTGGAAGAGTACCGTCTTGTAATAATATTGGATTATCAATATGCTTTTCAATCATATCTCCAATTCCATTCTTATTTCTATCAACAGTAGTGTCAATCCACCAAGGTTCTTCTTCGACTTCACTTTTTTCAGAATTAACAGGGATAATGGTGCCCAGTGAAGGCATAAGCATTATCAAAACCATGGCGATAGAAATTAAATTACTCATCTTTCTCAAATTAGCACCATCGATTGCCAAACAGTGCTGATTAATCAATGGTTTGTTTTTTGGTATTATTGGTGATTCATTCTCGCCTAACTGCACAATCTATAGAACAGGCCATTAAATCGGATTTACTAATCATACTAGGATATGCACCCCAATATGCCTCTCTAGCATCTTGATTTACTTGCATACATGCAACCACATCTGCAGCTCTTTGGGGAAGAGTTTCGCTACCATTTAGATGCTTAATAATAGGTTGAATATTTGATAGATTAACAAGTCCCCACCCTGTTTGAGTACATGGAAGAACTGGGGAAATAGGCATCGTTCCAGAGGTCGGGTCCCAGCCAAATTCAGGATACCATGCTGAGAGGTTAATGGCCTCTCTGACTTGTGAGTTGGAAATTGTCATATTTGTACCATTCACTAGGAATCCTCCTCTTTCTTGTGATGCGCCAGAACCAGAATCGCCAAATTCGTCACGAAGGTTTTCTAAAACAAAAGAAATAATCCCAGCAGTTCTAGGTGTTGCGAAAGAGGTCCCTGAAGTTTCATGATAACCATCGATGTCGTCATGATTTGGTAATAATTGCGTCCAGTCTGCTGAAATATCTGGATAAGATCCCGACATAATCTCTTTCTGATCATCCCCCTCTTCAGCATATCCTGCGATTCCGATTGACCAAGGAGGGCCAGCAGTAGCATCTTGTAATGCAGGAGAAGGTGAGTTATCTGCTGCACCGGTATGTAGTTTATTTTTTTGTACTACTGCAACCTCAGTTGCATCTTCAATGCCTGGAACTGGAATTGAGCCAATTGCTCCAAACGAGGTTGTAATTACGTCGACAAGAGGTTGATTAGCAGCAGCTAAAACAGCCTCAGAACTGAAACCTTCTACAAAGAAAATAACTGCATTCGGGTTGGCGTCAAGTACTGCTCCGGTAACTGCAGAACCATGCCCATCATTAGGGTCATCTAAAATCAAGATATCACTATTACCGTCCGGAGAAGCCCCAATTATTTTTGTCCCTGGAAAATATACAATATCTGTAGCATTTAGAGTATCCCAGCAAGAAGTTTTATCAGAATCATATCTTTCTTGCCAAGTACCATTGAAAGTCAATTCACATACCTTGTTTACTCCTAGTTCATCGAGTAACCATTGAGGATATGTTTCATTTGTCCTAAAGTGATCATGATAGACATTTATTCCAGTATCAATCGGTGCAACAACTGAGAATGAACGCCAACCATCATCGCTTGAAGATACTGCTTGAATTTCATTTTCTTCAACGGATTCTCGAGAAAGTGCAAAAAGAATTGAACCGATTATCAGGAAGGTAATCGACAACGCCACAATTAAGCGAGTATTGTTAACCTCCGGAACCAATTCCGCCTCTATCGCACCGTCGGACATAACCTCTCCTCTATGGGATAATACATCAACACTACGCCCATTTGAAAAGAAATGATGATTTGGCTAGCATATGGACGAGAGAGGACAACGTTTGGTTTGGATAGACCTAGAAATGACTGGTCTAGATATTGAAAGAGAATCAATTATAGAAATCGCAACTATTGTGACAGACGGTGAACTAAACATTTTAGCCCAAGGCCCAAACTTAGCAATAAGCGTTGATGAGAAACTAATTGAGGGAATGGATGAATGGAATACTACTCATCATTTCGGAAGCGGATTAGTTGAAAGAATCAGAACTCAAGGAGTTAGTCTAGATACTGCTGAAAAAGAAACATTGGACTTCCTAAATAAGTGGGTTGAACCGAATACTGCCCCATTATGTGGAAATAGTGTGTGGAATGATAGAAGATTTCTAGAAAAGGAAATGCCGAAAGTTGCTGAATTCTTGCACTATAGGATGATAGATGTTTCAACTATCAAAGAATTGGCTAGAAGATGGTATCCTGAAGTAGATAAATATGATAAAAAGGCATCCCATTTAGCTTTAGATGATATTTTGGAATCTGTTGAAGAATTAGATTATTTTAGAGATAAAGTGTTTAGATAATCAAATTTTATTTCTCCAGTTTGGCTCACTAGGTTCAACTTGTTTGTAAAAAGACATGACTTGTGCCAAAACTGCAACTGCGATCTCCTCAGGTGATTCAGCGCCTATATTGAGACCTATAGGACAAATTACAGCGTCGAGTATTTCTTTCTGAATACCTTCCTTGAGACCCTGTTTTTCAAAATTCTGCCATTTAGACCTACTTCCTATTACNCCGACTCTAGGAATTGGATTTGAGCTATTAATTTCCCCTAGATGTGCAAACTTTTCTANTATNCCNAACAANCTNTNNTGATCTTCACTCCAGTCATGACCAAGAAGAAGAATNTCNGAGTATTTNGATAAATCATTATTNATTTCNNNNAANAATTCNNCAACNGAACTNNGATANAGANTTTCNGCANNNGGANATAANTCAGAGTTACAAAATTCTTCTCTCGTATCATGAACTGAGTATTTCCATCCCAGTAATTCAATAGATTTTGAAAGTGCCAATGCACAATGTCCACCACCAATCAATAGAATATGTGGCATTGGAATCATCACCTCAATCGACAGAGTCACTCTGCCCCCGCATAGTGAATCAAGAGGTTGCACTTCATAGCCCTTCGCACTTTTATTGAGACCAAAAGTTTGAATCTCACCATACGATTTTGAGAAACTTCTAATCAATTCCCTACAGCGATTGAGAACCTTCAATTCTAAACCTGCTCCGCCAATTGTTCCAACCCAATTTTCNCCCAAGTCACTCATTGCGATTCTAGCNCCNGTCTTNCCAGGAACACTTCCTGATGTATCAATAACTGTAGCAATAACCGTGACTTTTTGTAATTCCAAGCAGTCCAAAGCCCACCTAAGAACCGCTGCAGTCATGGCAGGTGCTAAAGTTCTTCACAAATACTCTTTACGGATTAAAGTGCTTCAAAAAAATACTCATTTTCAAGTAATTCATTAACATCTTTTTCTGTATCGATATTCAAATGAAGTAGTGATTCATCCACATCAACTGAATTAAATGAAATTATATCTCTTAATGGCATGTCTTCATTCGCACCAAGTATTGAATGTAAGTCTTCGCCTACTAAAGATACAGGGTGCCCTTTGACCCCATTTGAGGATAAGCAAGAACTGAATTCAGATTCAATTAATTTAGATATACTATTAGCTTTCCAGCCTGGTCTATCAACCGGAATGAAAATTACCTTTTCCGGGACTTTTCCGATATCATTTATTATTGATTTAAGACCCACTTGTATTGAACCAGTACGCCCTAGTTTGGGATTTAAATTTAGAGCAACTATAGCGTCTTTAGACTGTAATGTGACTTTGAAGAGGTTCTCTTGATTAGTAACTACAACAACCGGTTCACACTTTGAAAGATTTACTTTTTGCAAAGCATGTTGAAGAAGTGTCTTTCCAGCAACCTCGACAAATGCTTTAGGACGGCCAAGCCTTTTGCTCTCTCCCGCTGCAATGATGATAGCAGGTACCTTACTTGCCATGATAATGATAAACAAACCAGTCTTTTCTTTTTATCGTTAATCCTTAATAAAGTGTTGAATTTTTCTTAACTCATGTCAAAACAAGACCCTACAAAACGTTCTTTAGAATTACTCGAAGATATCGCTAAAGAAAATGATTGGTTGAATGTTAGAATACTTGACAATGAAAAATTCTACTTGACAGTAAATGGAGAATCAAGGAGATGGTATCATATTTCAGCAAGGAAAAATGAATTTGAAGAATACTCGCCATTTGCTGAAAAGGCAATATGGCATATTAATGTTCGAGGAGCAGCCCAAAGATATGATTTGATTAGAAATAATAAATACAACGCTGATCTATGTATAAACACAGGTAGGGGAAGTAGAGATTTACCAATTGGTGATAGACTTGCATCCTTAGCATTATCATTAAGAAATGACAGAAGAACAGCGATGAGTATCCCTCTCTTAGCACAATTTCTAGTCTGTAAAAGAGAATTTTTAGAAGAGATTATTGTATTCCAAGATGAAGGAATAATGACTGAAATCGACATTAATGAAAACTTTCAAAATTATCTTGATCTCGATGAAATGGCACTAGAGAATGAACCAGAGGAAGAACAAACATACATTGTTGAAAACCCTCCATTCATGGATTTTGACGAGCATTACATAGACAGTGCAATNTTTGATGAAGAGTTTTGGAATGAATGGAATAATAGAAGATTGGAAGAAAAAATCGAGAAAGAAAATATGGAAAAACAAGACAATTATATCCTAGATTGGGAAAGAGACGATGACAAGTATCATGATAAGAAATAATCAGAAGTTTTTGGTTATTTCTCTACCAATAATCATTTTTTGAACTTGTGAAGAACCTTCATAAATTTGCATAACTTTGGCCCCTCTCATTAATCTAGCAACTGGATATTCTTCAGAATAACCATATCCACCGAAAATCTGTACTGCATCTGTGGAAACTTCCATTGCTGTGTCTGCTGCGAATCTTTTCGCATGGGCAGCAGATTCAGTATTCCTAATTCCTGAATCTGATTCAGAAGCAGACTTCCAAGTCAACATCCTAGATGCTTCGATTTTGGTTTTCATATCAGCGAGCATAAATTGTATTGACTGGTGCTTGTGCAATGGCTTTCCAAAAGTTGTTCTTTCGTTTGAATACTGTAAAGCATGCTCGTAAGATGCACGAGATAGACCTGTTGCATGGGCTGCAATATTTGGCCTGCTTAAATCAAATGCTTTCATAGCATTCATCCAGCCACCAGACTCAGTTTCTCCAATCAACTGGTTTGCAGGTA
Source organism: Methanobacteriota archaeon (assembly GCA_002702945.1). The sequence continues at coordinate 33,095 of PADF01000029.1, forward strand.
CTCTGACATTATCAAAAACAATTGAACGGGTATCGGAACATCTTTGTCCCATATTAGTCTCTTTTTTGCCTAGAGAGAAACCTTCTGCATCCTTCTCAACAATGAATCCAGACATACCTTTGTATCCTGCATNAGGGTCAGTTTTAGCAAGAACAAAGAAGAAATCGGAGTAACCTGCTCCGGTAATCCACATTTTTTCGCCGTTGATAATATAGTCATCACCATCTTTTATTGCTGTAGTTTTACATGCTGCAACATCTGAACCNGCCCCTGGCTCAGTAACTGCATAAGATGCTAATGCGCCTTCATTAGCGACTTTACCCAACCATTTTTGCTTCTGTGACTCGGTTCCTCCAGTGATTATCGGGGCACAAGCAAGAGCAGTTGCATAAGCGGCAGTAGCAAATCCTGGNTCACCCCATGCAAGTTCTTCGTTGACGATTGCCTCTTCCATACATCCAAGACCAGGCCCGCCGTATTCTTCGGGAATGTGCAGATTCAATAACCCCATTTCATGAGCCTTCATTATCGCTTCTTTAGGATAAATGGATTGGTCGTCCCAGTGCTCAGCATTAGGCCTAATCTCTTCAATGGCAAATTCTCTAGCAAGTTCTCTTAACATTTCTTGCATCTCGTCTAACTGGAAGTTGACCATGTAGTTCCGAAGAGGATGTAGGTTATGACTTCATGGTTTAGTTATCAAAATCCATAGCGTCTAAAATACTCACAAAGGGCCAGGAACACAAAATAAACTGAAATCAAAGTAATTCCTTCCCAACGTTTGAATTTATACGAAGTTCTCATCATTATTAGTGCAATTAAAGAACAGATTATGGCAGAAGGTAANATGAGATAAATTATCATATCAGTNCCGCCTTCCGAGATATAAAGAGGACTTATCATTGCTGCAGAGCCAATTGAAAGAAGTGGATCTGTAATATTAGAGCCAATCANAGTACCGATAGCAACTCCTTGACTTCTTTTTGCAGCCATCAGAGCTATTGTTAATTCGGGTAATGAGGTCCCAAGTCCAGAAACTGTAGTTCCAATTATTGAGTGAGGAACNTTCAATCTATAAGCGATATCACTGGCATAATTTACCAAGTAATGTGCTGCAAAAACTGCTAAAGATAATCCTATTATCACCATTACGAAATAAGCAGCTCCTGTCCAACTAAGACCTTTTAACTCACTAACTTGTTCATCAGATTCTTGTTTTTCTATTACTTTTCGATTGTACAGCAACCAAGATATGTAGAAGAAATAACTGAATGATAAGAATACTCCCTCTAGTCTAGATAAACCATAATCTGTAAGTAAAAATAAGGCAAGTAGTAGTAGTGATAATATCATTACTTGACCATCTCTTTTTAGCCAAGATGGTCTAATTTCTAATCCTCGAGATAATGCAACTATTCCCAAAATAAGTGTAATTTGAACAAGAATAGAACCTAAAATCCCACCGATAGCAAAGTCTGCAATCTCAGGATTGCCCGATGAGTCCAGAGCAGCAGTGCTTGTAACAAGAATTTCAGGAAGAGACGTACCAATTGAAACAATTGTCAAACCAATTACTACCTCAGGGATACCTCCTCTTCTAGCCAGTCCTTTAGCGCCCTCGATGAAAAAATCCGCAGAAACAACCAATAATCCGAGTGCCAGAATGAGGATGAAAATAGTAATTGCAAAACTATTCGAACCAAAATTTGAAGACAAAGCTTGACTAGAAATAATTCCTATGAACAGTGCTCCAAGAATTAACAGGGTGTTGAATTGCAAAAGTTGAGGGATTCCCATCTCTTTTTGACTTCCCCCCATAATTAACTCGAGGTGGGCTTACTTATTCACGGTTATGATTAAATTAAATTTTTTTAAAGAAAAAGGCATTAAACATCAACCATTCGGAGTTCTATGCTCAAACGTGCATGTGCTGAATTTTTTGGTACAGCAATTATGGTCTTTATGGGATGNTATAGTATCAAACTAGGATACTCTAATTTGTTGATCTCAGCAACATTTGGCATTGCTGTTTTTATTGCCATTCTATTTTTTAGAAACATTAGTGGAGCACACATAAATCCAGCAGTTAGTTTAGCATTCTATAGAACTAATCACCTAGAAAAAAATGCTCTAATACCTTACATATTTGCTCAGATATTAGGTGGCATATGTGGTGCTCTTTTTGTCGGGAAATATGGCTTTACAGAATTTAAAATAGAACTAGGATATGGAATTTTAATTGAAATTTTTATTACATTCATACTAATGTCAAGTATTTATTTCATTATTTCTAAAACTGATAATACCAATATTGTCTCAATTTGGGTTGGTTCTGTTGTAGGTATTCTAGCACTAATTTTTGGTAGATATACAGGCGCATCCATGAATCCTGCTAGGACATTTGGNCCAAATGTGATTTCAAATGAATTCACCAGTATTCCTACATTCTTTATTTCTACTATTATCGGGGCATTGCTTGCTGCTGAATTATATAATTATATAAAAAATAAGTTGGAAAATTAGCTTTTACAAAAGGGAATTAATTCATAACTAGGATACTCTTAGCAAAGTCATGTCCGATAAGAGACTCTTGAGNAAAATGAAAAAGTTGGCCTCAAGAATTCATCAGCAGATGGAAAATGTTAGAGACGTTATGGATGACTTGGAAATTGAATTCGAGTTATTGCAATCTCAAATCTCAAAACTAGAAGTAAAAAGAGGTAAAGCAAGTACTAATGATGAAGAAGTCGAAGTTATTCTTGACGAGGAAGATGACGAACAGATTGATTTAGAAAACACTTCCACTGTAACAATCAAGCAAAAGTTTTGATTAATTTTCTATCATAATTCAGATAGGTTTTGCTTTAGATTTGCTGCGATTGCATCTCCAACTGAGCTACAGGTTGAATCTCCACCTAGATCATAAGTTAACAATTTACCTTCTTTGAGATGTTCTTCAACACTTTTTTCGATTATTTTAGATATTTCTAATAAACCTTGATCAGTATTTTTCCTTCCAAGCCAATCAATCATCATCTGAACTGAGTTGATTGATGCGATAGGATTAACCTTGTTCATTCCTGCATATTTTGGTGACGAACCATGAACTGGTTCAAAGAACGCATGTTCATCTCCAATATTTCCGGAACCCGCCATACCCATTCCACCTTGTAAAATAGATGCTAGATCGGTAGCGATATCTCCAAACATGTTTGAAGTAACAACTACGTCATAATGTTCAGGGTTTCTTGTTATCCACTGGGTAAAAGCGTCAATATATCCATAATCTGTTTTTATTGAAGGATAATTAGAGGCAACTTTGTCAAATGTTCTTCTGAAAAGTTGACAACCTCTAGTAACATTGCTTTTATCGATNCAAGATACTTTGCTAATTCCATCAATAGGAGCACCATTTCTTGTTTTAGCTATATCAAAACCCATCTTAACAAGCCTCTCTGTCCCAAAAGATGTAATTGGCCTAGGGTCATATGCTACTTCTCCTTTCAAATCAGGAAAATCAAGTTCTGGTATCTCATAGTCAGGTAAACCTTGCGCTCTATTTGATGCTCTCTTAAGTAGAGAATAATACAGACCTTCTGTATTCTCTCTTAAGATGGTCATATCGACCATGTCAGGTTGCCAAATTTGAGCAAATCTTCCGTGAACTTTGTGTAAAACGCCCTCGAATAATTTTACTGGTCTTACATTAGCATAAAGATCTAAACCACTTCTCATACCTAAAATTACAGAACCACCAGCTAAATCTCCATTTGGTAAGTAAGAACCTGGGTGCCCAATTGCTCCGAGAAAAATTGCATCGGCTTCATCGCGACATAGTTCAAATGAACCCTCTGCCCATTCTTGTCCAGTCTCCTTGTATAGTTGCCCTCCACATGGAATCTCAATTTTTTCAAANCCATAATTTGTTTGAGAAGAAATAGTATCAAGAATTTTTGCTGCTTCTAAAGCAACTTCCTTTCCCGTTCCATCACCGGGCAAAATCGCTATACGGTAGTCGCTCATGACTTCTGCCAAAGGTCACAGGTAAATGAATAAAACCCACTGATTTATAATCAAAAAAATGAAACTTTAGAATGTTTAAATGGNGTAGATTGCTTTCTTTAATATGACTGATGATTTAAGAATTAAGACTGAGCCTGCAACAGAAGAGAATTTATCTCTGGAAAATGATATTCATCCATTTGATTCTAACCCTCCTGAAAGATTATCAGAAAGACATCCCGTAATTGTAGATGGTATTTTGGGAGAAGCATGTGTAGGAACTCTGGGAGCATACAGTACTAGAATCAATATTAAATTAAGTGAGGAACATCCTGATTTAGGAAGCACATTTCAAACCAAGTATTTCCGNTTTGTTGAGCCAGGGTTTGTTGAGTGGGGCCATTATGGACAAAATTTCAAGATTGAAAAAATTATCAAGAATTAACCACCGCTTTCAAAACATCAATTACATGTTGTAATGAAGGAACAGTATGATTCTCCAATGGTGGAGAAAATGGCACTGGAGTATCAAGAGCGCCGATTACGGCGGGTTTGGATTCTAAAGCATAAAAACAAGATTCGAGAATCCTACTTTGGATAGTATGNCCAAGTCCACCGCTCCATTGACCTTCTTGTAAAATAACTAATCTACCTGTACGAATCACTGATTCAATGCAAGTTTGCGCATCGAAAGGTAATAGAGTTCTTAGATCAATAATTTCTACTTCAATTTCTTGCTTACTAAGTTCCTGACTGGCTTGAATAGCAACATGGAGCATAGCACCCCATGTCACCAANGTAACATCACGTCCACCCCTNACAACTTCTGCTTTTCCAATCTTAAATCTTTGATTATTATCTACATGTTGATTGACCATTTTTGTATCGACTTTTTGATTGATATTTTGCCCCCATCCGGTTAATCCTCCTCTCAATCCATACAATCCAATATGTTCAAGCATTATCACAGGGTCATTTATTTCTGCTGCTTCAACCAATAGGTCGTAAGCATCTTGAGGAGTTCCTGGCGCAAGAACCACTAAACCAGGATCATTAGCAAACCACGATTCTATCATATTAGCATGGAAAGGACCTGAACGAGTTCTTGCTCCCAATGGAATCCTGATAGTCATAGGGCAATCTGCACCCCAACGCCATCTTAACATAGCAGCGTTGTTAACAAGAGCATTGAATCCAAGAGCTGCGAATCCACCAAACTGAATTTCTACCATTGGCCTCATACCCGACAGAGCAGCCCCCGTTCCTGTATGCACAATTACTGCTTCACAAAGAGGCATATCGATTAATTTATCAGAATGACCGGCATTTTTGAGTGAAATATTCATGCCAAATGCACCCGCAACTTCCATATCTTCACCGATAAATACACAATCATCTCCGTATCTATCAGCAATATCTGCCATCGCTTGCTGAATTGCTCTAGAATATGTCCAACCNCCCTTTTCAGAATATTGAACAATTAGTTCACCAACATCAAGAGGCGATTTAGAAACGGCATTTTGACTCTGCTTCAATCTTTCAAGATGTTGTGAATGAGTGTCTGCATCATTTAGAGTAGTAACCCCTTTGGTAACAGTCTCTGGTTTTGGCCATTCCATTTCAGTTAATTCATTGTGATGTTGTGTTATCAGTGATTTCTCTTCTTGTTCAATCTTAATGATNAAATCCTCTTCAACACCTAGATTTAGTAATAGTTGTCTGTGGGTGGGGATAGGATCTTTGGCTCCCCAGTATTCAAGTAAGTCTCTATCTACATACCCTGGAGGAGTTCCAGACTCATTGCCTAAATACAAATCATCATGATGATGAGCATGTCCACAACCTCTCATTGTTTCAACATGAATTAGTGTAGGACCACCACCCTCCAAAGCAAACTCGCGAGCACACGCTACACTGGCATGCCATGCTGCAGGATCCGAACCATCTATTGTCCAGCCAGGGAAGCCCATTGCAACCGCTTTGTCAGCCCAAACTTCGACGCCAGACTGATTCTTAGGTAAAGTATCTAGAGCAATTTGATTATTTTGAAGGATATAGGTAATTGGTAAGCCTCTGGTTCCTGCAAAATTCATTGCTTCCCAAAACTCTCCTGATGATGATGCACCTTCTCCAATACAAGCAACATGGAATCTTTGAATNTTCTTTTTCCAAGCAGCAAAAGCCAAACCNGTCATGGTAACACTGGCTATTGGCAAAGGTGCTGTAGGAGGTAAGACTCCAACGTTCCAAGCACCGATATGTAAATCTCTTCCACCTGCATCTTCCCATCCTCCATTTTGATTTGAACCGGCTTTACCTAAGTTAGCTGCCATGACGCCAAGAGGAGTGTCACCCATTGCAAGTGCCAAACCAACATCTCTAATCATAGGAGCAACTANATCTCCTTCATATCCATCTCCAGGCTTAGCCGACTTGTCAGANTTAGTATTTCTCTCTAAGGCAGTTGCTACAGCAACTACACCTTCTTGCCATGTTGAACGGAATCCTTTACCACCAAATTTTGAACCGTCTGGGGCCTCCAATCCGTCAGAATAAATTTCTTTCAAAGTTTCATCCAAATATCTAGTTCTAGTCATCAAACGTTGCCATTCTAACCTATGCTCAATTCTTATAGACATGTAATGAGCCAATCTTCTAAGCATTAATTTGACATCTAAAATAAAATAGGAAGTTCTTCTTTTGATAAAATCTGTTAATTTACGTCGAGGAATTACTTCCATTTCTTTTTCATCATTAGTAGAATCTTCAATTTGAGCAATTACTCCCCTCTCCAAAGATTCCAAGAATCTTTTACTAAATTTAGACCACGACGGGCCTTCAAATTGTTTGGGTTCACTTTCAATAACATAATCCCAGATTTCACAAACCAAAGGAATTCTAGACTCATGCCTCTGGGCAATAAATAATAATAATTCTTTACGGGCAGCGTCGCTATGAAGCGGTTGTATGAATTTTAAATCAGTCTTTGGTGACCAATCCAAACCAAAAATCTCAGGTGCTTCTCCTTGGCCCATAGACAGCCCAATAGCAGCCTACATACAAACGCAACGGAGAGAATTATCTCACTCTTCTTCAATAGTATCATTAAGTGCAGCCATAGTAACTCTAGTCACAATTATTGTTGCAATTATTGTTGCTATCAATCCTAGAATCAATAGCCCCATTCCTATCGGCGATTCATTGAATTGGCTCATCCCCCCAGAACTCAATGCTATTTTTCCTAATGCGAGTCCAAAATATGCATAGGCTAAAGAATAAATTATACTAGATAAGGTCGACAAGAAAAATACCCTTGTGGTTACTGGNCCTGATGCCATAACATAATTTAGCAATTCATCCGGAATCAAAGGTGAGAGTCTTACTAATACAGATATTTTCAATGCTTCTCCTTCGATTGCATTTTCAATATTCTGTAGCTTTCTATTTTCAGCAACTATTTTACCAATCATATCCCTAAATAGCCATCTGCCTAATAGAAANGCTAGAAGTCCCCCAATCACAGATGCTGTAAAGTTTATCAAAACCGCAAGCCAGTAAGGAAATAATGCACCTGCTGTCACTTTTAGAATAGGAGTTGGAGCAAGAATTATCACCCCTAATATTAGAATTAGCAGAAATAGAATNGGTGCTAAACTACCTAGGTCTTCAAACCAATCGAGGAAATAGGAAATATCTTTGAAGATATTGAATAATATTACCGCCCAAGTAATGAAAACTAATACACTGATAATCAATCTCAATTTTAGTGCTTTATTTTCCTTTATCTGGATTTTTCCTTGGCCCAGTGAAGACATTAACTTCACTCCTCTTCTTTACTATCTTGCTCAAGAGGTTCTTCTTCTATTTCAGGTAATGAATCTAGTACATCTGATAACATCTGGGTTGCATCCTCAATCTGAGTAATTAGAGTAATATCGGAAACTGCCCCAGGTCGACCAAGACTCCACATCAACTCATGTACGACTTCAGTGGTTAGTTTTGTTAATTTCAAAACCTCTTTATCAATTCCAAATAAATCCTCATCACGTCTTAATGCAACGAGTTCCGGCATTTCGTCCAAGATTTCATCCATTTTCGAAACTACTTCATCACCAATGGAATCAGCTTGTTTTTCTAAAATCTCTTCCATTGTAGTCATGCCCGGNGTTCTAGCTTTGGAAGGTCCTTCGCCGCTACCAAGAGTTTTTCCTCTACTCATTGTATCAAATGATGGCAATTCTTTTCCAGATTGAGNTTCTGAAGATTTTTCAATTGCCTGAGCGTCTTCTGGAGAAACGTCCTTAACCAAATGATTTAATGCGATTCTCAACATATTTGCCATAACAGCAGGGTCGAATTGATCTTTTACCTCCAAACCTTCTTCATCCATTTGAAACAAAATTTCATCAATAAATTCCGGATTTATTTTTTCTGGGCTGACCAAGCCTTTGAGCATTGGTAGTGCCCAAGTCGAGTCCCCCATTAGCATCGAAACATCGAAACTTCCCCCACCACTATTTGGTCCAGCAACATCTGCTGGAGGAGGAACAAATTGCTTCCTAGCGTGCTTATTTAATTGCTCAATAAGTAATGACATATCGATAGGTTTTGATATCACCTCCGAGATTCCTGCTTGTGCTGCTGACACAAGATATTCCTGACCTGAATTTCTTGACAACACTACTATTCGACATTTGAAAGCAAACTCAGGGTCTGCCATCAATCTCTGAGCAGCATCAATCGCATCTCCAGCTTTCCACTCNCCGTCCATTAAGACAATTTCAGGCATTATTGCTAATGCTGTCCCTTCCGCTTGCCTCAATGTACCAGCACGAGTAATATCGAAACCCTCTCTTTCTAGAGTATTGGCTAATAATGTTCGTCGACCTTCATTTTCGTCTGCAACGATAACCTTAGCCAAAACAAAACCCCCCGTAAATGGCGAAAACTAAGTCCAACATTTGAACCTCATGGATAATTTGGTCAATAGGTATACAAAATTAGACTCTATTTTTGAGACCGATTAATCTATATCTTCCGGGGAATGTTGACTCCAAGATAAAATTCCACCTTCAATATTGAATAATTTACTCGCTTCAAAGCCTGAATCAATGAGGTATAGAGCAGCCATTTGAGAACGCATACCACTACGGCATAGAATAATTATATCTCGATCTTTTGGCAAAGAATCTGATACTGAAAGNACATTCTCATGATTGATTTGAAGGTCAGTAAAAGAAACTTTTACCTGCTCAAATTCTCTATCGGTTCTAACATCTAAAAGAAATGGAGTCCATCCTTCATTGCGTCTTTTGACATAATCGCCAACCGAGATATTAGTGAACATACTAACTGAGTCAAGAGTATTCGGCTTTTCAACATCTCGGTTGATTGTTGAAGNATTATTTTCACACCAGCCTTCATCAACAAATAATTTCATTGATTCATCTAAATCTTGAATCTTTATTCTATCAGATAATTTATCAAATTTTAATCGATTAAATTCCATCTTTTCCGCATCATAAATCAATAATCTACCTGAAAGTATATCTCCAATCCTAAGTATAACCTTAATTGCTTCAGTAGCCTGAATTGAACCAATAACTCCAGGAAGAACACCTAATACTCCTCCGTCCGCACAAGATGGTATCGAATTAGAAGGTGGAGGCTCTGGAAATAAATCTCTATAGCTAGGTCCTCCATCATAATTGAATACACTCACTTGGCCCTCAAAGCGATATATTGAACCATATATCCAAGTAAGATTTAGAATACTACATGTATCATCAATTAGATATCTAGTAGGAATATTATCTGTTCCATCAATTACTAAATCCCAACCTTTCTGGAATATTTCAATCGAATTTTCTGGCGTCAGGCGATGTTCCCAAATTTCAACTTTAACTTCGGGATTTATTTCCTTGATTCTAGATTTTGCTGATTTCGCTTTGTTAATGCCAATATTAGAATTGGAATGAATTACTTGCCTCTGCAAATTAGAAATATCTACATGATCAAAATCAATTATTCCAATTCTACCCANACCGGCTGCCGCCAAGTACATAATCACAGGACTACCTAACCCNCCAGCGCCTATTACTAAGACACTGGAGGCAGAAATTTTTCTCTGACCATCAATTCCAATTTGAGGCAATGATACATGCCTAGCATAACGGTTGAGGTCGACCATGAACTAGCCAACAAATACTATTTCATCAAAGCGACGGAAAAATAAATACTTCAATGAATGTGTTCCTCAAGCCATTTTTCAGCATCCATNGCTGCTTGGCATCCCATTCCAGCAGCAGTNATAGCTTGTTTATATCTNGTATCAACAACATCGCCAGCTGCAAAAACTCCGTCTACAGAAGTCATTGTGTGTTTCTTGTGAATAATATATCCATTTNCATCAGTCNCGACTTGACTGCCTAAGAATGAGGTAATCGGNGTATGTCCAATTGCAATAAAAGCACCAGTTGCACTGATTTCTTCAGTCGAGCCATCCCTAGGATCCTCAATTACCGCTCCAGTTAATCCGTTTTCATCAGAAAGCCATTTCTTAATTTGGCGGAATGTCTTGATTTCGATTTTTTCNTTATTAGCAGCTCTTTCATACATAATTGTTGATGCTTTGAATACATCTCTACGATGAATCATAGTCACCTTAGAAGCAAATCTGGTCAAGAAAGTCGCTTCTTCACAAGCAGAATCTCCACCTCCAATCACAAGTACTTCTTCATCTCTAAAGAAAGCACCATCACAGGTTGCACATGTAGAAATACCTCTNCCTTTTTGTTCTGCTTCNCCTTCTGCGTTTAGCCAAATTGATTCTGCTCCAGTTGAAATTATAATTGAATGAGTNAGGAATTCTTCACCCTCAAGACAAACTTTGTATGGTTTTTCTGTCAAATCGACGGACTCTACATTTCGATCTTGGACTTCTAAACCGAATCTTTCAGCTTGTTCTCGTAATTGCATCATCATTTCAGGCCCTCCAATTCCTTCTGGATAACCTGGGAAGTTTTCGATGTCTGAAGTGAGCATTAACTGACCACCTGACATGTATCCTGCGAACATCAGAGGATCCAACATTGCTCTTGCTGCATATAATCCAGCAGTATATCCAGCAGGCCCTGAGCCAATAATTATCACATTTCGTACATTTGACATTTTACCGCCCACAGATTAAACAGGAGATAGTCGCCTCTTGAACATTTACATGGAAATATATCAAAAATGGTTTTTTTAGTTGAAATTAGAGCATTTTTGCAACTGCCGAAACCGCTGCTCTTGCATGCGGTTCTAATCTTGGCTCAATATGTTCTGGTTCTGCACCAGGCCCAATTATACCCAATCCTATAGGCTTATTATGCCTTATTTGAATCTCAATGATGCTCTTGATAACAGCTTGACCCATTGCCAAACCGTGTTGTGTTTGTCCTTTCTCAATTATACCCAAACAAATCGCACCNTCGANATTTGATGATTTACAATTCCTTTCCAATGCTAATGGCACCTCCATTGCACCAGGAACCCATACAGGTTCAATTAATTCTAAGGAATATTTTTCCGCTTCTTGTTTGGCCCANGATAACATTCTTTCGACTTCTTTTTGATGAAAAGAACCACAAATAACTGCTATTTTTTTATTCATTTTATCACATCACTTACTCTTCGCCATGATTCTTTCTACAGTTGAAACTATAGTTTGAGTTGTCGAATCAATCTCAATATTGACTGCATCACCAACCTGTTTAGAATTGATTGTTGTTTGTCGAATGGTTTCAGGAATAATATGTAGATTAAATCTTGAATCAATAACTTCTCCAATTGTGAGAGAGATTCCATCTATGGCAACATACCCTTTTTCNATGATATATTTTTCTATAGAAAGCGGCACNAGTATAGATAAATCTACTCCTTCTCCCGATTCAACTTTATCACCTACTAAACCAGTAGCGATGATATGTCCGGACAGTAAATGGCCACCAATCTCATCGCCAAATTTTAATGAACGCTCAAAATTAACCATACTACCGGCCTCTAAATGTCCTAAAGTGGTTCTACTAAGNGTTTCTTGAATAACATCAAATGATACTTTTGAATTATTGATTTCAGTAACTGTAAGGCATACTCCGTCAATAGAAACACTAGCTCCAATTTCTAGAGACTCTACATTTGGTAAGTCTATTACGATTGTATTTATCGATTCTTTATTCTCGATATCGACTATTTTAGCAGTGCCTTGAACTATACCCGTAAACATATAATCAACTCACTTATTTCTTGAAAGGTCTAAAATTCTAGCAATTATTTTTCTAGTTCCATCTAAATCTTCTGATAGACCCTCGACCCTAACGACTTGTATATTCTCAAAGCCTAATTCTTTGAGTTTATTTCTTATCGAATCTTCGGCATGTTCTTGGTCATAACCCAAAGCAATGATTTCAGGTTCAACTTCTGGCAGAATATCAAAAATTGGAACTTCAGGAGGGTTACCTATAATTGCTTGATCAACAGGCTTTAATCCCTCAACCATACGTCTTCTAAGGTCATGATTAGTAACTGGTTCATGCTTTCTAATTCTTACTGTATCATCGTGAGCGATAACAACTGTAAGGTGTTCACCAAGTGACTTTGCTTGCTCCAAATAATGTAAATGNCCAGCATGAAGTAAATCAAATACTCCAACAGCCATAACACGCTTCATCTACTCGCCTCAGTTATCTGATATTGTCCCAACTCATGATATTGTCGGAATTATTCTCCGCTGGATAGAGCATTGATTATATCAATACCATGTAGGAATGGTATGCCACGTTCTTCAGCCCAAATCTTGGCATCATCAACAGATAATGCATGATCACCTTCTGGTTGCAACATCTCAGCTCCTATGACTACAGGGGTTGTGCCCGATAATCTAGCAAGTCCAACGGCTAATTCTGTATGCCCTTGACGGACATTAAGTCCACCCTTTGACTCTCTACAAACAGGAATATGCCCTGGTGTCCTAAATTCAGATCCTAGTGCTTTTTGAGCACCTTCTATCGATGAGTCGGACTCAAATAATTCACTTGTTAGTTCAGCAAATCTCCTAGTTGTCAGTGCCCTGTCCTTGTCGGTAATCCCGGTATAAGTCTCCCTGTGATTGAGTGAGAGCGTGAAAGCAGAGCGAGAGTCATATCTTAGATCATTAGTAACCAAATGAGTTAGGACAGAATAATCATTAGTCAACGCAGAATTAGTGTGTAAGTCTTGTAAAAAAGGTAGACCAAATAAATCTCCAACTTCATCTCCAATCGCTAAAAAGAGCAAACCACCACAATCTTTCCTCANTTGTCGCATTGTACTTGGTTGAACAAATTGAGCTGAAAATAATAAATCGGTCTCCCCTTCTCTCTTTTCAGAATCGAAAAGACAGACTGGAAGTCCTTTAGAGAACGCCTTAATCGCTATTGAAATATCATCGCTCATGATTGGCGGTTGCACCACTTCTTCATGAACTGTCGCATATACTCATAGAATGTAAAATATGAAATTAGACTGTTTTTTTGAGCATTTGACGGAAAGGTGTTATGATAGGACGACCCTTGGCTTAGATTCGCGGAGGGGTAAGTATGCCAGTTAAGTTAGGTCCAGCCGGTATTCCATTATCTTGTAAAGGTAGAACCATTGTTGAAGGAATGGATGATATCATCTCTTTAGGTCTAGAGACAATGGAAGTTCAGACCGTACGAATGATTGCTCCNCAGCACTTCGAACAATACTGGCAGGCAGGCGTTTTAGCTAATAAAACAAACTTTGAGATGAATATTCACGGTCCTTACTATTCGGAATTATTAGGAGATAAGGTCGAAAGAGGTCGTTCATTAACGAAAATTGAATCAACTCTACAAGCTGCTAAAACAATCAATGCTAGGCATATTACACTACATGCAGGACATTACGGTGAAATGGGTAGAGGGAGAGAGGCAAATGAACAGTTAGTCAATGTTTTCTCTGGAATTGTCGACAGAGTCGCTGAAATTTGGAATGATGATGAAGATATTTATCCGGTTTTTCCATGGCTTAAAGATGGAACACCGTCAAAAATTGGTATTGAAACCTCTGGCAGACAGGAACTGTGGGGTAGCCTAGAAGAAGTACTAGAAGTTGTAAATCATGTTGAGGGTACTATCCCCGTTCTTAACATCGCACATATTCACTCTAGAGGNCACGGTAGAATGCGTACTTCTGAAGATTATGGGGAATTATTCGACCAAGTAAGAGAGACTATTGGGACCAAGGAATTTTACTGTCACTTCTCGGGAGTTGAACACAGAACTGGAAATGCAATGCATTATACTCAAATCAAAAAATCAGATTTAAACTTTGAACCGCTAGCAGAATTCATCGTTGAAGATGGAGGCTGGTTAGATATTACCCTAATTTCAGATTCACCACTGCTCGAACACGATGCAATGTACATGTTACAGAATATTGAGAAATCAAGACACAAGCAACTTGAGAGAATTGCAAGGGATGATCGTCGTAGGGCATTATCAGCACAAACTGGCCGTCCTGCAGAAGAAATAGCAGCTAAAGAAAAAGAGCAGGCAAAAATGAGGTCAAAANCTGATGATGAACAACCAGAAGTTGTTGTTNAAGAAGATAAGCCTGAAACAAAACCTGCTAAAGATGCAAAGAAAGACAAAAAGGCTACTAAGAAAGATGAAAAGCCTGACAAAAAGGCTGCTAAAGAAGAAAAGAAAGAAAGTGATGATGTCTTTGACTTTGAAGAAGATGATGANGATTTATTTTGATTGCCGCTATTTTCTAATCCACCTCAAAACTNCACAANTAGAGTGCTAATCATCGGNAACTAACATAAGTGAAGTGCTTAGCGTAAGTTTGGTCGTATGGCACATATTGCAATTTTAGGTTTGGGTAATTGGGGTACAGCAGTGGCTAGAATGTGGCTTCTAGAAGGTCATAAAGTCAAAGGTTGGACTATCGAACAAGAAGTTTATGAATCGATAACAATGGATCAAATCAATAAAAAATATCTCCCTGAACATTCTGTTGAAGGTTTAGAAGTAACAATGCATCTAAATGAGGCATTGCATGAAGTTGAAATTGTAGTTTTGGCAATCCCGTCATCAGTAATATTGGATGTTGTAGATGATATCTTACCTCACCTAAGACCTGGTCATGTTTTGATTGACTTGGCTAAGGGATTAGCACCAGGTAAAAGACTAATTTCTGAAGCAATTCATAATAAATTGAAAGACGCGAATATGAACAATCCTTTGGCAGTGGTAACAGGACCAACTATTGCNCCAGAAGCGGCTAGCGGTGTAATGACTACGGCTTTGGTNGCTAGTGAAGATGAATCGGTAGCAAATAGATTGGCTGAAACCTTGACAACGCAGACATTCATTCTTCACCCAGCATCNGACCCTGTTGGTGCAGAATTGTGGGGTGCGTTCAAAAACGTAGTTGCACTAACATGTGGATTAGTTGATGGTTTGAAAATTAATGGATCTCTTGGAGGAGATAATCTGAAAGCAGCAATATTCATGGCTGGTTTCAAAGAAGGTTGTATCTTATTACCTCTACTAGGTGCTAAAGCAGAAGTTGCTTTTGGACCTGCTGGGCTTGGAGATCTATATGTTACTGCGACTTCACCATATGGCAGAAATAGAAGCATGGGTGAAAAACTTGGAACCGGATTAAGTTTGGAACAGGCATTGGAAGAAATGCATATGGTGGCTGAAGGTGTTAGAGCAGCAAGAATGTTCATTAGAAGAGCCGAAGATGAAAATATAGATGTCCCATTTACTAAAGCAATAAACAAACTACTAGATGGCGATATAGATGCTGAAGAATGTTGTAGAAGAATTGTCGCTCTAAATTAATTTTAACAGTCGGTGTTGTTTTGAGGGGGAACTATATCCCCGTTACATGGCGGAGGAGTTAAGCGAACTAGAAGCACGCTTATTCGAATGGATTAGACAATCGGATTTCCATACCATGCCTTGGTCTACTTCAAAAGCTGCTAAGGCTTTCAAAGTCAAGAAAGATGAAATTTATGAAGCTGTAGCTGCACTAACTCGGAAAGTTCCNGACAGAATTCAAGTATTCTACAAAGAAGGCACTTTACATATTGCTGCAGAGTGATTAATTGATACTTTAGGATACCCTAAAATATATTTAATGGTGTTATTAGGGCCACCTAAAGTGGTAGTATGAACAGCGCAGTAAACAAGTCGATTTTGATGATTCTTTTNCTTATAGGAGCTAGTATTCCAGGGTGTCTATTCACAGACACGGTGGAGTTTGATAAATGTGAAGATGAAGATAACTGTCTAGTAATCGCATTTGAAGCAAAAGAAGAATACAAGAACACTGAAGAAAGTCCTCAAAAATTAGCAGATAGATTAGAGGAAATTATGGGTGTTGATGTTGAAATTTACCCTGTTTCTGGACCTGCTGCGACAATTGCGGCNTTAGAATTTGGTAACGCAGACATAGGTTTCCTTGACGGTGGAGCAGCATGGTTAAGCTGGAATACCAAAGGATTCGAAGTTTTGGCTGCTGAACAAAAGGCAGATGGTAGAGCATACTACAATGCAGTAGCATGGGTTCACAAAGATTCGGATATGGCAATTGCAGATATGGAAGATGGAAATTCTACTAGAGCATTATCGCTGATGGCTGGAAAAACCTCTTGCCATACTTCTGCATTAGGAAGTTCTGGAATGCTGCTCCCTATGGGCTACATGATCTCAAATGGATATATCGAAGTACAGGGTGAAGCTAATGAGATTGACTCATTGACCGATACGGTTAGAAATCACTTTTCTGATGATTCAAGTATTCCAAATAGTGGCACTAAGTACTACAGATATATCGGTTCTCTGAGATGCTTAGCTGAGCATGAAGGGGGAAGTGCAAATGATTACATTTCTTTTGCAAAAGACCCAACTGTACCAGATTACTGTGGTGAAGACCCGCAATCATGGTGCTTTGAAGGTGATTTTAGTTCAACTGAAGACTTTTACCCAATAGGAGGGTATGCTGAAAATGGAGAAATAAACACTCCTTTTGGAAGAGCCCCTAGCCATCCTGTAATGTATAACCCGGACTACTTTACTCAATCAGAGGTTGATGCTCTTCGTGACGCGTTTAGTGTAATGAATAATAATTCAGAAGATTTAGAAATTCTTGATGACGTACTAAGTACTCCTGGAATGACTATAATAGGTACTGAAGAACATCTAGGAACCTATGGTGATGCAGTTGAAGATGTTCCAGGAATAAAGGCTTATTTTAACGAGAAGATGAGTAAAACATCCAGTGAAGATGATACCTCATTTACATTGTTAATCGCCGGAGGAATCCTTATAGTTGGTATGGTGGGAGCAATTTTCATGTATATCAGAAGTTCGAAAGAAGATGACTCAGAAGAGCGAACCTCAACCGTTACAAAATAACGATAAAGTGATTTGATGAAATTAAAATCAATTCTTTTAATCCTTATTTTTACGACTAGTTTACTATCAGGATGCTTTGGAGAAGAGGAAGAAGAAATTGGATTTACTTGGCCAGATAATGTAGAAATTACTTGTGCTGTACCTGAAGAAAGTAATTTATTATGTGATTACTACCTCGGCGGATTTAATACTCCAATAAATTCACTTAAACATCCTAACCAACAACAAATATGGATTGCAGACCTTACTGGTGAGATATACTCATGGGATGGAGAAACTAAAGCATTGAAAGGAAACTTGTCGTCATTAATTTCTAATTGCCATAATGAACAAGGTTTACTAGGGTTTTCATTCCTTAACTCTACTGATAATATTGAAAAAATTCTAATTTCATACACAGAAAATCTCTCATGTTCTGGTGAAGAGGGAGTTGCTTCTCTAGTACTATCTGAACTTGAGATAATTGACGGAGTAATTGATCTTGATTCAATAAAAATCCTTAGAACTATTGAACAACCTTACAGGAATCATAACGGAGGTTCAATCCTTTCTTTAGGAAATGACCAGTTTCTATGGAGTGTTGGAGATGGTGGTGGCTCTGAAGATCCAGATGGAAATGGACAAAATATGTCTTCACATCTAGGAACCATTCAATATTTCCAATATATCGATAGTTCAGTAGAACCAATACTAAACTCATCAGGAAATGAAACTGATTTTATACTTCATTATGGGTTGAGGAATCCTTGGAAATTCGATGTTGACAATCAAGGAAGAATTTGGATNGCAGATGTAGGNCAGTACTGCTATGAAGAAGTAAATATGGTGAATTTAATTGATAGTTCTAATTTTGGTTGGTCAATAAGAGAAGGAATGCATGATTTCGATGGGGAAAGAACTTGTAATCACCCGAATACCGAACCTCCGGAAGGTATTACAGACCCAATTTTAGAATACTCACATGAAAACGGAAACTGTTCTATTACAGGAGGATACTGGATGGATTGGGGACCAGAATCTATGAGAGATTCTTACTTATTCGGTGATTTTTGTTCCGGAAATATTTGGCTTGCCAAAGAAGTTGACAATAATTGGATTATTGAGGATNTGACAAATGTTGGAACTATGATTGTAGGTTTTGGAAAAGGAATTAATGACGAATTACTAATTTTNAGTTGGGCTGGTACAATATATCAGATTTCGGATAAAGTATAATCACTCATTTTCCTTACTTGGGTCTTTATGATATTTTTCAGCCCAAGAAGGTGGTAAAAATACTGAAAACCAGGATGGCTTGTTAATATCTCCTTCATCCGTTACAAACGACCTTACAAACATTGAGAATAAATCAATAATAATAACTACTACAAAAATTACGACTAAGAATGCCATGACCTTTTGGTAAAGGAATAATTCCATATAATAATGAAGATAATATCCTATACCCCCTGCACCCACCAAACCTAATACTGTGCCATGTCTTACATTATATTCNAACATAAATAATAGTTGACTTAGTAAAGTATTACTAGATTCGGGAATTACAACATTAGTGACTATTTCAGAATGTGATAGNCCCATGGCTCTAGCTGCATCNAATGGCTCTCTATGCATACCTTCTAATTCCTCNTATTGTAATTTTCCAAGATATCCNATCGTATAGAAAGTCATAGCCAAAACACCAGCAAGCGGACCTAATCCAAAAACAACAACGAAGATAATTGCCCAAATTATACTTGGAAGACTTCTAGTAATAGCAAGAATTATTCTTACAGGGAAATAAACATACGATGGGACTAGGTTTTTAGCAGCCATAGTGGAAAGAGATATTGCNCCTATAAAACCAAAAANAGTAGCAACAAAAGCCATTTTTATTGTTTCCATCATACCCAAATATGCNTTTGAACAAAAAAATCCAANACTNACTTTACATTCTGGATAAGTCTGTGCTTGTAACATACTCCAATCGGGAGGCCACAATGAATCATTCCAAAAGTGAATTAAATTTNCNANGCCTCTAGATAAATTTCCCCAGTCACCCTGTACTAAATCATTCAAAANCAAAATACATAGAAGTAATAAAACTGAAATGAGTATTATCATTCTANATATTCCCCTATTCATTTAACCACCTCTGGTGAAAAAATTCTTAGTTGATTATCTTTAATCTCAATTATTCTTGTTGACATTTTTTTAGCTCTTTCGAGATCATGCTCAACTAGAATCATTGCAGCATCATTTTCTTCAATGTATGACGTGAAAACATCGATAATATTGTTAACATTGTCTTGATCTAATTCACTAAGAAACTCATCTGCTAAAATTAATCTAGGCTTCTGTGCCAACGTTCTAGCAGTTGCAACACGTCGTTGTTGACCTCCCGATAACTTTCTAATTGGTTGATAAATTTTATCAGATAGCCCCAATAGATCAATTGCTTGTTTGACATTTTCNCTTCNTTCNTTNGACCATNTAAANAGATTNAACATNGGANTAGNACCTGCTCTTGCNCCTANGTCTACATTATGGAAAACACTAGCATGCCTAACTAAACCAAGCCTCTGAGGAATATATCCAATACCCCCTCTCTTTGGNACTTTTTTCCANGTAATCTGACCATTTAGTTGGGTTATCAAACCAGCAATAACCCTCAATAAAGTAGTTTTACCTAACCCNGAAGGTCCAACAATAGCAATAATTTCCTTTGGCTCAACATCTAAATCAATCGAATGAATCAATTCATCATCGTACCCTACGGACACGTTTTTGAGAGACAAAATATACTCCGACATCTTGACTCCTCATCACTTTTTAATCACATTAAATCTCTAGCTTTCTTTAGTAAATTTATTATTTCTATCCTTACTTCTTCTGACTTAATACGCTTACCAAATGAATAGTAAGATTTGTGTTCAGGCTCTTGTGCATGTAATATTATTCCTCCAGGATCTAAATCAACCATTTTCACGCTTTTTGCTTTAATTTTACTTATTCCCTCACATATATCCAACATTGCATCTTCATGATCTTCATTCATATGTTCGATAGATTCTTGTTTAGCACTGTGGAAATCTGGATCAGAGACCTTGTCAACGACCTCTTGACCATCAATCCAACATATTCTTCCGAAACCTGCGATATATCTTACTCTTTCTATTTCATTCATCTTCCAGAAAAAGAAATTATGAGTCTTAAGATAGGCTTCTGCATTTGGAACTCTATGACAATAACGTGTGAGCATATTATCTACTTCCTCATCTGAAATAATCAAACTTTTTTCAAGTTTTTCACTTGATAATTCGGNGCTCCTCGATTCTGATACCACTCTTGTGAAATTACCCATAATTCCAATCCTCCAATGTGATTGGGGGTCTCCTTTTGGTGATGGGTGTGATAAGAAAAGACATGATTTAGGTGATTCAAGTAGATTTTTNGTATGAGCTGCTATCTCGGCAATCAAAATATATGGATATCCGTCACCACTAATTGCAAAAGGAACTATCGATCCATGNGGGAANCCCTCAATTCCTTTTGCTGTTGAAATAGTACTTAGTGTACCAAATTCAGAATCTTCTAGCCATTGTGCTACATTTGATGCAGGATTCTCATTTTTGTTAGCCTCTTCATGCGCTAACTTTATTTCTTCATTTTTACTTTCATTATTGCTCATTTTAATCCCTCTTATTTCCTCGTTCTAATCAATGTTAGAAAATTTTGTGATAGTCTCTTCAATCCATTCTTCAGCATCATCTTCATAATCGACATCACAGTCTATTCTATCATTAATTCTTTTAGCACCCTTCTTTTCAAGTATTTCGTCCCATTGAATTCCTGCCTCACAGAATAAGTCAAATGCTGTATCTCCAATTGCCAAAACTGCAAATTTAACATTTTCAAGATCATTATCACCTGCCTTTTCGACCGCTTCAAAAAGTTCAACTGCATTATCAGGTTGATCTCCATCACCCCAAGTACTACAAACAACAATTAAATTTTTACATTTTTGCAAGTCTTCAAGTTCTATTTCATCCATACCCATTANAGTTGTTTCAAAACCATTACTTTCAGCAACATTGCTTGTATCTTCTGCAAGAAGTTCTGAATTTCCTGTCTCTGTTCCAAATATTATCATCATTTTTTTATTATCCATATTTATCATTCCTCTTCTTAATAGAGAGTTTTTTATCCGTAACATAAATCCTCATTGGAGAATCATCGCTTGCTGGAGTAATGTCACATGAAACGCCAAAGACGTGTTCAATAGTTTCATTGGTAATTACTTCTTCTGGTTTACCGAAATATTCGATATTGCCGTTGTGTAGCAACATAATTTTATCTGCATACCTAATTGCCATATTTATGTCATGAATAGCAATTATTGCAGACTTNTCACTATCTTTATCAGAAATTAATTTCTTAATTTCCTCCATTACTTCAATTTGATGCCAAAAGTCAAGATCNCTAGTCGGTTCATCGAATAAAAATAAATTCGGATCTTGGGCTATTGCTTTAGCGATTACAACCCGTTGTCTTTCACCGCCTGACAATTGGTCAAACCTCCTAAAAGCAAAATCTTCTAAACTTAACGCCCTTAGAGTTGTACTGACTTTGTCTCTATCTTCTTGACTTATTTTCCAGTTTATGTGTGGTCTTCTACCTAGTAAAACAACATCGAAAACCTCCATAGGAAAATTAGTTTGGACATTTTGAGGTACATATGAAGCCCTTTTTGCAACCTCGAGAATATCCATTTTATCTATTTCCGAATCAAGGATATTTATACTTCCTGAATTCGGTTTTAAAATACCATTTATACATTTAATCAAAGTAGATTTACCTGCCCCATTAACTCCTAATATAGCGACTAATTCATTTGAATTAATATTAAAATTGATATCTTTCAGCACCTGATTGTCACCCCAGCTGAAAGATAAGTTAGATATTTTCAGCATTTTGGACATCAATCAATCCTCCTATTTTTGAGTAATAAGTACATGAAGAATGGTCCACCNATAATTGACANCATAACTCCGACNGGAATTATGATTGGCGCAAATAAAGTTCTTCCAACTGTATCAGCAAAAAGCATCAAAAATGAGCCAAATACTGCGGAACAAGGAATTAGTTTTCGATAATCATTTCCAATTATCAATCTACTCATATGAGGTGCTGCTAAACCTACAAAACCAATTAATCCAGTAAACGCTATAATTATTGAAGTCATCAATGCTGAAAGAATCAAAATATTTCTCCTAATCTTAACTGGATTGACACCAGAAGATATTGCAAAATCATCACCACCCAGTGACATTGCGTTGAGATCCCATGACCATTTTATTGCAGTAGGTAGCAAGAACAATATAGAAACACAAATCCATAATACATTGACTAATGATGGTCTTGAAAGACTGCCAAAAGACCAATGAGTAAGTTGGGATAACTGTGCATCCGATGCAAAATACTGCAATGTTGAAACTATTGCTCCTGCAATAAAAGTAATAGCAATGCCCACTAGAATATATGATTCAGCATTTATAGAACGCATATTACCTAGTTTAATTATAATCGCTACTACTACTAAAGAAAAAATGAACGCGTTTCCNACAATAGCAATCTCAGGNATATTGATGATTGANATTCCTAAAACTATAGCAAAAGCAGCCCCTAATGCTGCTCCAGAGGCAACTCCTAATGTTAAGGGAGAAACAAGAGGGTTTCCTAGACATCCTTGCATTAAAGAACCCGCAACTGCTAAGGCAGCACCAGCAATTATCGCCATCAAAATTCTAGGAAATCTCAATTTCCATATTATATTCGATTGTAGTTCAGACGCATTATCAATACCAAGTATGATTTTGAGAGTTGAAATCATATCGAGATTCTCTGATGAACCAAAACCAATTGAGACAATTGATAATAGAATTGTTGAAAGTGATAAAATTAAGACATAAAATAGTTGCTTTCTAGACTTTTCAATATGGGAAATAGAAAGGGAGTCCATATCTAAATCCCCGAAGATTTACAGATAAAATCGCCCACTCGTTCTACATTATGGTATTCAAGATAATAGTCATCCAATATTTCTTCGGTATCTAAATCCTCAAAAAGTTGGGGGTGTAAAATTTTAGCCAGAGAGGGCAAACCATGAATCATCATTGGTCCTGCGAATTCTCCTGACATAACTATCATTCTGCTATTTGTAACAGAATCCATACTATCAAACCCTGGACGGTCACTAATCAAATCAAAATGTGTTTGGCATTTATCGCTATCATCAAACAGGTCATAACCTATTTCAAAAGTAATACCATCGAACATCAAAACGTCTGGATTGGAATCCAAAATTGCTTCCATGTCAACGTGAGTAGTATGTCCGGGTAAATTCTCAAACACATTTATTCCACCTGCTAGGTAAATTATATCAGTCCACTGAGAAGTTCCTGTTAGAACAACAGGATCACGCGTCAACGAGGCATGGTGTTCCATAACAACGGTTGTTCTATTGGATTCATTAAGTAGTGAAATTCTTTGATTAACTTCTGATTCTATTTGGTCAAATTCTTCAAATAATTTTTCTTTTTCTAAGTCTTTACCAAATAAATCTGCTAATACTGATATTTCTGTTCTTAGAGAATCATATTTGTAGAAA
>PADF01000030.1 GCA_002702945.1 Methanobacteriota archaeon
GATATGCATTTAATTTATCTCCATCAAAACCTGAGAAAAAAACACAATCCTGGGCTGGAGATGACGATTACAAAGTGGTAGTTGTTTCAGGAAGTGGGACCGCTGGAATGGAAATGATTATTGCAAATCGATTTAGAACCAATGATTTAGTTTTGGTTCCAACTAATGGTAAATTTGGAGAAAGAGTTGCAGAAATGTGTTCTCGATTTTGTAATGTTAAACATATCAAGTATGAATGGGGCAGAGCATTTGATTTATTCGAATTAGAACAACAACTTGAAAGAAAGTGCTATGAAGCTTTACTTATTTGCCATAATGAAACTAGTTCGGGAATTACTCAAGATGCACCAGCCATTGCTGAAATGTGTCAACGCCATAATGTCCCCTTTATCCTCGACGGAATCACTTCTGTCGGTGGACTGCCAGTAGATGTTGAAGGATGGGGAGTTGAAGCAGCCGTTATGGGTGCACAAAAGTGTACAGCGGGCCCTTCAGGTATTGCTGCAATAACTGTCAATTCACATTATATTGAAAGATGTAAGGCGATTAGAGAACAAAGCGAATCAAATCCTGTATTCTATTTAGATATGATTTCTGCATTAAAAAAAGGTGATGACGACCAAACTCCCTGGACACCAGCAATAAATCTAGCAATGGGCTGGTCAAAGGCTCTTATTGCACTAAAAGATGAAACTTTACAGGCGCGATGGAAAAGATGCTCTCTACTTTCACATGGCGTCCAAAATTTATTTTCAAAACTTGGTTTTGAATTACTTGCCGACCCCTTCCAAAGAAGTGATACCGTTACTGCAATAATGTATCCCGATGGAATTGATGATTCTTGGCGAAGCGATTTGAAAGAAAAATATAATACTCAAGTTATTGGAGCTCAAGATCATTTGAAGGGTAAGATGTTTAGAGTTGGTTCGATGGGTGAAACCACTATTGAAGAGATGGTTGAAGGTTGCAAGAGAATGATTTCTTGTTTCAAGGACCATGGTTTGGAATTACCAGATGTAGATGTGGAATCATTTTTTGAGGAATAGTGATGAATTATATTGTATTAGGTCGATTCCAACCTCTTCACAACGGCCATGTTTTCTTGATTGAAAGTGCTCTGGAAATGGCTGGAGATGATGATAAGGTGGTTGTTGCAATAGGCTCAGCATCTTGTCTAATGGAACCCAAGAACCCGTGGACTGGTGCAGAAAGAAAACAGATGATTGAGGCTTGGTCTGAACAAGTTGAAGTTGTTTTAATCGATGATATCAATGACCCTCCAAATTGGGTAGAACATGCTACTAAGGTTCATGGAAAAGGAGTTTTAGTTACATCTGATCGACAAACTGCTGAACTTTATCGCGAATCAAATTGGGAAGTAGTCGAAGTAGATTTAGACAATCGGGAAAATTTCGAGGGTTGGAGGATAAGACAGACAGCAAAAATGCTCTCTACGGTTGATGATTTTGATGCTGTTAGAGAGGTTCTTTCCTCTTCCTTACCATCAAAAGTGATAGAATGGTTAATTGAAAATGATGCTTTATTCAGACTTTCTACGTTCCAAACAGGAGTCTATGCCGGCTGATTATTCTGAAGAAACTACAACTCTTGCTGCGATTAATATTCTTTGTTTGTACATGTACCCTGCCTCTAAGACATCAACAACAGAGCCTGAGGGGAAGTTTTCAGATGCTGGAATTGTAGTTATTGCTTCCATTTTTGCTGGGTCGAATTGTTTGCCTTTTGCTTCAATCGCCGTCACACCTTCGCCGGATAATTCATGCCACATCTTATTTCTAAGCAATCTCAATCCCTGAGCAACAGGGGTTTGATCTTCATCATCCAAGGAAGATAATGCTCTGTCTACATCAGAAAGAATAGTTAGCATTTTTCTGGCAAGACCCATTCCACCATACTGTATTAAATCTGATTTTTCGGCCATCATTCTTTTACGAACATTTTGAGTCTCAGCTTCTTTGTATGCAATTTCTTTTTCAGCCTTTTCAGCTCTTGCCAATGCTTCTTCAAGAGGGTCTAACTGCTCTTCGACACCAACTTCCATCGTTTCAGAATTCTCATCGATAATTGGAATTTCATCATCACTACCATCGATGACTTGTTCGTCTTCATCCGGCGATTTGTCTTCAGACATTGTCTGCCGGTCACATAACTATTCTTTGAACCCGTCGAAACTATGAATTCAATATTTTTAGAACATTATTTTCGCCATGGCCCCATTTTTCAGCATCCATGTGCTCTCTTCCAACAACACCAATTATGGAATCTTCTTGTTCCCATTTTGTGATAGTGTGGACTAGAAGTCTTGATGTCCGATCATGAGCCTCGTAGGTTGGAATTATTTTCGGGTCTTGCTTTTCATCTAGAGTCTCTCCTAGTTCTTTCCTTCTATCCATCCAATCTAGGCAGACTTTTTGAGCAAATTCATCTTCAGGTATTCCTGATAATTTTTCTATTACATCTTCCCAAGTTGAGTGGGAATACAAGTCTTGTTGGTTGACAATTTCTCTATCTAGAGCCACATCAAGGTATAGATATGTCCTTGCTTCCCATGAACTCCATTCTCCTGGGCTAGCCCATTGCATTAGTTTGAGGACTCCTTCATCGCCTCCTGAAATATCTTGAAGAGCTGTTTTGACATTAGAATCTGGGCTAATTTCGACATTGTCCATCCAGTCGAGAATTTCTGCTTCACAATCAATATCAAATAAGCGATTTAGTTTATCATCACCAGCAGGCCTAGATTGTCGAAAAGAACCTTTCTCCATTCCGGTGTAGAGTTCTTTCCATGACATTTTTAGCAGAGAATTTAGACATAATTGGTCGACTAATAAGACCACAGTTTCAATTCCCATGAGCAAAGCCAATCAGCCGACTACTTTGAGTTAATCGTTCATTCTATTCTTTTGAAATTTCATTAAAACTAATTCAAATCATGTAAAAATTCGCATTCATAGCAATTTCAAACGGTAGTATTGAAGAATGCGCATCATTTGGCCGCAGTTAGAGGGTTTTTTATGGCGACAATCAAGGAGCAAATCGAATTGATTCGCGCCGAGATTGATAAAACTCAAAAAAACAAAGCGACTAATGCTCACATTGGTAAATTAAAGGCAAAAATCGCACAACTAAAAATCAAAGAAGAAAAGGCACATGCCCATTCTAAAGCCAGTGGCGGCGGCAAGGGTTTTGAGGTCAAAAAATCCGGTGATGCAACTGTTGCACTTGTCGGTTTTCCATCTGTAGGGAAATCAACATTGATCTCTAAAGTTACCGATGCACATTCTGAGGCAGCGGGTTATGCGTTTACCACTTTGACATGTATTCCTGGTGTTATGGAGCACCGTGGTGCTAAAATACAGATTTTAGATTTACCAGGTTTGATTAAAGGCGCCGCTGAAGGAAAGGGGAGAGGTCGAGAAATTCTCAATGTTATTCGTAGCGCAGATATGGTTCTGTATATCGTAGATCCTTTCCAAGATGCCCATTTCAATGTTTTACATCGTGAACTTCATAATGCAGGATTACGTTTGAATGAAACAAGACCTCCTGTCTTTATCAAACGTACTGAACGAGGAGGTATTGATGTACGTACGACAGTTGAACAAACCCATCTAACCGAAGAAGAGATGAGCTCAATTATTCGTTCATTTGGTTATACTTCAGCGATTGTTACGCTTAGAAATGATACTACTGCTGAGCAAATTGTTGATTGTTTGGCAGAAAATAGAATTTATGAAAAAGCAGTAATTGCGATAAATAAGATAGACATCGCTACAGAAGAAGATTTGGTAAGAGCGACTAAATCACTTCCAAGTGACTGGCCAATTATGCGAATATCGGCTTTCAAGGATATTGGTTTAGAAGAATTAAAGGATTTCATTTATGATAATCTTGGATTCATGAGAGTTTATCTTAAACCACAAGGCCAAGAGGCAGATTTAGAAGAACCTCTAATTGTAAAAGATGATTCAACAGTTCAAAATATCTGTGCAAAGTTACACAGAGACTTTGTTCGAAAGTTCAGATATGCTAGAGTAAAAGGTCCTAGCGCTAAGTTTGACTGGCAAAGAGTAGGATTGGATCATTTACTAAAAGATGGAGATTTACTAACCATTGTTGTAAAGCGTTAATCCCAAATTCCCATATCCATTTTAGCATCTTCACTTGCATGTATTTTTGGATCCCATCTCGGTGTCCAGACAAGATTTACATGGACGCTGTCCAATCCTTCAGTGGATAATGCTGCTCTATGAGTTGCTGCCATTATTTCAGCAGCTGCTGGACATCCTGGGCTTGTCAATGTCATGTCAATTTCAGCATGTTGAGCATCATCTTTGGTCTCGATTCTAACATCATAAACAAGTCCTAATTCTACGATAGATAATTCAAGTTCAGGGTCTTCAACATCGTCCAATTGCACTAATACTGCTTCTTTATCTACCATTTTATCACCTACATATTTTGTTCAATTTCTTTCATAACCTTGTCAAACATATTTCTAAATCCATTAGACCTACTTGGTGATAAGGAATTTAGAACTCCTAAATCACTAGCAAATTCAGGAGTTAATTCCAATGCTTGTGAAGGTGAAACTTCTCTTAGTGCAATCGTTAGAATTCCCATCAAACCTTGAACTAATTTAGAATCGGCACCTGCTTTGAATATTATTTTTTCATTATCAATATCGATTTTTACATGAGCCTCTGATTGACATCCACGGACCCGAGTAGAATCATTCCAATTCTCAATATCAAGGAAGTCAACTTCCTCAGATAATTCAAAAACCATTTCTAATCGTTCCATTTTGTCTTCAACTTCTTGAAATTCTTCGATTAAGTCTTGAAGAGTTAGTAACTCACTCAAGCGAATCTCTCCAAAATTTCTTTCAGTTGCTTGACAAAGGCCTCGGCCTCTTCACGAGTATTATAGAAATACAGAGAAGCCCTAACAGTACCTGTAATCTTCAATCTTTCAAGCAGTGGTTGCGCACAATGATGACCTGTCCTAACTGCGAAACCACGAGCATCTAGAAGGTGAGCGAGATCTTCACTGTTCATTGTTGGATGGAGGAAAGAAACAACAGCGGCATCATTATCGTCATGCCTTCCATAAACAGTCATTCCTAACGAACGCAATTGTTCAGAAAGCCATCTTGCAATTTCAAGAAGTCTTTTGTGTTCAGATTCGAAATCAATATCCTGCATCCAGTGAAGTGCTGCATTCCATCCAATTGCTTCAGCGATTTTTGGTGTTCCAGCTTCGAACTTATGCTCATTACTTTGGTAAGTTGAACCATGAATTGATACAGTTTCAATCATGTCTCCACCTCCCATGAATGGTTGCATCTGTTCAAAGACATCATTGGCTACAAGAAGCGCACCAATTCCAGTAGGTCCACACATTTTATGTGCAGAGAATGCCATAAAATCAGCACCTAAGGATTTGAAATCGATCGACTGATGTGGAGCACTTTGTGCAGCATCTAGGAGAACTTTAGCACCATTTTGTTTAGATAAAGAAATTATATCTTCAATTGGGTTACAGACTCCAAGTACATTGGAAATGTGAACTACGCAAACTAATTTAGCGCCATCCAAAGAAGCCTCAAAAATTTCCATATCCAGTGTTAAATCTTGCTGAACGGGTACATATCTCAATTCAATATTCATTTCCTTTGCTAGCATCTGCCAAGGTACAATATCTGAATGATGCTCCATTTCAGTAAGTACGATAGCATCTCCTGGAGAAAGATTTGCTCTACCCCATGCATGAGCGACTAAATTGATGGCCTCGGTAGTCCCGCCTGTGATTATTACTTTATCCGAATTGTAGATTTTCTTCAGAGATTCCCTACAAGCCTCATATCCGTCGGTTGCTTCACCTGCAAGAGTATGTACTGCACGGTGAACATTAGCATTTGAGTTGGAATAGTAATCATTCATTGCGTCAATAACAACTTGCGGCTTTTGTGTTGTTGCGGCATTGTCCAAGTAGACCAATGGGTGGCCATTCACCATTCTCTGTAGTATTGGAAACTGATCACGCATTTTTTCACCCCATTATTTCACATTCAAGGTAAATTTTGAGTCTAGCCTTGAGGTCTTCAGAGATTATTTTATTTTTTATTGAAGAAAAGGTATTGACTAGAAATCCTTCGACAATCAGTGCTTCTGATTGTTCGTTAGATAAGCCTCGAGATTGAAGGTAATGCATCTGTTCTTTGTCGACAGGTGCGCTGGCTGCTCCATGAGTTGCAGTTACTTCATCAGAGAGAACTTCAAGTTCAGGAATTGCGTCGGCTCTCGCCTTTTCTGAAAGTAGCAGGTTGTGGAAAACTTGAGCAGCATTTGAATGATTAGCATCATCAGAAATGAATAATTGTCCAGTTCCAATAGAATGACTCTTATCTCCACAAGCCGCATTCATGATGAGGGATGAGTCGGTATACTTCACTAGATGATTGATTTCCATATGGTGGTCATCATGTCTAGCATCTATCCCATAAACAGCAACTGCTTGATTCAATGAAGAATTATTTTCTGCGAGTGTAGTTCGAATATCGGTTTTATTTCTCAATCCTCCAATCGATAATTCGGCGTATTCAAGAGTTGAGTCTCGGTGAACATTCCAATCTTCACATCTCAGAAGTTTAGAATTTGAATCTAATTCATTTACAAATCCGTATCCGATTTTAGAATTTTTATCAATAGTTCCAGTAATATGTAGACCTGTCCAATCCCCCTCTCCTGAAAGGTGAACTATAATCGTAGCTTCACCTTTACACTTCAGATTTAAGTGACCGATATTGGTTTCTCCAGAAGGAAAAAGGTTGATATTCACTGTTTGTCCACTGCCATCGATTTCAATTTGCGTCATTCCATTATAGCATTCTGAAATGAAAACTCTCGATATTTCTGATAAATCTTCCATTTTTCTATTCGAATCATGAAACTTACAGTCACCTTGTACATCAACATTTAGCGGACTACATTCTGGGATAGTGTCTACCTTGGAAGGATGTATTCTTTTCCAGGGAGTATATCGCCATAAATGTGTAGAGCGTGAAGGAATTTCCATATCCAAGTAGGTCATCCAATTGCACCCTCCATCTCTAACTCCAGTAATTTGTTCAGTTCAACAGCATATTCCATTGGGAGTTCTCGAGTGAACGGTTCAAAGAAACCGTTAACGATCATACCCATTGCTTCTTCTTCACTAAATCCTCGACTCATAAGATAGAATAGTTGCTCACTAGAAATCTTTGAGACGCTAGCCTCATGTTCTAAATCAGCGGTTGGATTTCCTACTTCCATGGTAGGGTAAGTATCAGAGCGAGAGTCTTCGTCAAGCATCAAAGCGTCACAAACTACCTTTGATCTACATCCTTCAGCTTTTGGAGAAACTTGTAACATACCTCTGTAAGATGAACGACCTCCATTTTTAGAGATTGATTTAGATAAGATATTGGAGGTTGTTCTAGGTGCTAAATGATGTACTTTAGCACCAGCATCTTGGTGTTGCCCTTCTCCAGCATAAGCAACTGAAATGACTTCTGCATGCGCACCTTCACCCTTTAGAATTACAGCAGGGTACTTCATTGTCAATTTAGAACCAATGTTGCCATCAACCCATTCGATAACTGAATTCGAATGAGCAATTCCTCTCTTGGTAACAAGATTGTAGACATTTGCTGACCAATTTTGAACGGTTGAATATCTAATTTTAGCATTATCCATGGCAATTAATTCAACAACGGCAGAATGTAAAGAGTCTGTCGAATATGTTGGAGCAGTGCACCCTTCGACGTAGTGGATACTACTTCCTTCATCTGCAATAATCAAGGTTCTTTCAAATTGTCCCATATTTTTTGCATTGATTCTAAAGTAGGCTTGAACAGGCATTTCAACGTGTACATTCTTAGGCACATAAATGAAAGAACCGCCAGACCAAACCGCAGTATTTAGTGCAGCGAACTTATTATCGGTATATGGAACTACACTACAGAAATATTTCTTGACAATTTCAGGATGTT
Organism: Methanobacteriota archaeon; assembly: GCA_002702945.1. The sequence goes on from PADF01000030.1 coordinate 8,054, forward strand.
CTTTTAGACCTGTATCCATGTCGAAGAATAAAACTCCTTGCTCTTCTAAGTCTTCACGAATTGAGTGATAAACTGCTTCTGATTCATATTGTGCAGTCACCCCTCCTAGCCATTTTTGTTCTGCTTCAGGAATTCCTAACCTGTCAAAGGTATTTTTGATATCATCAGGTACATCATCCCAATCTTTTTCTGTTTGCTCAGAAGATCGGAGGAAGTATGTCACATTATCAAAATCAATACTTTCCAACATTCCACAGTTTCCCCAATCAGGCATTGGCCTAGATATGAAGTGATGATATGCTTTGACTCTAATCTCAGTCATCCATTCTGGCTCGTTCTTTAGAGCAGAGATATCTCTAACAACCTGCTCTGAAAGTCCTTTATCAAATCTAATTGTTGCATTTTCTGGATCGTGGAATCCATATTGGTAATCGCCTACTGCGTCATATGCTTGTTCACTCATTAAATCGCCTCCAACCAATCATAGCCTTTGTCTTCAAGTTTCAGTGCCAATTCAGGTCCTCCCGTTTTGACAATTTTACCGTCTATCATAGCATGAACATAATCAGGTTTAACCAAGTCAAGAAGTCTTTGATAGTGAGTAATCACTAAACATCCAGCCTCTTTGGCGATTTCATTTATTCCCTTGGAAACAACTCTTAAGGCGTCAATATCTAATCCTGAATCAGTCTCGTCCAGTAGTGCTAACTGCGGTTTCAATAGTAGCATTTGCAATGTTTCGAGTCTTTTCTTTTCACCACCACTAAATCCATCATTAACGTATCTTGACAAGAATGATTTATCCATATCAAGTTGAGTCATGGCACCAGTCAACTCCTTTCGAAATTCTCTGGCTTTCAACTGTTCGTCTCTAATCGATGATACCGACTTTTTGAGGAAGTTGCCGACTTGAACGCCAGGAATTGATGGTGGGTATTGGAAAGAAAGGAACATACCAGAACGAGCTCTTTCATGCACTTCGTAATCTTCGAGAGGCTTTCCTAGAAAAGTTACGCTACCAGAAGTGATTTCATATGCGGGGTGGCCCATTATTGCATTAGCCAATGTAGACTTTCCAGCACCATTCCGGCCCATAACTGCGTGAATCTCGCCCTTGTTGATGGTCATAGAGAGACCATTTATGATGGCTTTTCCGCCAACAGATATATGCAAATCTTCGATTCGAAGTACTTCCATTTCTCTCTCCCCTCACAGACAACCTCACATTTCTCCTTTATGAAGTGGTGTAAAGAATTGTAACGCAGTATAGCGTTTTTAGGGTAACCTAAAAATATAATTTAGTTGGTGAAAGCATTCAAAATAGACACTATCCACCCCTATTCATGACCGACGACGATTTAGTGGCTAAATACGCTGCTGAGGCGTTAGCTTCGATGAAGATGGAAGCACAAAAAAGAGTTGAAGAAGTTGTTGATTTAGAACTTGAAAACAGATTACGTAAAACCTCGTTATTCAATCTACTAGATGGCGATGAATTTATTCCGGCGCTTCTATCGAGATTAAACGAGGTCAGAGCAGCCTTAGACGGTCACGGTGGTGGGATTAAGTTAACATCTTATTCAGTTATTGATGGTCGTAATAAAACCCTTGAGATGGTTTTAGATTTAACAGGTGCTTGTTTGTCATGTGGTGCTGCACCTGGTACGCTTGAAGGAGTAAAGAATGATTTAGAATCCGATTCTGAAATTTCATTAGTCAAATTTTCTAGTGAATTGCTAGATACTTTTGATGAACTAGGCCGAGAATTCATTCTTGCACATGGCAAAGTTGAATTTGTTTGATATTCAATATTTTATCAATCCTTTAACGGATGGTTTGAAGGAGTTTATCTACCGGCCTTAATTCATGCCAGCATGGCGAGAAGGAACTCGTGAAGACCCAAAGCCTTGCAGAGAGCAAGATAAGGGTAAATTCGAAATTGTTCTAAGGGATGGTAGGGCTAGACTTGGACGTCTTCATACTGAGCACGGTATTTTGGAAACGCCAGCACTACTACCTGTGATCAATCCAAACATTAGGACCATTGAGCCTAGAGAGATGTGGGATAGATATGGAATTGGAGCATTAATAACTAATTCATACATAATTTGGAAACATAAAGAATTGAAGTCAAAGGCTGAAAGTGAAGGAGTTCACTCATTACTTGATTATCCCGGAGTTGTGATGACTGATTCAGGTACATTCCAATCATATGTCTATGGTGATGTAGAAGTTGGTGTAGAAGAGATAGTTGAATTTCAACGTTCGATNGGTGTCGATATTGCAACAATGTTGGATGTATTTTCTAGACCAGATATGGATGTTTCCGAAGTCGAAAGTTGTGTTGAACAAACAATCGAAAGAGCTCAAGTTAGCGTAGATTCATCTCAAGATACAATGCTTAACGGGCCTATACAAGGTGGAATTTTTAGAGAGTTAAGGAGAAAGTCAGCATTAGAAATGGGTAAGTTTGATTTTTCAGTTCATCCAATCGGAGGGATTGTACCTGTTATGGAGCAACACAGATACAAAGAATATGCAAAAATCATGCTTTCCTCTTTACCATATTTACCTCCAAATCGTCCAGTTCATATGTTTGGTTGCGGTCATCCGATGCTTTTCCCGATGTCCATTGCATTAGGTGCAGATCTATTTGATTCAGCAGCCTATGCACTATTTGCTAGAGATGGTAGATTGATGACGCCATGGGGTACTGTGAAAATCGCAGGTCTTGTTGATTGGCCTATAATTACTCCAAGTGTTGCTAATTTAACACCTAAGCAAGTTTTAGACATGGAGGAAAAAGAAAGAACAGTTTTACTTTCAAAGTTTAACCTTGAGGTAAGTCTTGCTGAACTTTCAAGATGTAAGCAAGCGGTTAGAGACGGGACAATATGGCGATTAGTCGAGCGGAGAAGCCATCAACATCCAGCATTGAGGGAAGCATTTCTTTGGTTAACAACAAATCCATCCAATGCCCAAATTTCTAATTTATCGAGTAATCAAATGGTTTTAGATGAAAAATTAGCATCGCAAGAAGTCGGCTCAGAAAAAGGAGTTTGGGAAGAGAGTTGGGATTGGATAGTAAATTCCCAGACAACACCGCGTAAGGGTGGCGAGCCTTGGGGTGGAAATGATACATTCACTAGGCCTCACATAATTGCTGCGAGAAATTTCATGTTTTCACGCTGGCATTCAAATGGAAAGATGGGTAAAGGGTCCTCGGAAGTGCTGGTTTTACATGGCAGGTCAGGTCCATGGAGGGAGAGATGTGATAATCTCATTACAAGATTGATACATCATGCTCCTGGATTAGAAGTCATGATTCTTACACCAATAGGTCTAATGCCTTATTCACTAGAAGATGTCAATCCATTTACACATATTGAAGGTCCGGATTGGTTGTGGCGAAGTCGACCTAATTTACCACTAATAAGAGATGAATTAGAGAACTTTTCATTGGGAGATAGAAGAATAATCACTCTTGATTTAAGAGGTGATAATTTAGTTTCTAGAGCATTTTCCAAATTAATTGAGCAAGGTGTACTGAGTGAGGAAAGTAGAGAGGGATTGGTCGAAGCAAAAGATTTCGATGAATCACAACTCAAACTTCGTCGTAGAAAAGCAGCAGATAAATTTGCTTTATTTTTCAACATTCAAACTGAATTATCCTATGACCTCACTTCGAAAACTGAATTTGTTATTAATCGTCAAGGTAGGATAAAAAATGTACTTACTTCAAGCGGAAAACATCTAGCCAGTTTTAGGCTTGGAGACGGTGGTCTTTCCCTCAACAATGATGGTGCGATTGAACTACATAGTCACCGTAGAAGGGAAATACCAACTGGAAATATGGACTCTGAGATTTACGGATATACAGGCGAAGGGCTCGCATGGGTCGTAGTCGATGATGATGCAGAACCTTTTATTCGTCAAGGACGTAATGTTTTCCATGGATTTGTCATTTCTTGTGATCCTTGGGTTAGGCCTAATGAGGCTTGTTTAATTGTTAATAACAAAGGCGAGTTATTGGGTCATGGAATTTCTCAATGTACTTCTAGTGAATTAGCTACATTCTCTAAAGGCATAGCAGTAAAGACTCGTGATGGTATTAAATTACAAGATTGACCTAAACATGCAGTAGTAGGATTGAATAGTCGTCTTCAATCTGACAATGATAGAGGGAGTGGTGCAGTGGTCGAAGATTACATTATCCAAACCTCGAATTTATCGAAATCTTATGGTCCTCACATGGCCTTAGAAGATTTGAATCTCAAGGTAAAGAAGGGTGCAACTGGATTATTAGGTCCTAACGGTGCAGGTAAGTCGACCTTTCTAAAAACCATACTGGGGCTAATCCAAGCAACCTCAGGCGACGGTACAGTTTTGGGTCATGATATTAGAACCGAAGGCGCAGCAATACGTTCTAGAATTGGTTACATGCCCGAATATGATGCTTTGAATCCAGATATGGATGCAATTTACCAGGTTCGATATTCTGGCGAATTACTTGGAATGAATCCAGTAGTTGCTATGTCTAGAGCCCATGAAGCATTACAATACGTTGGCCTTGGCGAACAACGTTATCGTAACATTGGAAGTTTTTCAACAGGTATGAAGCAGGCTACAAAACTAGCATGCGCAATTATTCACGACCCGGAATTAATCATTGCCGATGAACCATCAAATGGATTAGATGCAGTTGCTAGGGAATTCATGATTACCACATTACAAAATACAGTGAATACTGGAAATCGTTCGGTATTGATGGCATCACACCTTATGGATGATGTAGAAAGGGTATGTGATAACATCGTTCTGCTGCATAAAGGAAGACTAGCAGCACAGGGTCGAATTGAAGATTTGAAAGATATCGATAGAGAGATTGAGATTCATGTATGGGGAGGAGCCTCCAAACTCGAAGAAATGATGACTAATTCTGGTTTAACGGTTCGAAGAGAAGGAAGAATCATGCGAATCCAACATATTGGAGATGACACCACCACAAAAATTCTAGAATGCGCTGCTAAAACCGGCGCTCAAATCCGTAGAATGCACGAATATGAAGCATCTTTGGAAGATTTATTTCTGGTGATTATGGAAAATCTTGGCTATGAAGTTAAAACTAGTGAAGATTTGCTTAGAAATCCAGTTTCTGCTCGACAAGTAGATGCTCCGCAGAGCATGGGTGGTGGATCAGCATGATTGAAGAGCAACCGCCCAATATACCGATTGTAGAAAATAAGGAAGAAATTTCCTACGATGCAGCTGCACCAGTAAAGGGCCAAGGCCGGATGGATGCTGCTTGGGGTTCGTCTGAAGGTGATGAAGACTTATCGGCTCAAGTATCTCCTTCAAAAGACACTACTGGTTTTGTTTTCGAGCAAGTATATCAGCCTTGGAATGGAACATTAAATCCCAGATGGATGAGGAATTGGGCAATATTGAGGCACCATGTTGCAGGTATTTTTAGAAAGGGACATAGGCCATGGAGTATTCCAACTAGACTTTTCCTTGTTGTAGTTTTTATCGCTTCTTTGGCTGATGTTGGTTTGACACTTTTATCAGCACTAATAGGCAGTGCTGAATTACATTCAATGTGGGGAGTAAATAGGGATAATCTATACGGACATGTTCTAGGTTTTTTCCCTAGAAATGTACTCTATTTTCCAATTGTTGCCGCTCTTCTTGTCGGTGGAGTAATCTCAGAAGACAGACTCCATGGGACCTCAGCACTCTATTTTTCACGCCCGATTAATCGTTTTGACTATGTGATGATGAAGTATCTATCCGTTGCTTTAATTCAAGCCATGATAGTACTACTCACACTCTGTCTGTATTACTTTTCCGAAATAGTCAGTATGGGTAGAGGATGGGCTTGGATAATTGATACATTCCCTCTATTCCTTGCAGCATTTGTGGGAGGTACGTTACTCATAATTACCTACACTAGTATCGGCCTTGGATTATCAAGCGTTTCTAAAGGTAAATTCTTTCCAGGAATTGGCCTAGTTGCTATAGTTCTTGGGACTAAGACTCTTGCTTTGATAGTTTCAGAATTATTTGATAGAGAGATTCTATATCTACTGTCACCTTATGATTGTCTTGCTCATGTTGGTCAAGCAATAATTGGTACTGAACCAACATATGATCAGTATTCGTGGACTTGGTCGCTTGCCTCTTTAGTAATAATTAATGCAATTTCACTTTATGTATTGAGCACTAGAGTTTCTTCTATGGAGGTGACAAGAGAATGATGCCCGATTTTGATCAGCAAGGTCTTCCGCAAACCAAAGAGTGGAAACCAGAGGTTAAAGCACCAGTAATACTTTTAGAAAATGTATCAAAGACTTATGGAAGAATCCACGCACTTACCGGAATAACATTATCCCTGTCTGGAGGAGTGACTGGAATTTTAGGTATGAATGGAGCTGGTAAATCCACACTTTTCAAAATCTTGATGGGTAAAATCAAGCCGAGTTCAGGACAAGTACGATTGTTTGGAACAAATCCATGGAAAAATCCTGCTCCATACTCAAGAGTAGGCTTTGTCCCTGAACATGAGAAAATGTATGATTGGATGACTGCACATGATTTTATTTCCACCTTTGCCAGACTAAATGGCTTGACTAGAGATGAAGCTAAAATAGAGGCTGATAGAGTTCTAGATTTTGTCGGATTATTGGACGTAGCACACAAACAGATAGGTCGTTTTTCCAAGGGAATGCGCCAGAGAACTAAAATCGCTCATGCTTTGGTTAATGACCCTGAATTAATAATTCTCGATGAACCTCTTCAGGGATGCGACCCTCTCGCTAGAACTACCATAATGAATGTCATTAGAGAGTTAGGTAGAATGGGTAGAACAGTTATCGTAAGTAGCCATATTCTTCATGAGATTGAAAGAATAACTGAACAAATTGTTATTCTTCACTATGGGCGATTATTGGCTCTTGGAAATTTACATGCTATTAGAGAAAGATTAGATCAAATACCGCATAGAATAGATATTGGAACTAAAGACCCGAAGACTCTTGCAAAGTCTATTATTGACATCGATTCAGTCCATGGGATATTATTCCCTCAAGGTGAAAATCTTTCAATTCAAACACATGATTTAGGAACATTCCATTCAAAATTACCTCAGGCGATTATAGATAGTGGACAAAAAGTCGATTCGATAGATAATCCCGATGACGATTTAGAATCTATCCTAGGTTATCTTACCGGCGGAGGTCGTCTGTGATGTCTGAAAAGAGCAATACAATTTTTAGGGCTCTTGACCGTAAAGCAGCCGCTATTACTGAGTTTACAATGAGACAATATCGAACAAAGATATCCACTTGGGTTGTTTTAATTGTTGGATTTTTAGCGATTAGTTTGCTGTTGCTATTCTACATTGATGGGATGCAACAAGAATATGAGTCAATCGATAATGATGGTGATTCTGCTGATTGGGATGGCGATGGCTATCCTACTGGGCAAGAGCGCTTGTATGGTACTGATCCTAGTTCACCGGACTCACACCCTGGTTTACTTAATCCCCCGATAGAACCCGATCCTCCTGAAAAATGGATAGATGAAGATGATTTTGATTGGGAAACCCTTCCAGGGCAAGGTCAAAGAATTTCAGTAGGTTTTGATGATGACGGTGACTGTAACAGAGAAGACAGAACTGAATCACAGAAGGATTCAAATGATAATAATGTTCCTTGTGACATAGAAATTACTGGTCCATTTGTTAGTGGAGGGACTGACTATGAAATTGATGAGGATAACTTTGTCGATGAAGACCCAGATGATGCAAAGTATACCGAAGAAGCAATTCACAGGGCGTCAATTTTAGCAATTGGTAAACTAGGATTTGTTTTCATAATCGGTATTTTTGTTCCTTTATTCTTAGCAACAGGGCTAATTCGGGACGAAATGTCTGCTGGAACAATGCACTATATGTTATCCAAGCCAATTGCTAGAACTGAAGTTTTCCTTTACAGGATATTGGGTTACTTGGCAATAGTGTGGCCGTATCTTGCAATTATGGTATTTATTTCTGCTTTAGTAACAGGATTTGCAGGGCCGGGTGATTCAATCTTTAGATTCTCAGAATTCGGTATTTGGTTATCTGTATTATTCGCCGCAATGCTCGCTACATTAGTTTATGGAATGCTATTCTGCTTCTTTGGAGTTATGTGGAGATTTGGTATTGTTCTTGCGATTCCTTTTGCAGCTTGGGAACTGGGCATGGCATTACTGTCAATGGGAGCGCCAGAGACCTCTATTTTACGATTCTCAGTAGTCGGTTGGGCATTGATGATTGTTGATTCTGCGGCCATGCTTGTTTGGACAGATTTGGATTTATTTATCCAAATGGGATTATGGGGCGGAGGCGGAGATGGAACTGGATTTTTCGGTAGTTCTATCGAAGGTGCAGGTCCATTACAGTACTTTAGTTCTAAGCCAAGTTTAGGTGATATCAGTCCATTTTTATCCATGTTGATATCTTCATTGGTTCTAATTATTCAAGCAGCAGTTCTATGGCTTCTTGGCGGATTATTATTCAAAGGGAAGGAAATTGAATGAGTGTCAAAATGAATTCCTTCACTGGTGATTTATCTAAGATGTGGAAACTACAGGACAGGCCACCTCTTCATCACTTAACTTGGGATTGGTGGTGGTGGCTACTGATGCTTGACGATGAAAATGGTAACCCAAGTGGTAAGCAACTGATGGTATTGTGGTCTACTAAAGATAATCCCAAAGTTACCGTAAGTGGTACTATTTGGGAACCTAAAGGCCGACCAGGTTTCGATGAACAAAGTGGAATTGCTCTTGATGGAATGGTATGTGCGTGGTGGTATGATGGGAAACGTATGCATGAGCCATTGATTAAACAAAAATGTAGAATTATAGCAATGGATGATACTCATGAAATGTGGCCAGATAAATCTAATCTTTCTGGAAATGGGGGAGGGGCAGTAGTACCTCTTATGGATGAAGATCTATCGATGGGTCTAAAGAGTGATTTATCTGAATTTTGGCTCAATCTAACTAGTGATGAACAAGATATCCCAGGTAGTGTCCCTGCCAAAATGAATTTTCAAATTACTCCTTGGAACGAGCCTATGTCAACTGCTAGGCATGCAAATGCAACTTATCTAAAGAATATGGGTTATGATATAATTAGGTTACATGGATGCAAAGTTAGAGGGAATCTAGATGATAAAGAAATTAAGGGTACGGCTTATTTTCAGAAAGTTTGTGTTCAAGCTCCTTCAGTTCCTTGGTATTGGGGAGTTTTACATTTGGACGATGGTTCTTACATCGATTGGTTCGTGCCTCATTTAAGTTTCACAATTACTGCTAGGGATAATCGTCCATGGAAGAAAAGAGATTTGGGTCATCTCAGTCTATCTCAAGGAGGATTATTTCACGATGCCAAAAATAAGCGTACTGAGAAATTTACCAATGTCCAAATTGAAAAATGTGATTCTGGATTAGTGGAGGGCAAGCATGGTCACCATCCAGATGCTCCTTTACCTGCTTTCAAAGTTAAGATGTGGAATGAAAATACAACTATCTCACTCCAATCTAACGCAGTTGATAGAGCACATTGGACTTTTGAACAACCAACTAGAGGAGGTCTAACCTCTCATTTCACTTACAATGAGTATCCTTTAGAAACTAAATTCTTACGCATTAAAGATGAATCTGGAATTCGAACTGAGAAAAATTATTCATGGATTAGAGGTAATGCAGAACATTCATGGGGTATTCTTCATTGATTTTTGAAAGTTTTTGGGGGAAGGTTCATGGAGGATAAGTCATTAAACCCATATTAGGAGCCTGTTACTATGAGTGATGAAGTTACTGAAGAGAAGACTACTGATGAGGCATTGAAAGCCAATAATGCAGAAAAATTAGCCAAAACTTTCCGTTTAATTGATGGAGAGGAAATTTTATTAACTAAAAAACCGAGTATTTTCGCCTTTCTTGGTATGTATTTCCTCGGTGTTGTAGTTCTTTTGTTGCACTTAATTTTTGGCCATGTGGAGTCTTTAGGAGATGATGCTCAAGGATTTATGGCAATTGTTTGGTCTTTTATCGACTTGACAACTAGCGATCATATGTCCTTTAGTTTCGTTTTTGTAATGCTCTTTATCACTTGGATGAACCGCTTAATGAATACTTCTACTTCAGGCCGTTGGGTAACAATGTGGCTGTTTTTGGTCGCTATGACTCCAGTGATTATTCAGTTCGACCAGTTCTTGACATTCATTTCTAACATCTTTAATATGGATAATGAAATGGATTTTATTCCATTTGATTACAGTTTCACATTATTCGGAATAGTTTATTCAGTTATGTTTTGGGCTTTAACCTTCTATTATCAGAACAGTTTCCACTACGCAATTACTTCTGATGCTGTAATTTTTGAGCACAGTTTCTTGCTTTCTAGGTCTCACAGAAGAATCCTATTTGACAGAATCTCTGAAGTGATTGTTGACCGCTCTCCAGTTGGAACCGTTTGTGGATATGCAACCGTTTCAATACTAACAGATTCAGGTGTTGGAATTGTTGATGAAACACTTGGAGCAGGTGGCGCTGTTAATATGCCTGGAACCGCTGAGAGGCCAGATGATTCTACAGCCGAGAAAGCAGGAAAGTCATTGTTACGTTCTTTCTTTGCATTGCTTACATATCAAAGAACTATCAAAACAATTAGACCTGATCCAAAGCATTGCTTCTTCTCAATTAGAAACTGGGAAAAGTGTAAGATGTTACTAAATGAAATGCACAAGAAACATAGCCAATCCAATCTGTTAAGCGATTTGAAGGATACGATTTCATCTTCAAATTCTAACGATGAGTGATTTTTGTCAAGCGAGTCTTTCAAGAACTGAAACCTCTCCCCCCATTTTACTGAGGACTAATTATGAGTGAAGAAATAATAAAATCGGCTATTGAATTGTTTAGAAGTGGCGACATAGAAGGAGCTGTAAAAGAACTTGAAGCAAAGGCCAAAACGAATTCAGATGTTGCAATGGTTCATCATACCTATGCAGAGTTTGCTAATATGCTAAACACTGAACAGCAAGATGATGTTGTGCCTGGAGGTAAAATTATGATGTCCTACAAAAAAGCAATGCAGTTGGATGAAGAGAATGTTGAATACATTGCGGATTTCGCATCATTTGCTCTAGAATGTCGCAGAGTTCCTGTTGCAGTCAAAGAGTTCCAAAGATATGCGAAGAAGTTGGAGATTGAAGGGATTCCAGTCGATGATGTTCTTTACCAAGCAAGTAGAAATTTAGTAGATGCAATTGAAGTTATGGATCCATCTCGTAAAGCCCCAACTGTTCAACCATGGTTGAAGCAAGCCTTACAATGGGCCGTTGGTGGATTAGGATTTACCGAAGAGCAAGCAATTGAAGTTCTACAAAGTCAAGACTGAGGTGTAATTTTGACGGACGAAGTCGTTCGTCTAGCCTTCCGAATTGGATATTTAGGTGATTCATTTCATGGAAGTCAAATTCAACCAGATGTTAAAACAGTTCAAGGTGAATTGATAAGTGCCTTTCGTCAATTAAATTGGCTTGATAGTAATCAAGAAGGACACAATTTAGTTTTGTCTAGCAGAACTGATGCAGGGGTAAATGTAAGGCTCAATGGCGGAATTGTAACTATCAAAAGAAGTCTTTGGGAAGCGTTAACTCCTAGAAAAATGGTTAGAGCATTAGATGACCATCTAAGTGATGAAATTGCTTTTTTAGATGTAAATGAAGTAGATTCGGATTGGAATCCTAGAATCGCAGAATATCGTGTCTATCGCTACAGGTTAGAAGGGATTGATTCTTGGCAGTATCCTGGTGATGTTTTTCAAGAGTGGTTAGATCTTTTTGTCGGTACCTATGATGCACGAAATTTTGCTAGAATGGANGAGGGTAAAAATCCAATTCGTAAAATTTACTCCTGTAAACCTTGGTTAGTAGGNAATAGAGTGGTTGGATTTGAGATAATAGGCGAAGCNTTTCTNTGGAATCAGGTTNGAAGGACAGCAATGGCACTATTCAANTTGAGNANTGGCGAATTNACTACACANGANATNAGTAATGCGATATCTANNCCNCTTGANCCAGTTGACTTNGGNGTAGCACCTCCTGACTGGTTAGTTCTTTGGGGAGTTTCATGGGAGAAATTTCAACTACCAGTCGAAGAGAATAATAATTTTACATTTACTGAGGTTCCCAATGACAAAGCCATGGAACGTACTATGAGAAATAGGTGGGAGCATGGTGCAAGACTAGAAATGAAGAGTATGCTTTACCATGAGTGGTCATATCTTGGTAGGTTGCCAATTGTTAAACATAAAAATTAGTCTAAATTGAGTTCTAATTCAACTTCATCCCCATCCTTGAGATCTAAAAACTCTCTAAGAAATGTAGGTGAAATGACTTCAACTACATCGAAATGTCTTGTCAAATCAGGTATTAGAAGAGCACAATCTACAACTTTACCATTTGACTTGAAACTTGCTTTGTAGGCTGTTGCTCCACCAAAAGAGATACCATCTCTTAGGAATCCCCTTATGCGGAAACTGGTTATATTTTCGAGTGATACTTCTCTAGCTAAAGCTCTTTGATTCTCATCAGCATCTAGAGTATCGATGCCGGATTTAATCCTTAGAGCAATATAATTTGTCAAATTGGTTCCTGATACAGATAAATTTAGTGTTCCGGGCCAAACAGCACTACCCATTAGAGATAAGAATTGCTCTTGATAGTGCTTTTGAGCCATAAAAATATGTGCTCTTCCTAGCCCACTACTTACAAATCCGCTCAGCCGCATAGACATCCCAATTACAACGCCTTTTTGATTTCATGTATTTTTTTATCGTGATTTTATACAAAAGAACTTGAAGTGTCAATGATTGCAAAGGTTAGGTGAGACCATGCCAGGTGATATGTCTTGGATGAAAGAAAGATATGAACAACTATCGTCACAATCATTATTGTGGGAGCCTCCTACTTTGGAGAGCTCCAACGTACCGCGATGTACTATGGATGGTAAACCTACAATTATGCTATCGGCAAATAATTATCTTAATTTAACAACCCACCCTAAAGTTGTAGAGGCTATGATTTCAGCAACTAGGAAATATGGTTCTGGAAGTGGTAGTGTAAGGGCGATTGCCGGTACTATGGACATCCACTTAGAAGCAGAAAAGAAAGTTGCAGAATTTAAGAAAGTGGAAGCAGCATTAATTTATTCTGCAGGATATACGGCGAATGTAGGGCTGATTCCAACACTAGTTTCAGGGTCACAAGATGTAATCATCAGTGATGAATTAAACCATGGCTCGATTATTGATGGAGTTAGGCTAACTAAAGCCAGTCGCGGTGTATATGCTCACAATGACATGGGCGAATTAGAAGCTGTTCTACGCCAACACAAGGATAGTGTAAGGAAATTAATTATCACAGATGGTGTTTTCTCGATGGATGGTGATATTGCACCTCTAGATGAAATTCATAAATTAGCAGAAGAGTATGGTGCTATGATTTACGTTGATGATTGTCATGGAGAGGGCGTTTTGGGAGATAGCGGTGCAGGAATTGTCGATCATTTCAAACTCCAAGGTAAAGTTGATTTTGAAGTAGGTTCTTTCTCTAAAGCGCTTGGTGTTCAAGGTGGAATCCTAGCAGGTAGTGAAATGACTCGTAACCATGCTCTTAATCATTCTAGATCTTGGCTTCTTTCTGGCTCCCAACCTCCAGGAGTTGCTGCCGCCCAGAAAGCGGCTGTTGAAGTCTTGATGGAAGAACCAGAACATCACCAAAAACTATGGGATAATACTAACTATTTCCGTAAGGAATTACAGAATTTAGGTTTTGACACAGGTGTATCTACAACCCCAATTATTCCGGTAATGTGTGGAGAATCTAGTATTGCTAAATCGATGACAAAATCTCTTGCAGAACATGGTGTTATGGCTGGAGCAATTGTATTTCCTATGGTTGCTAGAGATAAGGCACGAATTAGAACACAAATGTCCTCAGGACTTAGTATGGATGACCTAAATCAAGTATTATCAATATTTGAGAAAGTTGGCCCTGAAGTGGGATTAATTTGATTATTCTGATTCAAAATCTTCTACTACAGAAATAATTTCTAAGTCTTCTTTTGAAGAAGATTCACTAAAGTCATCATATTCTTTTTCAACAATTTCCCTATTTTCAAATGGGCTTTTACCATCTTCAATCATACACAATAATCTCCAACGAGGTGCCCAAGATAAATGAACATAAAGTGGACCTGGCAAAAGAAGCAGTGTCCAACAAATAATTGCGGGGATATCTAAAATTTGAGTTCGGTCGATTGTTAACAATGCCAACCCTAAAAACGGCATAGGGTAAAGAATCGATCGAGGTGGCGCAGTTGGAAACCGCTTAGATAAACTTACAATAATTGTCGAACATAATCCAAGAAAAAAGCAGGCTACAATTAGTAAACAACAATGAAGACCCCAATCTCCAAACCATCCTGAATATTCTTCATTTGCAAACCTGTAAGGTAAAATTAGAGCAATCGAACAAAGGATGCCGTAGAAGCCACCAATGTTGGAAGGATGTGAAATCCATAGTGGTAGTTTAGTGAATAATTTTGAAAGTGATGTGCCGAGGAGTGTCTCTTTGTCTTGTGAATCAAGAGATTCAATACTATTTTTCCAGTTTGAAAGTCGATTCACAACCGTTCCAAATGAACTTAGGCTTTGAATATACGGGATTAAATCGAACTAATTCATTCGCTTCGAGACATTATTCGAGAAATCGGGCCTGAAACAGGAATCTCTTCTTCTTCCATCCATTCTCTATCGAGTAATCCAGTATCCAGTTCTTCTCTTTCTCTAGCATCCTCAATAGTGTCTTGTTCCTCATTTACTGCGTCTCTAAGAGAAAGTGCTTGATTGATTAAAGTGACATAAGTTTGTAATGTTTTGAGATTTTTTGAATGACTAAAATGTCCGATTATGCTGTAATCTTCATTATCTTCAACAAGACTGAATCCTCCAATCATTTCATCACGGTTTACTCTAACTCTATATTTCCCGGGTTTAATCCACTCTCCATCAGATAATCTGACGTAAACTTTAGCGTCGCCTATTGGCTCATCATCAATAAAAGGATGGTTTAAATTAACAGCCAGAGGTGTATTCATTATTGCTAGTTGAGCAGGTAAAAAAAGTACAGATAATAGTGCCACAAGTGACAGAATCAATACTACACTCCACGTAGGTAAACCAAACGAAAT
>PADF01000031.1 GCA_002702945.1 Methanobacteriota archaeon
GAGTAATTTCTAATTGATTAGCCTTCAATTAACGGACACATGTCATCAGTATCATCAATGATTACTGTATTTGCCCAAAGAAATTTATTTCTTGGTAATTCACTCTTAAGCTTACAATATATTCTAACTGTAGTAGTAGACATATTAACAATATTACATTGTTATTGGAAGTATATCAAAGAATCGGTTAAAAATGACTTTTTTAACCTATGATGTTCATAAAGTGGAATTAAATTGTTGTAAAGTGGTAATATTTTTTGTTTTTGTGTTTTTTTTAGGTAAAAATTTTTAATTCGTATTTTGAACTTTTAACCGATGGTTTGAGGTTGGGATTTTGATTCGGAGGTTCATGGCGGGTGGGAGACCTTCTCAAGCAATGCTACTAGTTCTGGTTTTTTTATCAGCATCATTGTCTGGGTGTTTTTCTAATAATGATGGAGAGGGTGTAGCTGATCAAGATTCTCTTAGTATTACACCAGACCCATTGACTGCTGGTATTTTTCAAACTGTTAATTTCGAAGCTGATGATGATATGAGAGTGTTAGTTCCATATTTGATATTGCAGCCAAGCACTGGATATGTACAAAATGGTACTGTTTTAGATTTACAAGAAGGTGAAGAAGTTGAAATTATAGTTCTTATACCTCCGCGCATAGACTCTTTTGTTGTATTAGTAGGTGAGCCTGGACGAGAGTATTTCCCAATTAGGGATGGAAATATCTCTTGGGCAACTTGGATTGAAAACGGTATGGTAAGTTCCAAGGGAGTGAAAATTACTGAGAGTGAGTTTGAAGGTGGTATGTTACAACTATCAAATAGTTCTGAAACTGGAGGTTCGGTATCGGCAAAAATGGCCTCGATAGTTAGACCTATGTCAGCGAGCGTTTCTATTGAAAATGGTGGTTTGCATAGTACTGGTATAGTTAGTGGATTTGAAACTTTTAACATGCTATCTGTACTTTCTGATGAAACCGTAGATCCTTTCGATGTTTGTGATGGTGCAAAGGGTTACTTGAACCGGTGGGCGGGAATGGGTAGCCCAGGGTATGAATGTGGGGCTGATTTCTTAGTTGCAGAATTTACCGAATACGGATATGATAACGTAGAAAGGCATCGTTTCCAATACATTGAAGGGAATCCTGAAGCATACAATATTTGTGCATATAAAGAGGGTTATGAATATCCTGATGAATGGATGGTTATTGGTGCTCACTTCGATATTGCGCCAATAGTTGCTCCTACACCTGTAGATATGGGTGCACCTAGAGGATATGGTACTCGTGTTGGAGCATATGATAACACAGTTGGAACTTCTGTTGTACTAAATATGGCTGAAGCGATGTTTGATATTCCTACAAGAAGAGGAATTGTTTTCTGTTTGTGGAGTAGTGAAGAAGGTGGAAAAAGAGGTAGTATAGCTTGGGTTGATGATATACCNGATGATATTACAATTTCAAATTACATCAATATTGACATGGGTGGNGTAAATTGGCCTGGAAACGGNACTCCTTCNGANAGAGTNGGNCCTGATGGNGGNGGTTCATATCCNGCAAGTCANGAGAATTGGCCNTTCAGAGTATATATCGGGCCTGACACTGAAGAGGANGTTATNAATCAACCAAAGATGGTTTANCTTGCNGAATGGTTNGCTGGAGANGCNTTGGGTNTTGAAGAACAATTAGCNGTTCTNAANGGNGANTTNAANNNNGCTTGGGNTGNNGCNGGNGANCCNGGNNTNATNATNAANGAAGCNACNACTGCNNGAAGTGACCATGCNTCTTTCCAAGCAATTGATACTGTTACNGTTGGATTTGGTGGATTGGTAGATGGGTATGATTGTTATCATCAGACATGTGATACNATTGATGAAATGTTGTANTGGATGGAAAATGATTATGCTTCAGGTATGCAGAATCTAATTAATTCTATTGATTTAATGACTTGGTATGGAACAATGATCTTTTTGCATCTCGATCATCAACCAATCTTGAACTCTTACCTATAATTATAGAATTANCAACCAGAATATGGGTTATTGCCATGCACCTTGCCATGCCAAATCAAACATGAACAAGCCTATTCTATAAAGTAAAAATAGGAATGTTATTATTAAAATTGACTTTGTAATTACTGAAAATTCATTTTGCGTCCATATTAAAAAACAAATGAATAATGGTATTGTCACTATTATGCTACAACAGACTAATTCTGGTAGACCAATCAATAAAAATAGANNGTTNNTANAAATNNATGCCCATGNAATGGTGGNTCCAGAAATTGGCTCTTTTAACTCAATATTATTATTATTCTCTGATAATGTTTTTAGGTTTTTATTATTTTCATCTTGTGTAATCTCTTTTAGTTCGAAATCATGATTAGATTTTTCCCACATTTCACTTAACTCTGANTTTGATGCGTTCAGTCCGGTTTTTTTATTGACCCAAACTAAATTATTTTCATCAGCCATTGATTATATGGTTGGTTTGGGGTAGATAAATTGGTTGGTTTTATTGTTTTATTCTAATCGGGTTGGTTTTTATTCAATGTGCATGAAATTAGGAACTGGGCCTTAATTAGCCGAATATCNTATCGACTCCACTATACAAAAGGGCCCCTGGGCTCCAAAAACCAAAAAACATTCCAAAAACAGGTATTAGGAATATNATGAATACTGTATAAAACGCCGGNTCGCTCCAATCCTTGACTTTTAATCCGTCTAGAGGGCCAAATGGAATCATATTAAACAAACCGAGAATTAAATTGGCGGATAACCACCATACTCCAGCNTCTACTAACATAGATTGCCAAACTATATTTCCATCGATTAGATATGTACTAATCATCATTCCAGAATTGAACGTTGAATTATCAAATGCTCCTGTCAAACCCAATATCAAAACCCATAGNGGAATTCCAATTAAAAATAATCCTAGATTTGTGAGTGGGCCAGCTACAGCAATATGTCCGTTTTGTCTTCTAGTTACCAACCCAGCAACCATTACAGCTCCGGGGGCCATAAATAAGAATCCGAGAAAGAAGGAAATAATTACTCCAAATTGNAGACCTTTTGGATCTGCCCTAAATTCTGCCCAGCATCCATTCTTTTTGGCTACTATTTTATGGCCTATTTCATGTAATAGAAATGCTGGGCCAACAGCGAGAAGCATTACAGGCATAGAAAGAAGTAGAGAAATAACCCAGGTTTCCAAACCGAGATTTGAAATTCCTGAAATCCCCCTTACAGCCATGAACCCTAGTCCTAGGGTAAATGCCCCTGTAGCTAATTTCAAATTTGTTTTTTCAATTTCACTAAAATGCCAAATTTTTGTTTGTTCTGGTTTGGGTTTTTTATTATTAAAAAATGAATTTACTTTACCTAAATTAATATGAATAGTTCCATCATTAGAAGTGGTTGAATGGACTCTGGGGATTTTTTGTTTGATATTTGAAAATGGACTTTCATCAATAATGTCGGCTCTTGAGTCTCGGCCGGCCATGGTAAAGTGTTTGACTCGACTTTATTGAATCCTCTTATACAAGAGTGCCCATCACTATTTATTCGGGTGTGCTTATTTTATGTCCCAACCACGCAAAGCGATGAAAGCTCTTGGTTTTCAGGGATGTTGTTTGAGGTGTGATGCACCAAATATTTCTAACTTGAAAAGGTGTGAAGTTTGTATTTCTAACCACACAAATGTTAGGAATAGAATGGTTTCTTCATCTCCAGATGATAAATTATTTCAGCATGTTAAAGAGTTGTTTTCGATGTTAAGTGAGCCACATAAATTTGATCATGATCCNATACACAGGAATGAGTTGATATTCCAACAAGAGCTTGCTGCAAATCTATCAAATAAATTAGAAAAGGTAAGTAATGATGATATTGAAAAATTNTTNCAAAAACAAAAGTCTAGCAAAAGAATAATGCAGGATTTAGTTGATAAAAATCCTTGGAAAGATAATGCTCCTAGCCCTAGTGTTGCTAGAATTATAGGTGAAGAGACTTGGNGTGATGAAGAAGAAATAGATATATTGAATTATGGTTCTAGAACTATTCCAAGTAAAGATATCGAGAAAGTTGATAGAAGTGAAAGAATTGGTGAAGATCTGTTATTATCAGATCGAGTACAAGCTGCAGAGAAAGATATTGAAAACCCTGAAGAATTCATTAAAATAAAACAATCTGAAAGAAAAAAATGGAAGGATGTAATAGGAGATATTGATGAAATATTAGATGATTNATGAATTAAAATTTCTTGTGAATTCTGATTCTGATAACTCATAAGTGATTCTTTGGGTGCCTTTTCCTTTCGATTTTTTACCAATTATTGAGATATCTCCTATTTCAGAAATATTAGAAACATGTGTTCCTGCACATGGACACAAATCTACACCATCTCCAATTTGTACAACTCTCAATTGTTCAATGAATTTTGGAATTAGATTCATGTTTGTACGTTCTGGAGGCATTATCGAGTTAATTTCATCTCTTGTTAACGTTGATTCTGTAACCTCTAATTTTTGTTTAATGATATTATTGGTTTCTAAAGTTAATTTTTGAAGCATTTCTTCGTCAAATGAAATTGGATTAAAATCTATTCTTGAATGGGTTGTGTGAATTTGATTTCCAACCGTTCTAGCTCCATTAAATAATTCATATACAATACCTGATACAAGGTGTTGTGCTGTATGCATTCTCATATGTGAATAGCGTCTATCCCAATCAATTTCACCTGTAATTTCATCACCGATTTCTAATTGATGTTCAGGATCTAATTTGTGAACTATGTCATTTCTACCTCTTACCTCTTTGACTTGTAAATTACCATTAGGGCCTTTTAATGTACCTTCATCCCAATTTTGTCCACCGCCTAAAGGATAGAATAGAGTTCTATCTAAAACGACACTGTCATCTGAAGTTTGAAGCACTTTAGCATGAAATTTAGTATCATAAGCTGAATCTATTCCACTTTCTAAGTATAATTTAGTGGTTGACATATTATAATCCAACATAGGTTTATTCAAAAATTTATGTTAAAATATTGGATATTGTTTCAATTATTTGTTTTGAAATCTCTACATGTCTGTCAATTTTCATAGATTTGGGGTTGGAAAAAGTACTGCATTTTTTAGTTTCAATCCAATTAATCTCCAATTGTGGTTCGTTTTCAAACCAGAATTCAGTTAATCCATCNCTTCGATCAATCTTTAATTTGTAATTAGAAATATTTTTCGAGTTTGAAAATGGAATGGTACCGACAAAAAATTCTTTTTGTTGTTCTTTAATAGATATAATAAGTTCATTTTCATTAGAAATTCTATGCTCTTTATCACCTGGTGCTGAATATGTTCTATCTGTTTCATCAATTATTATCTTTGAAAAAATAATAGGATTTTGAGGGCCTGCTCCAATTAATTCTATACTGAAATTATCATCATAAAATATATTGGAAACTCTGGTTCTATTAAGTATATCAACCCCGTTTTTTGCAGCATTATGGGTAAGGTACTTCATTAGCCATTCACTTCTAAGTCCAAATCCAGATTTATTCTCTTGAAGATATAGTTTATCTTTTTCTTTAACAAAANCATCTAAGATATCTATATTTTCAATTAACCCAGGAAAATTTGTTGGAAAGCCTATTTCCTGATTCAAGTCAATAATACAAACTTTGTAGTTATTACTCAGATTGATTGAAGAAAATAAACCTGTTAACGTACCGCCTATTATTGTAATATCATACATTTTGATACCTCAAATTTCAGGCTTGATATCTAAAGCGAAAACTGGACATGAGGGAATGCATAATCTACAGTGAGTGCAATTTTTTTCGTCAACTATAGCTAATTTATTTTCTAGATCTAGTACATTTACTGGACATAAAGCAATGCAAGCAGCGCATCCAAAACATCTGTCCTCATCAACCACGAAAGTATACCCTTCCTTTCTTGGCATGTACGATGGGTTGATATTCAAGTTCATGTTACCTTCTATACTTTCAATGGAAATATTTCAATTGGAGAAATTATTTTGTTCGCCGAAGAGAAAAATTTCAAAAAATATTAATTTTAACTTCTAAGGTTTTATTTGAAAATTCAAAAAATTAATTTCTATAAGAAAAGATTTGGTTTCGGTTTAGAAATAAAATAGAACTTATATGAGAACCCCCTTATTTCCTTTGGAGTNTTTTATTATCGAAAAGTGAAAATATGATTGAGATATTTATTGATTAAGTGAAAACATGCCATTGAAGATATTAAAAAAATTAGTTATTTAAGTTATCTAAAATTTACAGAATATTTCTATCAGCATCTGAAGAGAAAAAGTTTCCAAAGGAAACTAAGGGGTAACCATCCAAAACAACAATACTTTCTTTTCTAATGTTAATTTCGTATGTATGATTGGAATGGTTTTTTACAACCCTGGCAGGACTAGTAATTATCCTGAAGATCCTCCAGAAAAAGATTTCAGATTTCATTACTTAGGTGGAGGTGATGAAGTTGGAAATGTAGGAATTATGTTTGAAAACCGTAATCAAAACAGATTACTTCTTGATTATGGATTAGCACCAACACGTCCACCAAAATATCCTTCTGAAGCTCCAAATGTAAAAAACGCAATTATTACACATTCTCANGTTGATCATTTNGGAATGGCTCCTTGGTTATCTTCAAATTATAATACAAATTTACATGGCACCGAATTGACATCTAAAATTTCGAGATTGATGTGGAATGATTGTTATAAAATAAGTTCAATAGAAAAATATCCTTTACCATGGGATAAAAGAGATATTGATACAGCTATGGATTCATGGAAAATACATAATTTTGAAAAAATTTGGAAACAAGAAGATTGGAATTTGTCCTTACATAAAGCAGGACATATACCTGGAGCTGCAATGTTAAAAGTCGANACTCCACAAAAAAAGATACTATTTACTGGAGATTTTGATACTAGAAATTCACATTTAACATCTGGTGCAAAACCTCAACAAGTAGACACTCTATTCATCGAAGGAACCTATGGTGGTAAATATCACCCAGAATCTAATGAAGAAACAGAGAAATTTCTTCAACACATAGAATCGATTGTTGATAGAGGTGGAACCGCACTTATCCCTGCATTTGCAAATGGTAGAACCCAAGACATAGTTATGAAATTACACAAATATTCCCCTCATTTAGATGTTCATGTCGATGGAATGGGTAAAATAATTGCTAGAATGCAAATGGAACANCCNGAAGCAATAAGAGATCCAATTGCTTTACAAAAAGCATGGTCTTGGTGTAAAAAAGTATCTAGTAAGTCTGATAAGAAAAAAGCACTGGACTCTGATGTTATTGTATCAACTTCAGGAATGCTTCAAGGTGGTCCTTCGGTTTGGTATCTAAACAGANTAAGACANGATATGAAAAATGAAGTCTTATTTACTGGATATCAGGCTAAAGATACAGGTGGAAGGAAACTTCAAACCGAAGGCAAAGTAGATATTTTCGGGAAGGAAACCGAAATAGGTCTAAATTGGAAATCTTATTCATTTTCGACTCATGCAGGACATAAAGAAATAATTAATTTTGTTAAAGATTGTAATGCAAAAGAGGTAGTAATATATCATACAGATCCAAATGAAGCTNGACCACATCTAGAAAAAGAATTAACCGAATTAGGAATAGATGTATTCTGTCCTCAAAACGGCGTATCATATGACTTAGAATGTTGATTTTATGTTGAAGAAATCATTGTTGAAAAACTGGGCTGTTAAACGCTTATTACAAAATTTTTCTTCCTCAAAAGAAATACATATCAAAAATAGAAGAGAAGCNGATAAAAGATTAGATTTACTCTGTAGAATGGCAATAATAAGAGCAGGAATAGCAGGATTATTATCAGGGCTCATCGTTATATTTTTTGCATTACTACTAAGGGATTTTGAGTTTGGAGGCCAAAACCAAAAAATTATTTTCGCAGTAGTTTTAGCATTAATTGGTTTCATAACAACAGGTATTGAATTAGCATTTTTATACAGAGATTCGTTAACTACAGCATCTAGAATGGCTAAAGTCATTGATTTACCTCAAGATGAAATTGCAAAAATGGATGTAGAACACGCAATCGGCCCATGGCTAATATATGCGGCACTAGGNGCNCCTGGCTACCGAGGAACTTTATTCGGAATCGATCCCCTCGAAAANATNGGTAAACTCGGNCTATTAATTCGTAAATTATTGAAAAAAATAGGTTCAGCGAGTAGTTTTACATTTTTTAAGGCAATATTAAGGAGAATTTGGGTTAGAATAATTGGTAGAGTTGCTACTAGAGCTTACGTTGAATTATTAGCATTACCAATTTTCATTTTATTCAATATAATTGGAATGAANCATACAATGTCAGAGATGCGTTCTAGGTTAGTGGGCCATGAATTAACCCCTAAATTAATCGAACACGCCTTCCCAGAAGGTCTTGAATCTATGAAACCAGGTCTTAGAAGGGCAACACTTGAAGGATTAATCGAAAGAATAACTGCCGCTAGATATTTACATCCTAATCAAATTAGAGTTTTAGAAATATTTGGAGATAAATGGGATAATAGTGCAGAAATATCAAAAATAGATCAAAGAAGAACTGATAGATTTTTAGTCGCTCTTTCTGCGATGTCAGGAAAAGATTCTAGAAGGTGTAAAAAATTAAACAAANTAATNATTNAAAGACTTGGTANAGANGAGGTTAAATTGGTNAAAAAAGAAGTATTTGATGCCATACACGANCTTACACCATTTAATCGAGAATGGGTTTGATTACAATTCATTAATTCCAGAAATTCTCACACGGTAAAATAGAATTAATAATAATAACAAAACCCCAGAAATAGGAATAAAGGGAATAGTTCCCCCTTCTTCATCAGAACTAGATGACTCTATATTCTGACTTTCNATTTTATCTAATACNGTAATACTACCATCCATTCCTACAGATTCATGAGGTTCACAAAAAAAGTTGTAAACGCCCGCCTGTTCAAAGTCAAATGTATACAAATAATCAAC
This sequence comes from Methanobacteriota archaeon, assembly GCA_002702945.1. The sequence continues at coordinate 9,046 of PADF01000031.1, forward strand.
CTCTCTTGCAGGATCGCCGCTGTTAAAAACATCATTTTCTTCAACAGAATTATGTGGTAAAAATTCTCCACCCCACATGAATCTAACACTATCTCCTTCATTTATTGTTAAAGAATCAGGGTAAAATCTAAGATTAGTACTATCGACAGTAACAGTATACTCTTTACTATCTTGTTCTTGTAAAACTATTGTCCCACATAGCATATAACTTAGGAAAATAACTACTACAAACAATCTTTTCATGCATAGTGCTTTAAGTTCACACTTATCAAATAATGTTATTTTTCTTATTAACAAGCATCCGAAGTGATTGAATATGACTACCTCCACCCTGTGTTGATTGACATGGCTGCTAGAAGACCTCAAAAAGATTCAAGACAACCTAGACCAAAGAAGAAGANACGTAGAAAGATGCGTTTATCTTTAAGGCAAAACAAAATCAAGAAGGCTGACAGTTATACAGATTCAGTNGGATGGTCTCAATCACAAGCTGGTCGAGTTCTTGAAGATGCAGCTAAACCAAAGGAGCCCGAAACTCTCATGATTCAATGTGAAATGTGTGGCTGTAGATTAAAAATTCCTAAACCTAAAAAACAGAGATACACTGTAAGTTGCTCATATCCAGAATGTGGGCATATAATGAAATTTAATTGAGGATTAGACATGCTCAAAGCCTTATATTGGCGGGTTAATCTCAGTATTAAAAAAATCAAATCAAAACGGCTTAAGAAAAAATTAGGTAANAATGTAANAGCAATTATTACTGAAAGTAAAAATGGAATTTTNGCAGTCGATCCAGAAGATTTAGAAGTCGGCCAAAAAATCCGTTCCGGAGGATTTGCAATAGATGAAATAAATAGATTGAAGCAACATGTAAATTCTAATTCTAATGTTTTGATAATAGGATCACATATCGGTTCTGTTGCAATACCCCTTTCTAATCACTGTAAATCTATTACTGCAATAGAAGCTAATCCTAAAACATTTGAATTGTTAACAATAAATATTCAATTAAATAATTCTACAAACATAAATACACACAACGTTTTTGCAAACAATAAATACGAAAAGGTTGACTTTCTTTTGAATACAGTTAATTCAGGCGGCAGTAAAAGAAAACCCAAAAAATCTAATTTTTTGTATGAATATGATAACCCAAAAACCATTCAATTAGATTCTGTACCACTAGATGAATATCTAAAGGGAGAAAAATTCGATTTAATTCTCATCGATATCGAAGGCTCAGAATATTTCGCTATGNAAGGAATGAAAGAGATTCTATCTAAATGCGATACATTNGTTGTAGAATTTCTTCCACATCACCTCAAAAACGTTGCAGGTGTAAGTGTTGAAGAGTTCGTNTCAGTCATCCCAACCCATTTTGAAAAATTACATCTCCCAGATAATAATCAAGTCCACGATTTTTCCAAAACCCAAGAAATATTACAAAATTTATATGATTCGAATTTAGGAGAGGATGGAATTATTTTTACATCTAAACAATAGTTTGTTGTAAAATAACGGCTCAAGATTATAGCAAACCCCCCCNTCACGATAATTATGGCTAAACNCCAAAGAAAGCGCCTTTTGATAGTGAAAGGTTCCTTTGAACACTTTGGTGGCGGCGAAAGAGACCTAATCAATAACTTATCAGCATGGTCGAAATTTTTTGACATTAGTGTTGCAACACTTCATCCAAATGAAGAATTAATANAGAAATTAAATGAAATGGAAATACCACTATTTTCCCCAATAAAGAATTGGACATACTCNNGAGGAGTAATTTCTGAAATNTTGGCATTATCTAGTAAGAAAGCCTCTAGATCTTGGTACTCAATGCTTTCACTCACCAAACAAGGGCCTGGGCTTAATACATTATTTTCGAATATTGACGCGGTGAATATTACGACTGGAATGGCATCTTTAGAAATAATCCCATTCATCCCCAAAGAAATACCAATTCATACATACATGCATGAACCAAATAGGGGCCTNCATAGTAACGATCTGCATTATGATATTGATGGTAAACCNAAACAAAATTTGAAATTTACAAACTTTTTATTATCAAAACAAAGAAAAATTGATGAAAAATTAGTTCGACTAGCCAACTCTAGAGGCCCAATAAGCGGCAATTCAAAAAACACTTCAAGTAGAATTAAAGAAGTCTATGATATAGAATCAGACTTTCTTTATCCTAGCATAAATCTAGACTTGTGGCCTACAAAACCAACTAATGATGAAGATTGGGATTCTGTGAAAAGTAAATTTAACTTAACTGAAAACAACTACGTGGTCACCATAGGCCATGCGATTTATGCAAAGGGCNTATGGAACACAATTAAAAAATTGAAANATTCAGATTTAGAATTGGTCCAAATTGGTGGCGGGGTTACTAAGAAACATCACGATCACGCACAAAAAAATAATGTAAAGCTAAAACCCCTTCCAAGAATTCCACAACACACAATACGCGCTTTAATGAGAAATTCTAGAGCATTAATTAGTAATGCAATAAATGAACCATTCGGATTAACCCCTCCAGAGTCTTACTTTGTTGATTGTCCAGTTATAGTTTCCAACCAAGGCGGCTTTAGGGAAACCGTTGTAGATGGGATTACTGGAAGACTTCTTGAAGATGATGACGACTGGATCGAGGCAATAAACCAAGGACATAAAAACCGCAAAAAGTGGTCAGAAGCAGGCAGGAAACACGTAAACTCAATCGATTTGTCACCCGAAACCCAAGCGAGAAAGGTTTTCGATTTATTATCTGAATATTTTGAAGAAGAGTGATTAAAAAATAACTTCTAACAGTCTTTTTAATCCTGCAATAATCAAAACTAAAACTAATATTTTCTTTATAGAATTCTGATTAGCAATTTTCGAACCATAGAATGAACCAATCAAACCACCCGCTAAAACAACCCCTATAAAATAAGGAATTAAACTCCAATCAATATCTAAATTCCCTGCATAACTTGAACCTAAAAGCCCAGATAATGAATTTACCCAAATGAAAAGGGCCGATGTTGCTGCGGCAGCCTTAGGTGTCGCCCAACCCTTCAAAAGTAAAATCGGCGAGAGGAAAATGCCACCACCTACACCGATCATTCCACTAAACAAACCAATTCCACCACCCCAAGGCAATGCTTTTTGAAGAGATAAATTTCTCACTTCCCCACCAATATATTCAGTTTTCATCATTAATTTACAAGAGGCCCAAAATAATACTAATGATAACAAAATATCATAATATAATTCATCTATTGAAATATATCCTCCAATAAAAGCCATTGGAATACTTGCTAAAATAAACGGTAAAGTAATTTTTAGATTATGATAGCCTGCTTTTTGATAATAAACAAAAGCAATACCGGCAACAATTAGATTTAGCACCCATGCATGCTGCTTTAACCACTCACTTTCCAACATTCCATATGATGTTAGTGAAAGCACAGCCAAATATCCAGATGCACCACCATGGCCAACGCTAGAATACAAAATAGCAATACAAAAAAGCCCGAATAATAAAAATACGAACTCAAATGTCATAACAACCGATAATATGTCCCATAACATGAAAGTAAATCTTGTTTTAGGACTTTCATGGGCCGCGAAACACCTTATTTCATCCCACTAAATGAAGCGGTTGAGATTTCAAAAACCCGAAAGATAAATGTCCATAGCGAAAAAATTTCTATCGACAAAGCTCATAGAAGAATATTATCAAAACCACTCAATGCTCTAACTAACGACCCCCCATTTGACAATTCTGCAATGGATGGTTTTGCTGTAATTTTTTCAGAAACTACCAACCCCCCAAATAAATTTAAAATTTCTAAAACCGTAGAAGCGGGAAATAAGTTTGACAATTCTATCAATCCAGGAGAAGCGATCAAAATAATGACGGGAGCGCCCATTCCTAAAGGAGCAGATTCAATAATCCCAATTGAGTTATGTGAATTAAACGAGGAGGATNGTACNGTAACGCTACTACAAGAATCAAAACCCCATTTTATACGTAAAAAAGGCGAAAATTTCACTCTTAACCAAACACTATTGCTTGAGGGAACATATTTGNCCCCTGAAAAAATATCACTTTGTGCAGCTATGGGNTATAGNGAGGTNGAGGTATTCAANCCCCTAAAAGTAGCAGTAATTCCCACCGGTGATGAATTAAAATTACCNGGAGAAAAATTAGAACAAGGNCAAATTTTTGAATCTAACACTTTCGGGATATCCAGCCTAATATCTTGGTTAGGCCATGAACCGATTCGCTATGGGGCAGTTGTTGATAACATCGACGAATTGAGAAAAACGCTTGATGACGCTGCTAAAAATTGTGACGTGATAATAACATCTGGAGGTGTTTCTATGGGCGATAGGGACTTTGTTCGCAAAATAATGGAGCAAGAGGGAACTATTGATTTTTGGAGAATTAAAGTACGGCCCGGCTCCCCACCATTATTCGGTTCTTGGGNNAATACCCCGATTTTCGGTTTACCAGGAAATCCAGTTAGCAGCCATGTTGTATTTCGTATTCTNTGCGCCCCTTGGTTTAGATCATTAACCAACTCTTCCCAACCTTCAGAAAATAAAATCAGAGTAAAACTTTTCGAAGATATCAAAACAGTACCCGGATTCTTAACATTGAGAAGAGTGAGTTTATTCGAACAGGATAACGAAATATTNGCTACTACAAATCACCACCAAGGCTCTGGTAATATCGCAAGTATTGCTTTAGGAGAAGCATTAACCTTGCTCGGTGAAGACCATTCTGGCAAGCAAGGCGAATATTGCCATGTCATAATTCTTTGAGGGATAATTGTGGAGATAACAATTAGTAAAGATACAATATTATTAGATGAACTATCTATTCAATTTACTCAAACAAGTAAAAATAAATTAAGAAAGATGTTAACAGAGGGCAGGATTTCTGTAAATGATAAAATCGAACACAAAGCCAAGAGAGAATTAACTAAAGGCGANNTCATCAAAATATTAGACAAGACTACTAGTAAAGAAATAACCCCGCCGCCCCAACATAAAGTTAAAAATTTAGAGATTGTGTTTGAAGATGAGGATATTTTAGTTGTAGAAAAACCCGCAGGCCTCCTCTCNGTTGCAACAAATAAAATGGAATCCGANACCCTTCATTCCAGGTGTGTAGATTATGTAAAAACAAAAAATCAGTCGAAATGGTGTTATATTGTACATAGGCTTGATAGAGAAACATCAGGGATAATGGTGCTCGCACTATCTAAACACAATAAAGAATATTTACAACAACAATTTTCAGAGAGAAGCGTTTATCGAATTTATTTTGCCTTAGTAGAAGGCATGTTGCCCAAAAAATCAGGTACTGAAATAGAGTGGCTACTTGAAGATAAGAACTTAAGGGTAAAGAAAGTTAAACCAAATACAAAATCTTCCAAAGAAGCGATAACACATTGGGAAGCAATTCGAGAAAACCAATCTACTTCATTAGTTAGGGTTCTTATCGATACTGGAAGAAGACATCAAATTAGAATGGCTATGAAATCATTGGGNAATCCAGTTGTAGGGGATGAATTACATGGGGCTGAAACCGATCCAATGGGGAGAATTTGTTTACATGCATCGTCATTAGAGTTTCTTCATCCACAAACCGACGAACCAGTTAGNTTTGAGACAAAAGTTCCGTTTAACTAGAAAGTGCCCAACTAGGATTTAACCATTAATTCAAATAGAGGACTTATTGAACCCTCGACATCCAATAGGTGTTGTTATGTCTAAACCAGAGGAACACGGTTGGATTTCGGTTCGTGGGGCTAGAACTCATAATTTGAAGAATATCGATGTAGAATTACCNAGGGGNAAATTCGTCGTCATATCAGGAGTTTCTGGTTCNGGAAAATCATCACTTGCTTTTGATACTCTTTACGCTGAAGGCCAGAGAAGATATGTCGAAAGCCTTTCTTCGTATGCAAGACAATTCATTGGCCAAATGAAAAAAGCCGATTGCGACGGCATAGAAGGGTTATCTCCAGCCATTTCTATCGACCAAAAACAAGGNAGCCATAANCCAAGATCAACAGTTGCAACAGTTACAGAAATTCAAGACTATCTTAGATTACTATGGGCTAGAATTGGTAAGCCACACTGTCCGACTTGCGGAAGAGAAGTTGCGAGACGTTCCGTACAAGAGATTGTAGATGATATTCTATGGAATTTAGAAGGGCACGTAATTTCAGCATGGTCACCAATTATTCGTGCAAGAAAAGGAACCCACCAAGATTTATTCAAACAACTTGTTGAGCAAGGTTACTTGACTGGAAAAGTCAATGGACACGAGTCAGATTTCGAATCTCCACCTACTTTAGATAAGAACTTTAGACATGATATCGATGTCAGAATTGATAGATTCAAATGNACTCATAAAAATAGACAAAGATTGACAGAAGCTACTCAAAATGCNTTAAAATTGGGCGGGGGAACAATAGCAATTGAAAGTTTAAAAGAACCCGAAGAAACGATTAAACTCGCCAAAGGTAGTAAATCAAAAGAGACANCTCAAGGACAGATTTTAACTTGGTCCGAAGANTTTGCATGTCCAGACCACGGTGCATTTATGCCCGAACTTTCACCCCGAGTTTTCTCATTTAACTCACCGCTTGGTGCTTGCAGTTCATGCCAGGGATTAGGCGTGCAAAGGCAATTTAATGTAGAATTAATAGTCGACCATAAATTGAGCATTTCCAATAATTGTGTAAATCCTTGGCGCCGTTCAATGTCTCCGTCATGGTATCGAAAACTAATGGAGGCAACCTGCCAACATTATGGNATNTCTACCACATTACCCTTTGAATTACTAGATGATGATGAGAAAGATATACTTCTATACGGGTCAGGATCAACAATAATTCATTATGAATTTACTTCTGAGAAGGGTTCCCAATACAAGTATAACAAACCATGGGAAGGAATAATTCCAAGACTTGAGAAGACATATATTGAGACTACATCAAATAGAACTAGAAGNCGATTAATCAACTGTATGACAGATTTGCCTTGTAATGATTGTAACGGTGAAAAATTAAATGCAGCTGCAAGATATGTAACAGTAGGTGGCATTAGATTGCCCGAAATATCCTCTTGTTCTATTTATGAATCGTTAGATTTAGTTAAAGCATGGAGGCCCGAAACTAAGGTTGGCCCNCCCGAAGAATTCGCNGACCAGTTAGAGATATTAGATGATAAAAGTCTCTTTATCGGTAATGAAATTCTCAAAGAAATAGAAAGCCGACTAGATTTTCTTAACAGTGTTGGTTTGGACTATCTAACACTTGACCGTAAAGCAAACACATTATCTGGCGGCGAAAGTCAGAGAATAAGATTGGCGACCCAAATCGGAAGTCGTTTGACTGGAGTAATGTATGTTCTTGATGAACCTTCTATCGGTCTTCATCAAAGAGATAATTCAAGATTATTGAAAACCCTTAGAGAACTTAGNGATTTAGGAAATACATTGATTGTTGTTGAACACGATGAAGATACAATACGTCAGGCAGATTGGTTATGTGATCTTGGCCCCGGAGCAGGTCTTAAAGGTGGGAAAATTGTTGCGAATGGTCCACCAAATGAAGTAATGGAGGCGCCCGAATCTGTTACAGGGGCATATCTAAGTGGGAAAAGAGAGATTAAAGTTCCACAAAAAAGGAAAAAGCCAACCAGTAAGAAAATAAAAATTAAAGGCGCCGCTCATAATAATCTTCAATCAATAAATGTTGATTTCCCNCTNGGTTGTATGACTGCCGTTTGTGGTGTTTCTGGTTCCGGTAAATCTTCACTAATTTCTGGAATTTTAGCGCCCTACCTTCAAAGAACGCTCCATAATGCAGATGCTGTACCTGGAAGACATTCATCGATAACAGGGCTTGACGATATTGATAAATCAATCATTATTGACCAATCTCCTATAGGTAGAACACCTAGATCCAATCCTGCAACTTACACTAAAGTATTTGATGAAATACGTAAATTATTTTCTCAAACTACATTATCCAAAGAAAGAGCGTATACTCCAGGACATTTCAGTTTTAATGTCAAAGGAGGTAGATGTGAATCTTGTAGTGGTGCAGGATCAATAAAATTGGAAATGAACTTCTTACCCGATGTTTGGATGACTTGTGATGTGTGTTCTGGTAAGCGTTATACTAGAGAATGTTTAGAAGTCACTTGGAAAGGCAAGAACATCCACGACGTTCTAGAAATGCCGATTAGCCAAGCAGTAAAATTCTTTGAAAACCACAAGAAAATCCATCGTATTCTAGATACTCTGATGGCGGTGGGACTAGGATATGTTAGACTTGGTCAGCCCGCCACAACCCTGTCTGGTGGAGAAGCCCAAAGAGTCAAATTAGCAAGTGAACTTCGTAGACCTCCAACAAAACACACAGTCTACATCTTAGATGAACCAACAACAGGCCTTGCACTATCTGATGTTCAAATGCTAATCGATGTATTATTGGAATTAAGGGCAAAAGGACATACAGTTATTGTTATTGAACACCATCTAGATGTAATCAAATCATCCGATTGGGTTATNGATTTGGGACCAGAAGGTGGCGAAAGAGGGGGGTCTTTGGTTGCAAAAGGCACACCAGAAGACATAGCAGCGAATAAAAACAGTTTTACAGGCCAATATTTGGCAGAATTACTTTGAGAAATCTTCCGTATTGTTCAAAGAGCGTATTCAACGCCACAGTATCATACCCGTAGGGGCGGCGGCCATAATGAACATCACAAGAGTCGAAGTTACTCCCAAAGAAGGAGAAGGTCTACGTGATGTAAGAGGCGATGTTGTTAGACGACAATTATTGGCTGACCACGANATTAAAGTTGGTANTGTTAGAAGTATTGTTGGTTTCNTAATNTCNTCATCGATAACNCCGGAAGAAATAGGAAATAGAGTCGANGATTTATTCGCTGATCCAATAATAGAACATTCTTGTACNAATGAATTATTTATTGCTAACTCTAAATTATTTAACNCCCAACCAGATGCTGTAATTTCAGTTGGATTCAAGCCCGGAGTGACTGATAACCCAGGCGCTGCAGCCTTGGATGGATTTAGGACNTTATTTCCTAATACAGATATTGATTCAAAAATTTCAACTTACATTACATACGCATTCTACGGTTTACCCGATGATATATCGATCGATTGGTTATCAGGAACTCTACATAATCAACTAATTCAAAGAGCCATCTGCTCTAATAAAGAGGATTGTTCAAATTCAAATTGGCCCGAAATACAGTATTCTCCAAAACCAGAACAAGTTTTTGAAAACCCTAAACATATTTCTTTAGAAATTAGTGANGAAGAATTAATTGACCTATCTGAAAAAGGCCTACTCGCATTAAATTTAGAGGAGATGAAAACAATACAATCCCATTATCGAGATTCAAAAATTAGAGAATCTCGCCAAGCAATTGGAATCGTGACCGACTCACCAACAGATGTTGAATTGGAATGTTTGGCACAAACTTGGAGCGAACACTGTAAACACAAAATATTCGCATCAAAAATCCACCACATCGATAAAGAAACTGGTGAAGATAGCACAGTAGATTCTATTTTCAAAACTCATATCATGAAACCAACCCATGATATGCAGAAGGACACCGATTGGTTACTTTCAGTATTTCACGATAATTCTGGGGTAATTGCATGGGATGATGAATGGAGCATTTGTATGAAGGCAGAAACCCACAACTCACCCTCAGCTTTAGATCCATATGGAGGGGCGATGACAGGAATAGTCGGCGTTAATCGAGATATACTGGGCACGGGATTAGGCGCTCGGCCTATTGCTAATACAGATGTATTCTGTTTCGGACCTCCAAACTGGCAAGGAGATTTACCAGACAACCTATTCCACCCTTCTAGAGTTCTACGNGGAGTACACGCTGGTGTTAGAGTTGGTGGAAACGAATCTGGTATACCAACAATTAATGGAGCAATTGTATTTGATGATAGATATATTGGGAAACCACTTGTTTATTGTGGAACAGTGGGGATAATGCCTAGAAGACTTCCAGATGGACGCGAATCCCACATAAAAACACCAACAGCAGGAGACGTTGTCTACATGGTNGGAGGTAGNGTAGGATATGATGGAATTCATGGAGCAACCTTTTCNTCATTAGAATTAACAGAAGAATCACCATCAAGNGCTGTTCAAATCGGAGATCCAATAACACAGAAAAAGATGCTTGANATGGTATTAGAAGCAAGAGATTTAGGTTTGATTACCTGTATTACAGATAATGGTGCAGGAGGCCTTTCTTCTTCTATAGGTGAGATGGCGGAATATACCAATGGATGCGAGATAGATTTAGCNAAAGTCCCTCTAAAGCAACCCGGGNTATCGGCATGGGAAATATTGGTTTCAGAAAGCCAAGAAAGAATGACTATTGCAGTTAGCCAGAATGATATAGAGCAATTTGAAGCACTTGCTGAATTACATGAAGTTGAAGCAACAGCAGTAGCATCATTTACTTCAACAGGAAATTTCCATGTAAAATATAATNAAGATACAGTTGCATTCTTACCAATAGAATTCCTACATGATGGAGTTCCACAATTACAATTAGAATCAGAATGGAATCCGCCACAATTAACCCAATTCACCCCTCCACAAAATGCAAATCATAGTGAAATTTTGCTTAAGATGTTAGCAAGNCCAAATATTGCAAGTAAGGAAACTTGGGTTAGACAATATGATCATGANGTTATTGCCCAAACCGCTGTAAAGCCCTTTGTTGGTGTAGAAANAGATGGCCCNGGAGACGCTGGACTTATTGCACCAATTCACGGAAGCACCCATGGAATTGTAGTTTCTTGTGGAATCAATCCTAGATATTCAGATATAGACGCTGGAGCAATGGCAGCAGCATCAATCGATGAAGCAGTCAGAAATGCGGTTTGTGTTGGGGTCGACATTGACAAAATAGCAGGATTNGATAATTTCTGTTGGCCAGACCCTATTGAATCGGAAAAAACCCCTGACGGTAAATTCAAATTAGCACAATTAGTACGTGCAAATAGAGAATTAGAGCGCGTTTGTCGAGCATATAGACTACCATGTGTCAGTGGAAAAGACTCAATGAAAAATGATTATGGGAAAGGAGAAAATAAAATTTCAATCCCCCCAACCCTCCTCTTCTCTCTATTTGGCGANCACCCAGATGTTAGAATGACAGCAACNAGTGACTTGAAAGACGCCGGCGAAAGACTGTATCTGGTTGGAGAATCAACCGATGAATTAGGAGCATCAGAATTATCATTTATGTTTAGAGACGAGAATCCTTCCATGGGTATTGGCGGCAATGTACCGTCTCTACCAAATCCAGAGAATAATCTAAACACATACAGAACCCTTTCAAGAACAATCAGACAAGGGCTTGTCCAAACATCCCATGATTGTTCAGAAGGCGGTTTAGGTGTAGCTATTGCAGAGATGTGTATAGGTGGGAGAATTGGTGCTACAATAGATCTCGACGGTACTGGTGATAGCAGCCTTTGGGCTAGATTATGGGGGGAAAGTTTGGGCAGATTCATCATTGGAGTAAAACCAGAGAATGAACAAAGTTGGCTAAAAGAAATGGCAGGCCATAATGTGACATATCTTGGTAAGACAGAACAACAAAACAACCTAGTGATATCTGATGGATTTGACGAAATAGTCAATTTGGACGTAGAAGATTTGGTTTCATCATGGCAAAAAACACTTGATATGACAGGAGGTGCACAATGATGTATATTCCTAAAGTGGCAGTATTATTTGGATTTGGAATTAATTGCGACCATGAAACAGCAGCAGTGTTTGAGTTAGTAGGGGCTCAAGCAGAGAGAATACATCTCAACAAATTCATCAACAAAGAAGCCGATTTATCAAATTATGATATTTTAGCAGTCCCAGGAGGATTCTCATTTGGAGACCATCTTGGAAGTGGTAGATTGATGGGTAATAGGATGCGCTTCGCATTACGCGATGAATTACACAAATTTGTCGCAGATGGNAAACCGATAATCGGTATTTGTAATGGATTCCAAGTATTGGTCAAAACCGGTTTATTACCAGGGCCAAATGCCCCTACAACACTTCCTGATTTTCAACAAAGAGCTAGCCTAACGTTGAATGATTCGGGAAGATATGAAGACAGATGGGTAACATTAGAATTTGACCCCAATAGTCCGTGCATATGGACGTCGGGGATGACTAGAATAGATTGTCCTGTAAGACANGGNGAGGGTAAATTTGTAATGCCAGAAATCACAGATTTTGATAGATTAGCAGAAAATAACCAACTAACTGTGCGATACGTCGATCCAAAAACAGAAATCGGCCAAGGAATTACCGACATTCCTCTCCCCTTCCCTATTTCACCAAATGGTAGCATGAGAAATATTGCTGGTGTTTGTGATTCTACAGGTTTAGTATTTGGACTAATGCCGCACCCCGAAGCAATTTATGCAAAATGGCTGCATCCACACCACACTAGAGGAAATGCCCCNGGNCCAGATAATAGTGATAGCTTAGGNGAATGGGAAGGTGAAGGATTACAGATTTTTCGTAATGCTGTAAAATACATTCAAACTAATAGGTAAACATGCCACAAATAAACAGAATATCACACATTGACTCATTGCGAGGATTAGCTGTTTTGCTGATGGTAATGGTGCATGCTGCTGCAACTTGGAATCCATTTCAAGGAGCACAATCTACCTTATTGGCTTACTCAATATCAGGCCTTGGCGGTTTAGCNGCACCACTATTTGTCACCCTATTCGGTTGGGGNATGTATAGAAGTAAATTCAATNTTAAACAGAGAATATTTTACTGCTCAGTATTAATGGGTTCACAAATATTGGTCAATTTATCATCTCCTCATTTATTCAATCCGTTAACTCCTGGCGTTCTTTCATTGATGGCAATTTTGACATTAATAATGCCATTAATCAATAAATTAGTAGAGGAATATAACGGGAAAGTAGTTCTTGTAATACTCACAATAACTTTCACAATTCAGTTAGCATTCCCGCAAGTNCAAGGAACGGGACAATGGGATGACAGAGTCTCTTCAGANGGAATANATACNATANTNTCAAANCTATTNNTAACTGGAACATATCCNGTATTTCCATGGTTTATATTTGCATTANTTGGTGCTTTAATCTCATCAGTATATGAGGAAAAGGACACTTTAGAGATAAGCCAAATTAATGCAATAGCCATTATTTTAGGAGCACTGTTCTGTATAATTACATTTGTAATTGCTCAATTCGAAGGAGACCTGTGGGCTCATCCAAGCGCAGAAGCATATCTTACGTTCTTCCCAGCAAATCCGCCATTCATTATAGCAGGAATTACTGGAGTTATGCTTCTCTGGATCGCCATAAAGAGATTTGAGTTAACCATACTTTCAAGCGCTGGAAGAATGTCATTAACGATATATATCGTCCATTTCATTCCTCTCTCACTAATGCATGACTTCGAATCAAAATATGATTGGAGCCTAGAAGCCTCGGCTTCTATTGTAGCAGTTTATACTCTAGCATGGATACCAATTTCAGCCCTTTGGATGCATTACTATCCAAGGGCGAAATTGGAATCTATTATCAAGGGATTACGTAAATCACTCTTCAGCTGAGCCAGAAGCCTTGGTATCCATTGTTGCAGCATACCAAACCATCAAACCAAAAGCAGTCTTGTTGACAACGTCAGCGATGTTGTAAAGNATGTTTAATNCATCACTTCCACCGTCTTCTTGTCCAAGAACAAACCCAATAGGATAGATTGCCCATCCGACTGTTAAGATCAATGCCATTGCTTTGAATGCNAACTGTGTACCTTCGCTGGTCTCTCCGACTTTCTCCTTTGCTTCTCCAGCCCAGATTTCGTACATGATGTAAATCCATGCTAGCATTCCTACAATNAATAGAGGCCAAGTCATACTGTCAGCCATTTCACCAGATTCAGCTAAGAAACCAGAGATTAGCATAACAAGTGAAGCACCNANNAGTCTCCAGAATAGAGCCGCTGTTGCNACACCTACTGCAGCAAGAATTAGATAGAACTCAGAAACTTGCAATGGGACGGTGATNAACCAGTCGATGTATCGCAATACAAGTGGTGAATCTCCAACGCCAGCGTGTGATCCACCGACAGCGATAGAGTTTGCCCAGTGCTCTCTCATGTATGTGTAGTGGTACCATGCAACACCAGTAACTAGTGCAGCAACAGTCATTGAAGTCTTCCANTTTGCNGAAACATTCTGTCTTTCAAGAATGAAGAAGACAGTTGATGCAAGCATCATTGCAGTGGCTAGCCAAAACGANACACCGACCATATCGGTAGTGTCAAGTGCGGCACCTTCCGCTGCTACCGTTCCTAATGTTAGTAACGATAAAGTTCCAATTAAAAGCAGGCTCGATGTTTTTTTGAGATTAGATTTGAACATATTCCTCGATTTGGCGGTAGTGAGGGTATATTTAAATTAATGTTTAATTTAATTCANTAAAACTCCCGTTTGAACACTCCACATCCTATTGTAGATTCCTTTCTTTGAAATTAAATCTTCATGTGAACCATCTTCCATTATAACTCCATTATCTAGAACTATAATTCTATCAGAATTACGAATTGTTGACAACCGATGGGCAATTATAATTGTAGTCCTATCTTTTGAAACCTTTTCGATTGACCGTTGCAATGCTGCNTCAGTCTCATTATCAACCGCTGAGGTCGCTTCATCNAGAATCATCANAGGAGCATCTTTCAATACTGCTCTAGCGATGGCNAATCGTTGTCTTTGACCTCCAGACAGCCTATGTCCGCCTTCACCAATCATAGTTTCCCAACCGTTCGGTAATTTTTCAATAAATTCAGAAGCCTCAGCAATTACGGCAGATTGTTTCACTTCAACATCATCTGCTTCCGGTTTTCCATAGCGTATATTTTCAAGAATTGTTGTTGGAAATAAAGTGATGTGTTGGTCTACCAAAGCGATCGAAGATCTTAATGATTTCAAATCCCAAGTTTTGATATTTTCACCAACCCATTCTATTTCACCATCATTTACATCGGCAAATCTCAGCAATAACCGAACTAAAGTAGTCTTACCCGACCCTGTCGAGCCAACAACCCCTAATGTTTTCCCAGCGGCAATTTCCAAATTTAGTCCGGTGAATATATTTTCACGTTCAGGATAACCAAACCCAACNTCTTTCAAAATTAGATTTGAGGTGACAACGTCTTCTCTTTCTGGAACAAAATCACCGTTAACTAATTCCATTGGAGATTCAAGGACGTCCAATACCCTTGTAGATGATGCCATCGCTCTTTGATATAGATCAAATGTTTCACCAAGCCTAGTCAACGGCCAAAGCAGTCTTTGAGTCATGAAAACAAGAACTGAATATGCCCCAATGGCCAACTGACCTTCTAGAGTTAACCATCCCCCTAGAAGTAAAGTTGCAGTAAAACCACATAAAATTGCCATTCTAATCAACGGCGTAAATGCTGCCGATAATCTAATCGCATCTCTATTTGCATCTCTGTAGTCATCACTTAAGTTCCTAACTCGGACCATTTCTCTTTCTTCCGCAGTAAATGATTGAATGGTTGACATTCCTGATAAATCATTTTCAAGTAATGCATTCATCTTACCAGCGGAATCTCGAACCTTAGCGTATCGAGGCTCAAGACTTCGTTGATACTTGAAAGACCCCCAGACTATTATTGGAATTGGGAGNACTGCAAATAAAGCGATTTTCCAAGATATTGCTATGAAGATGGCGCCCACCACTATCACTGTAGTACTGACTTGCAACAAGTCATTAGCACCCTTATCTAAAAANCGTTCCAACTGATTTATATCATCATTCAAAATTGCTAAAATATCACCTTTTTGTCTTTCATCAAACCATCCCATGCCCTGTTTTTGGACATGATTAAATGTATCCAATCTTAATTCATGCTGTACAGTTTGTGCTAGATTCCGCCAAAGAATACCGAAGAAATACTCGAATAAAGATTCAAATCCCCAAACGATAAAGGTGACAATGGATAGTAAAATTAACTGATTCCATGGGTCTTGAAAACCTAACCCNGCAAGAAAAGAATTTTCTTGTAAAACTACGACATCCACCGCTAAACCAATTAACAATGGCGGAGCAAGATCCCATATTTTGTTTATTATTGAGCAAGCTGAAGCAAGGCGAATCGTCTTTTTATGGGATGAAGTATGTTGCAATAACCTCCTAAATGGACCAACTTCCCCCATGCCCATCCGTCGACATGGGGGTTGATAACACTATGATAACATCCATATCACCCGTAATACATATGGAACGGGAAGCAGACCGAGGGGTTAGGGAGTCATATGCTGAGGGACGATGAGACCACACTTTCATACATCTCTAGTAAATCAGAAAAAACCCGTCATATNACTTTGATAGATCCAGCAAAACAAGATCCGGAAACCGCTGCAATTAGGGCTATGATTGCTGTAGAGTGTGGTAGTGAGATGATATTTGTCGGGGGCTCAACCGATACACCAGACGAAATTGTCCACTCTACCTGTGTTGCAATCCAAGAATCTCTTGAGCTGCGTGTTTTTGCTGCAAGTCAAGATCCCAACGGAAACGAAGAATCTTGGAAAATACCTGTAGTTTTGTTTCCAGGAGGNGCACATGCACTTTCCCCAGCGGCAGATGCAATTACATTCATGATGTTAATGAATTCAAAGAGCAGGAAATTTTTGATTGGAGAGCAACTAAGAGGGGCNCCCTATTTGAAAAAATTCGGAGTTGAACCACTACCTACAGGATATCTTGTCTGTTCTCCTGGAGGGAGAGTAGGNGAGGTTGGAGACGCCGAACTAATTCAACCCGAAGATATCGAATTAGTACATTCATATGCCATGACAGCATCCATGTATGGCTTCAAAGTGTTNTATTTAGAAGCAGGTAGTGGGGCAGACAAACAAGTTAATCCATTATTGATACAAAGTGCAGCGAAATGTGANGATTTAGTTTTACTAGTTGGAGGGGGAATTAGAACAGCAGAGCAGGCTAAGATTGCAGCGGATGCTGGAGCAAATTGGATTGTAACTGGTACGTTAACTGAAGATGCTGAGGATTCCGACGATTTGAGGGCAAAATTAACTTCAGTAATTTCNGCAATCAGNTCTTGAAAAACCTCTTTCTATTTTTAGAAATCAACTTATACGCNATATTTCTAATCGGTAAAGGGATTATCCACACCAATGGGTACCATATTTTCCACCACCATTTAAGATATAACAGACACCTTATGCCTGCAGATGAATAATAGTATACTACATCATTACGAATTAAAATAACAGAATCGATTTCTTTAATCGAATCAGGTAATTTTGAGATTATAGCTAGCCCTTCATCCTCTTCTTGAGCAAAAATTTCAAGTTTTGCAGATTTAGATAACCGTTTTTTAAGAAAAGAACCGACTCTNGAACAAAATCCACAATGTCCATCGATTAACAAAATATCAGTTTTTGGAGAAGTCAAAACTCCTCACCCTCAATCTTCATCATCAAAAATTACTGGATCGCCACTTCCACCAGGTGCAGCAGGTCTGTTGGTATCTACATCCATTCCCTTTTCAATTTCCACTTCATCAACTTCCAAATCTACTCTTCCACCTTCAGCAAGGTGCGCCATATCTTTCACTTCAGGAGTGGACAATTTCCTCTCTACATCGGGAGAGTTAGCGTAATTTTCACGCATCATTTCTCTTTCATCATGGCTCCTTACTAGAGACAATGAATCAGCAAATACTCTTCCAACAACTTCTCTAGTTCTTTCACCACGTCGAACAGCATCTAATTCATGAGTCATACTTTCTCTTTGACCTTCTAGTTCACGCAATTCAGCAGTCCTATCTTGTAANGCAGATTCCATNTCNCTTAGAGTTAGAGACATTTGCTGAATTCTCTCATCTCTTTCGAATACATCATTATGTAATCTTCTCTCTCTTCTTCGTAGGGATTCATATTCACGGTTTCGCTCAAGTAAGCGTCGCTTCAATTCCTCAATTTGCTCAACTAAATAATCATGTTCTGCAGAAACAGAGCGCGGACCTTGCATCACTCTTTCCAATTGCTCTTCAAGTTCTGCTAATCTTCCATCTCTAGCGTCTAACAGTCCACGTAATCTATCCGCAATATCCCGAAGTCTTTGTCGCTCTTCTTCNAGTGCTTTATTNGCAGCTTGCTCNACTTCAAANTGCTTAGTCATNGAATCTAATTGANTTTTCAAACTACGAACCTCGTCCGCAGTAACTGAAGTNAAACCAGCCTCAGCAGCCCTTTCCAAAGCCTCAACCATTTGAGAAATTCGTCCTTCCATTTCACCGATGACCTCGTCTTGTTGAGATGTTAAATCTCTAAGTTGACTCGTCTCTCTCTCTAGGTTCGCTCTTTCTTCATGAGATAGTGATGATTGTTGAGCGGCAAGATCTTGCCTTGCATCTGAAAGTAGCCTTTCCAAGTGAACAACCTTACTTCTATTTTCATCAAGCTCNGATTCTACTTGATTTAATCTAGATATTTCAGGAGCGACCATATCTTCTCGCTCTGCTAAATCAAGCTCAACTACACGCAGCCTCTGCTTCACAGAAACCATCTCATCATTTCTTTTTGCTAACTCNTCCCAAGCGATTANGACCTCTTCTACCAACTGCTCAACAGGGTATCCTTGTAGCATACCTTCAAGCGCTGCACGTTCTTCATTGGAGGAATCTCCAACTCGTTTAATCCCACTCGGAGTCGACGCTGCGCCAGTCATACAATACCTATCGACTATCAACCACTCTTGAACTTTCCCAATCAAANGACCCTAAAAAGGCCGTATTCAATACCTAATCTAGAAATCCAAGATTAGTTAATTGCNGTGTACATATCGTCAGGCATTTCACCTGCGAGTTTTAGGGCACCATTGGCAACAGANCCAATNGCGTCTTCTACACACCAAACATTAACATCCCCGATATCAGAGATTTCATCAGCAACACGTCCAGAGATTCCATCAATTAGTGAACCTCCNCCAGACAGGATGATATTGTTTCTTAGTATTGGCTGGTATTCAGGGTCTGCACCAGCGACGATTTTCTTAATTGCATTCCCAACAAGTGGAACTATCATTTCACATGCTTCTTGAAGGAGGTCGCCNATATCGACAACTTGTTTTTTACCTTCAACAGAAAGCTCAACCATAACCTCTCTAGCATCACCAGAAACGTAGGAAGACTCTTCCTTCCATCTTCTAACCATGTCTTTAGTAATCTGGGCACCAGTATATTTCTTCTTGATTAAATCCATCAATTCTAGATCAAGCCAGTCTCCNGCTTCTTGAATAGTGACTTGGTCTTCTTCGGTTGGGAATGTACCGTAAATTCTCGCAATATCAGTTGTACCTGCGCCGATATCGACAACGATGGAACTAGCGATTTCTTCGATTCCATATGCAGTTGCNAAGGGNTCTGTTACAACCATTATTGCGTTAACTTGCCCTCTNAGAGTTGCNACNAAATTNGACTTGTCTGTAAAGGAAACGTGACTTGGCGAGCATATAACNCCGAATACTTCATCATATTCTTCAGGGTCTACAGTTTCTAGAAGATGAGATACAAATGCTTTGGCTGCAGCCAAGTTTGCTTCATCATCCTGCGCTACACCAGCAGCCATTGGGCGGTATAGGTTACAAGCCAATTTATTCTTCAAAGCATCATTACCAAAAAGAACATCACGGCCTAAAAAGTTCCTAGCAACAGGGTCTTTAGGNCGTCCAACTATTGTTTCAATAGTGTGGCTTGCACCAGCACTAGAAGCAATAGTCGATTGATAGGTTCCAAGGTCAATTCCAACGTATAAGCGGTCACTCATTTTATTCACCATCCGTATGCGGATATGTTGGCGAGAACGGCATTGACCTTCAAGGTTGACCCTTAGTCAAAATCTATTTTTTGACTATTTTTTTGATNTTTTGTNGCGCAGTCATTCACTTTCTAAGATTGAAGAATATTTTTTATCATAATTACCATTTTCATTATTTTTCACTCCGAATTGGCCGTTATTTTGCATATTATCTCTCCATATTCTAGATAATAAAATACCCATTCCTATTATTCCGATAACTCCCCAAACNATCGCTCTATTTTGGCCAACATTCCATGGCTCATTTTTTACTGCTTTTTTATCTTCAACCTCAAGTATAGGGTTTGTCCATTCAGAGCTAAAGTTCCTATTATCATCCAGGTATAATGTTGAAATATAGGCTTCAGGTGATTGATTTAAACTTTGAACATATATTTGAACATGCATNTCTTTNCCNCTAATATCAAACAATGGAAGGTCATTAGGGATTGTCCAAATACATGAAAATCCACTTGGGTCAGTTTGATTTGCAAAATTAAAGTTACAATCATTTATCGAAA
Source organism: Methanobacteriota archaeon (assembly GCA_002702945.1). The sequence continues at coordinate 29,571 of PADF01000031.1, forward strand.
AATAAGATGATTGACTTGAATTTTGATGCAAAAGTAATTTTGCACCAGTTTTATAAAAATCATTATCATCATCAGAAACACTCCATGAAATGACTAAATCATCCCCCCAAATTCCATCTTCTATACCTGCAATTGAAACTGCATTTATTTGAGGGGGGTGGTCTACAGGCCTACAACCATTTGAATCTACTGGGAAAAGAGGATTTGAATCAATAGTCGGGCAAATATCTAGATCATCACNAACTCCATCACCATCTGAATCATCAATACACCCATCTTGGTTAGCATCAAATCCAGTGGAATTTTCATAGAGACAANTATCGATAGGATCTTTGATACNATCNCCATCTGAATCGTCAATACATCCGTCATTATCAGAGTCCCAAACAGTAGGGTCTTCATTAGGGCATGAATCTAGTATATTGGCCAACCCATCACCATCCGAGTCTTCCCAACTCGTTGAATCTCTTATCACTCCTTTAGATGCCAATGCAAAACCCACTCTATCGCCACCTAGACCAATATATCCAGAGTTAGGGCCGGGAGAAATATATCTTGCTCGAACCTCAATATCTATCCATTCAACATCTTGTAAATCAGAGGCTGATATTTTTATTTGTGTAGTCGTTTCATTATTTTTTGGGAATAATAAATCATCATCTAGGTCGTTAGTGGAATTAAACCAGGATGAATACCCATCACCATCATACAACCCACCTACAGCAGAATATCCATTTGACATCTTTGCCACCAATTGTAAATCATCTACTAAATATGGCTCGGGAGCCGCNTTAAAAGACATTGAGAAAGTGATATCGTCACCATTAGGAACCAANCGCTTTGTCCAGTTTTGCCCACTTGCCAAAAACGGNCCAATTGCACCAGACCCATCCCAAGGTAAACTGGCAAGGTCATCAAGAGCATCACCNCCATCAGTCCGTTCTTCTAGCCATTGAGTAGGTGTATTATTCACTAATCTGAAACTATCATGTATCCAAATATCTGGTGTTGGAGATATATCATCTGCGATAAATCCGTTATTCAGTGTANTAAAATCGATTAATTCTGATAAATTCAAGACGCCAAATCCATTTTCATAATTCCTAAAGGAGTAATTATTAGAATCACCAACACCGGTCGCNGAGACAGATAATAAAGCCTTCAACAGGGGGCCAGAAGGAGTAAATCCTTCACCTAAAAGAATCGAATTATTACCTAAATTTGCCCATTCAGGCGAAATAGATGCTAGATTTACATCATTCAAGGGCTCATTTGAACCAACGAACCAACCGTCNTGTACCATTTGTTGAATCACTCCAGCGAATGAAGCTGCAGNAGGGGTGGACATACTAGTTCCACTAGATGAACGTAAATCGTCATTGTATGAATCATNAANACCATCCGCTTTAGCTGACTGTATGGAAACTCCCGGNGCTAAAGCAAAGATTCCAAAATTNCCTGATTGNGTNGGCCCAATAGAAGAAGAAGGCCATTTTTCAGGGGATTCAGATTTAGTTGAAGCGCCAATTGCTGCNACATTTCTTGCATTNGCCGGTTCTAATAGNGCGCCTCCTGTATTNCCAGGNGCNATAAAAGCGAGNGACCAAGGCATTTGTAATGCCCAAGAATCAAATTCTCCGGACCGAGCAGTATATTCTGTAGTGTCATCACCCCATGAATTAGAATGGATAATACTGCCAAAAATGGCTGCTTCAGAAAGTAATTCAGATACATTCTCCGGCGGCANCCAACCTTCAGCAGAAACAATATCTTGTACAACCATCGTTGCACCATGAGCCATAGAAGAGCCATTACTTGGAATACTTCCATCTCTATAATCATAAACATCAAAGCAAGCNAATGAGCCCGCNGTATGCGTTCCATGTCTGAAATTAATGTGNCCCATTGTATCGGCCGAATCAATGGAATTGTTAATTGCTAAAATTTTACGATGTTGCTCGCCAATANGGCCAANNGCGTCACTANCATTTGAGCCAAAAGCGCCAATAGAGGTTGCATTTCTAAAACAAGCATGATCTAAATCAACCCCACTATCAGCAATTCCCAGAATAACTCCGCTACCATTTAATCCAAAAGACCAATGAGGAGTTTGCATATATTCTCCAGTTGCCATCAAACTCGCCGCCTGTAGGTTTCTAGCAGTTGTTGATAATACGGGCTCAATCCACAGAACACCTTCAATTTCAAATAAAGTTGAAATTTCAAAATCATTGCCGATAGATAACAATTCTCTATGGGGTATAATAGAGTTATAATCTTCTAAATCATTACTAATTCCAAACCCAAGCGATGAAAAAGAATTTATTACGTATTCTGATGCATAGTCAGGCAAATTTGGCTCGAAAACAACCCGAACCTCTCCCCGAAAACCATCTAAACCGATGCCTGGACTTCGCCACTCAGTATTATGNCCATTATAGAAATCAANACCGTCTAATTTTTCAACNGACAAATCAGTTTTCCAAACTAATAGTTCAGTATCAGATAATAATCTCAAAGGAGTAATTCCATATTGTTCTAAATCNTCCCACATCGATTGAGTCCATTGATTCTCTTTNGAATCAATAATTATCTCATATCCCAAATTTTGTTTAATTTCTGGCATCTCTACGTTTGTAATTAGCCCACTAGCAAGAGGAAAAATCAACACTAATACCAGTATTGAACCTCTCCGCATATTACAGGTTAAATGCTCAATCTTTGTCAATCTCGCGTATGATTTGTGTAATTTGACGCGCCGTCGCGTTTAAACCATGTTTGCAAGTCGCCGTCTCGATGAAGGCCTACCGAGTATCCGGAATTGCACCATTTGGGAGCATGAGACAAAAGTTTTCACTAGACTTTGCTGCAGAAAATAAAGAAGATGCTGAGCACCAAGCATATTCAACATTGGGCTCAAGGCATAAAGCCAAGCGCCGAACTATAAAGATAGAAAGCGTCAAAGAAATAGACCCTAGAACTTCTACTGAGCCAAGAATTCTTCATGAATTCAGAGAGCATATTGCAGCCTCCGGCGGAAGAATCGCCCAAAATCAAGAAGAAGAATGATTCCGTTGACTTTTTTTAAGTCGACCACATCTCGAGGATGAACAGCATGGTTGACCGTAATGAATTACAACAAAAAGCCAGACTTGTTGAAAGCCATAGGCAACATCTTGAGGAATTACAAAAGCGAATGGAAGATGTCTCAGCAGTGGTTTCAGAACATCAGATTACAGCTGAGATTCTCAACAGATTATCCAAAATGTCCGAAGAAGGGAACGCCAGTGCCCATATTACAATTGGTTCTGGGGTAACGCTCAACTACAAGCATGAAAGCAAAAAATCAGGAACCGCACTAATTGATCTAGGTGGTGGAATTTTTGCAGAGAGGGAGTGGCAAGATGCTGCGAATATCATCGATAAAAGGAAAGACGACTTTATACAAATTCACGAGTCATTACTCACCCAAGCAGGTTCAATTGAACAGAGACTTGGAACTTTAGCAAGCGAATTCAATGTCGCTGCAGAAAAGTTACAATCACAAAACCAAGTTGCAGTTGAACCAAAGGCAACTGAAGCTTCAAAGCCACAGAAATCAGAACCAACACCGCAAAAACGTCGACGTGGTTCGAGATTTGGTGGAGAATTAACATTGGATGATTGAGGCGATTACATGGGATTATTCGATCGATTCCGTAAGCGTGTAAACGAGGTAGTCGAAGATACTGATGCCGATTCTCTTTCAGCGGAAGAAGATTCTGCTGAAGCAATTGAAGCACTAAATTATCAGCAAACTGAGGAAGTCGTTGAACCAGAAGAAGAATGGGAAGAATTTGAGGAACTTGAAGAAACGCCCTCTGAACAACATACAGAAGAGCAATCAAATGATGATGATTGGGATGATTGGGAAGAATTTGATGATGACGAACCAATCATTCCTCAACAACTTTCACGTAAAGAACGAAAACGCCAGCAAAAAGAAAAGAAGACTCAGCAAAAAGCCGCTAAAGCCCATAAGAAGGCTATGAAAAAAAGAGGCGCTGTTGAAGTAGCAAGGCCAAAAGGATCGAAAGTCGATTTATCGATGATGAGAACTACTACAGGAAGAAAATTAGTTGAAGTTAAACAGGCGCCAAAAGGATCGGTTAAAAAAGCAGAAATAAAAACCGAGACAGGCGCCAAAATCGAAGTTGAATTGGGCGGCGGTGTTGTCGATCAAGGAGGCCGTGTAATCAAAGCAGGCGATGGATTGGATAACTTACTAGAAGAATTAGAATGGGTTTTACTCGAGTCAGATATTTCTAGCGACGCTGTGAATGCAGTAATTGATGCTCTAAGGGCTAATTTAATCGGTTCTAGATTAAGAAAAGGAGCNGANTTATCTAAAGTTGTAGAGGCTGCTTTGAAACGTTCATTGAGGAGTCTTTTGGCNGCTGGTTATTGGGATTTTGATGAATCNATTAAATCATTTATTGAATCAGGAGATGCGCCGGTAATCGTAATGCTGGTGGGCGTTAATGGCACAGGTAAAACCACCACTGCTGCAAAATTAGCAAAACGCCTTCTCGATATGAATCTCTCAGTCATTGCAGCAGCAGGTGATACGTTTAGGGCAGGAGCAATCCAACAATTAGAGGCGCACTGTGAAAATTTAGGAATTCGATGTATTTCTAGTCAAAGGGGCGGAGATACAGCAGCGATTGCNAGAGACGCNATCGAATCCGCTCAAGCAAAAAATATCGATGTTGTTCTAGTCGATACTGCTGGAAGGATGCAAAATAAAACCAACTTGATGAATGAGTTAAACAAGGTTAGACGCGTTGCTAACCCCCACCTNACTCTATTTGTTGGCGACTCACTTGCAGGAAACGACGCAGTCGACCAAGCTAGAATGTTCCAAGAAATTATGAAATTCGATGGTGCCGTATTAACTAAGGTAGATACCGATGCGAAAGGTGGTGCTGGGCTCTCAATTGCCTTTGCCACTGGTAGGCCAATTGTTTTCGCCGGAGTTGGCCAAGGCTATGATGATTTGAAGCAATTCGACCCAGATTGGCTACTTGAGCAAATGTTTGAATAAACGCATAAAAAAAAGACTAGTACCTTCTGGGGTTAGCATGACCGAAATTTTTAGCGATGAAGATACGGCGAAATTATTTCAATTAGTACACATGTTCCAACGCTCTGCATTGCTACATATGGGATATATNCCAGACCAAAATGGAAATCGTTATTTTGACATGGCAGAGGCAAAAGAGGGNATCGATTTACTTAGGATGCTTCAAAATAAAACCAAAGGCAATCTTAACGATAAAGAAACACANTTACTTAGAAGCGTGATAAGTGAACTACAATTACAATTCACCAAAGCACCGACACTAAATCGTCAAGCAGAAGATGACCAAGCGCAATCAGAAACGATCAGAGAAACCTTTGCAAATCCAAGAGATGGTCCTGTTGAAGAACTATCTGACCCCAAAGAAGGTGAAGAATAACAGGATTTTATCCGGTTGATTCATGAGTAAGGGAAATATCGGAGTAATGATTGACATGGCATATGTTTCCAATAATTCTGACGATGAGTCTCCCACAGTACTCATTGTTGACAATAACCAGATGTCATTACAGCGCCTCAGCAANCTGTTTAAAGTTAAAGATTTCAATATAGAAGTTTGTCAAGATGGNGATAAAGCGGTTGACGAATATATCAGATTAGATCCAGAATTAGTTTTACTTTCTCTAGACATTCCTTCCTTAGATGGCCACCTTGCTGCTTTAGAAATGAGGGAGCATGGTGGGGAAGCAAGAATTGTATTCATTGCCCCTAAGCGNTTGTCAAGCCTTGCTAAGGATGCAGCACTTTCTGCTGGGGCTGTGGCTTGTTTGGAAAAACCCATTTCAGCAGCTTCACTTGAAGAGCAGTGGAGTACAATACTTGGACCAATCCCNGAAGCGCCTGGTTTGGAAGACTTAGACCAATTATATCCAGAAGATAGGATAAAAGTCGAACCCGACGACGGTCCACTGCTACCATTACCAGAATTGCCAGGGTTGCCAATGCCTGTACCTATAAATGCAGATTTATCATTAGAATTACCAGTTAGTTTACCTCCTTTGGGTGAAGCAATAAATCAACCTAAGAAGAAATCTAGAAAACTAAAACTTGTCTTACTTATTCTAGTTGCTTCATTAGCCGGAGTTGGGTATTACGCCTACTCTAATAATTTATTTTGATGATAAATTTGTGCGCCTGCAGGAACCACCATAAATCGAGCATTTGGAGTTACTTGAGTCCCTATTGGGGCAGAATAAACCGGAGTAATATCCACGCTTGAATCACTCAAAAGAGAATCATCACAGAACAAAAGCCTAGAGTCTAATTTTCTACTTTTATTCCAAGCATTCGATAATAGCCAAGCCGGCAAAAATAGACAAAGTATTGCTATACACCATAAGAATGCAATATACATCTAATCACTCCTTGCTAGAAAAGCCTTCCATGAAACTTCAGCGTATGATTTAGCACTTTCAGCAGGGTTTTCCGATTTATGAATCCCTGATCCGACTATTATACAGTCTGAGCCCGCCATAATAGCCCCGTCAGGGGAGCCATATCTTTGCCCCATTTCTCCATCCCCTACTGCCAAATTAACACCCGGCGTCCAGATTAGTTTTCCATTCCCAACTTTGTTGCGCAATTCACGTAAATCATCCGGCTTTGAACCATTTCCAATGAAACCAAAAACACCAGTATGTTTTGAACCTAATTCTACAACTTTGTCGGTGTATTGCGGGGATAGTAAATTGCCACGACTTGACATTTGAGCNAGAAGCAAAACCCCACCNTCCCTCGCAACATCTTTCCAAGCAGCCTGTAAGCCATCTACAATATCTGCTCCTGAAATTAAATGAGCAGTAACTAGATCAGCCCAGTTTTTAATATCATAAACACCCCCCATTTGGTCACAACTAATTTTNCCAATATCGGCGAATTTTCGGTCTTCAAAAATTAANAAATCCATATCATTGGCTCTTTTACAGAATGCCCGCCAACTTTCTTTAGACCAATCATCAATTAAATCGACATGAGTCTTTAGAGCAGCAATAAATGGCCCAACTTCATCTAATAATTGATTTAGTCCATCCATGGTTTTCCTATCTGCTGCAAGGCAAACTAAACTTTGTTTGCGACACACAACTTCCATGTAGGTTCTGGCCATTGGGAGGGCATTACTAGACCAACGCTCCCCCCATGCATCTGAAGCCTCCATGGTATGGCCGAAGTGCTACTTGTCCTCATAACTTACGGATGAGTTATTTTGATTTGAATTAATTACGCCAAGTTCTTCAAAGTGAACATTTTGAGTAGTAATATGCGAGAAGCCCTTTTCATCACCTGTCTGGTTTTGACGGCTTCACTTTCTGGTTGCTTTGGTGAACAGAAAACCGACGAAATAGACGATGAGCAAGGGCTATATCCAGATATTTATTCCCGTCATACATTAGATTGGAATTGGACTGATAGTTACTCATATGTTTTGCAGCCAGGACCATATGCTGCCCTTGAAGTTCAAGAGGCTACAATTACAGTTGATACCACAGGAATTTGGGACGGCGGACCTAATAGTGCCGATGTACACCTATCATATTGGCTACCGTCCAATACTGAAATTGGCGAACAAGTTCCAGTAATCGCAGTTGTAAGTCCATACTTCTCATATGGGCAACCCGGAGACGAATCCAATCCTACCAATATTGTCTCAGCAGGTCGCGGAGAATTCATTTATGACAATTTCATACCTCATGGTTATGCTTTGGCTCAAGTTGCTGTATTCGCTACTGAAGATAGTACAGGTTGTTTCGACTACCGTGGAGACGGAGAAGGTCTTGGTATACATTCAGCAGTTGAATGGCTCGGCGATCAAGAGTGGAGTAATGGGAATGTTGCAATCTATGGTAAATCATACGAAGGCGCTACAGCATGGGAAGCTGCTGCGCAAGGAAGCGAACATCTGAAGACTATAGTGCCTATTTCAGGGACAACTGCTTTAGGTCCTTTACTTTACAAAAATGGTAGTGCTGAAGCAAGGTCTCAAATTATGCATTCTAATTATGGGAGTAGTATTTTGGATTATGATAATGACGATCTAGATAATTTATGTTCAGACATAGTTGAAGGATTCCTTGCTGGACCAACCCGATATGGGCTTGGTGAATTAGATCCGTATATGGCAAATTACTACGATGAGAGAAGCCATATTGACAAGGCATTAGGAACTTATAATGGCAGTATATACTGGGTTCAAGGAATGCAAGATTGGAATGTAGACCCACACCAAGTCTTTGGTGGACCTCCAGGAACTAATTGGTACCAAGAATATATTGATGCAGGCTATGAAGTGGCAGGAATGCTAGGACAATGGGAACACAATTATCCTGATCAATGGTCCAAACATAATGCACAAGAGTCTGGATATGGAGGTGAAGCAATTCATAATATGACACGTTGGGATTGGGGCCAAGATCTGTTTGAATGGATGGAGTATTATCTTAAAGGAATAGGACCCAAACCATCTCTGCATGCACAAATCCAGAGAAATGATGGAGAGTGGAGAATCGAAGATACATGGCCACCATTAGATAGCGAACGTATCCAATTAGACATGTCTGATTGCCAATCTACAGGCTCTTTTACTGGAGTTGCAGGTTTAACTCTTGGTGGAGATGCCACAGTAACCACCACCTGTCCACCAATGTCAGAGGATAATGATACTCATATTTCCGGATTAGCAACATTTCACCTTACAGTAGTACCATCATTTGATGGCGGCCAGGTGTTCATTGAAATGCAGGATTCTGAGACGGGAATTAGATTGGGCCATGCAACCATGGACGTTCGCTACCATGCTGGCGGTTACGAGGCCCAAACGGTACTGCCAGGACAAACAATAACTATGCTAATGGAATTCCAAGGAATTGATGCTTTACTGCCAGCAAATCACGGCATTACTTTTGTTATCTCTGAATCAGGCGAAGACTACCTTCCTCCTGCCTGCACCCCATCTTGTTCAATGCATGTTATCCCAAGCGTTTCTACGGTTGAGATGCCGGTAATTTACCGAGATGGCGGCGATGTACTAATTACTCCACAGGGTGAAGAAGCAGCAAATAATCAATAATTAACCAATACTCCTTANGCGGAGAGCATTAACCAAATCCATTCTACTAACTAGTCCTACCAATAAGTCGTCCTCAGTGACTAGTAAAGCTTCAACTTCAACCAACCTTCTTCTAGCCTCAGCAACAGATAATGAAATATCGATAACTGCTGGATTTCGATCCATNACTTGCTCGACTAATCCCGTTCTATGTGCNCCCTTTTGAAGTAAACTTCCTTCTGAAACAATNCCNAGAATATTGCCTTGTTTAGATATCACTGGCAATTGACTGATGTCCCCTTGTACCATTCGGTCTATGGCCGTTTGAACAGAATCCTGTAAATGTAANGCCTTGACATTCTTTACCATTATGTCTTCAACACTGTGAAGTTTTTCTGGGCTTTCAAATCNTGATAATGAACTAACNAATTTCCTNAGCGTTGACGCCCTAGGNTCTACTGCTTCGGTTTCTACTTTGGCGATTATNGATTGTGCAACTCCTGACAATTCTGATAATTGAAATTGGGTTAGTTTCAACGACTTACGCCATCGACGAATATGCTTACCAGTAGGGACTTCCATCATTCAATCCTCGAGACAATTTGAACTAATAATCCGGAAAGTTTTTCCAATTCTTCNTTGAAACTACGCCCTGGGATTTCAGGCAGTTCAATACCACGATTATCATTAGCAACACCTTCCATCGTAGACAAGACCATCCCCCCACTCATCATCCACATTTGCATAAANGAGAGTAGNTGGGGAGTATTTTCTATCGACATATTATCTTCTGTCATATTTGTNGTTCATACGAGGNCCTCAATAGANATTGACCTTCTCGCGCNTNAAAAAANACACTTCTAACCCAATTTTTAGAAATTATTCATTTGCATATTTTCTTATTTNTCGGCGCGCATTTGAGCATTAACNATCNCAAAAAAGTACNAATAAGATAATCAAATAAGCATAAATAAATTAATTAAATAGTCATTTGCTNCATAAAAACTTCANAAAAATGAGCGTATGTTTCATATACCGTCTAGTTAAGGCCATCGCTGATACATATGGATATGGATAAAGCAAAACTAGAGTATATTTGGCTAGATGGATACGAACCAACACAGAACATGCGAAGCAAGACAATGGTCCGAAGCGAATTTGGCGGAACATTNGAAGAATGCCCAATTTGGATGTTTGACGGCTCATCNACAAAACAAGCAGATGGCGGGGCTTCCGACTGTTTACTAAAGCCAGTATCAATTTTCCCAGACCCTCAAAGAATCAACGGATACCTCGTAATGTGCGAAGTAATGAATCCAGATGGAACNCCTCACCCAAGTAATGGTCGNGCCACAATTGATGANGACGACAATGATTTCTGGTTTGGATATGAGCAAGAATATTTCATCATGGACGTAGACACTCAATTACCTCTAGGATTCCCTGTAGGTGGATACCCAGGCCCACAAGGATTGTATTACTGTTCAGTTGGCGGGAAAAACACACATGGCCGTGCACTTGTAGAAGAGCATGCAGACCTATGTCTTGATGCAGGAATTAATTTCGAAGGAATTAACCAAGAAGTTGCTTGTGGACAATGGGAATTCCAAATATTCGCTAAAGGCGCTAAGAGNGCTGGAGACGAATTATGGGTTGCCCGTTACCTACTTGATCGCTTAACTGAAAGTTATGGATACTATATTGAATATCATCCAAAACCAATCAAGGGCGATTGGAATGGTTCAGGAATGCATGCTAATTTCTCCAATGGNGCCATGCGAGATGTTGGNGGAAAAGATNTGTTTGACAAAATCTGTGAAGCATTTGGACAAAATATTGAGAAGCATATGTCAGTATATGGTGCACATAATGAAGAGCGATTAACNGGACTTCATGAAACACAATCTATCGACCAATTCTCATATGGAGTTTCAGACCGTGGAGCTTCAATTAGAGTCCCAGCATCTGTNCCTACAGATGGATGGGTTGGCAGATTGGAAGATCGTCGACCAGCATCAAATGGTGACCCTTACAAGATCGGCGCAGTGATTATTTCCACAACCAAATCCGCAATGTGAGATTAAAANTTCACAGAACTACAAATATGATAATATGGAGAGATAGACATGAGTGATGAATCAGGATTCAAAGTTTTAGTTACAAATCAGAGCAATAAAGAACGCATAATTAGAGCAGTTATAGCCGCACTCTTGATATTGGCTTATTTCATTATACCTTCGAGCGTGAACAACATGATTGCTTTAGCTGGCCTCGGTGTTGCAGGTGTTCTTATTTTCAATGCGATTTCTGGTAATTGTTACATTTACAGAATGCTAGGAATCAGTACCTGTCCACTCCCAGAAGCTCAAGATTAACTTGAGTTTAGTTTTATTCTAGATAAATTTTCGAATAATTACTTGGTTATAATCCAGGACGCTGGCTTATTGGTGCCCAATGCAAATTTAATGCATAATAACCAGTTAGCACCTCCATGGCAGGTCAAAAGGTCACTATAATTCATGCATTGTTAATTTTGTCTGTTGTATTTTCAGGTTGCATTTCTGAAAATAATAAATCAAATTACGCTAATGATGGCGAAGATGATGAAGCTATAGAAAATTTTGAGGATGGAATTTTCACATGTTTAGATCATGACAATCTTACACGATGCTGGCAAACTCATATCCCAGAAAACCTAGATTCTTCAATTGCAGTCCCTCTAATTGTTGATATGCATGGATTTGGCTCTAATTCTACGGANCAAAAACACATGTCAGCGTTTGATTCAATTGCAGATGATGAAGGCGTAATTGTTGTGTATCCAGATGGGGATGCGGAAATAGATAAACTATCAGGCGACTCAAACCAGGCATGGAATGCAGGTTGGTGTTGTTCTCATTCAGTTAACGAGGAAATCGATGATGTTGGTTTCATTGAAAAAATGATTGNTGTTATTGTTCAGAAATACAATATTGATACCAATAGAATTTACGCATCAGGATGGTCTAATGGCTGCGCTATGTCNCAAAGACTAGCAATGGAATCAAGCCATATATTTGCAGCAGTTGGATGCATGTCGATGTATCTCTTGACTGAGCACAATGTTAACTATACTCCAATACCTGTTATGGAAGTACATGGCTTTTTAGATCAGGTTGTTCTTTATGAATCAACTGTTTTTAGTGTACCTTGGAATGAAGAGATGTGGAAAAATCCAGAAGCATATGATACCGGAGCAATTGAGAATTTATTTGAATGGAGCAATCTGAACAACTGTACAGGNGATTTGGAAACTTACGAAGCGAATGAATTCTATACAGTTCAAGGGTATTCTAATTGTGAAAACGATGCCCAAATTCGATTGATGACTATCTATGCTGCCCAACATAATCCGTATGCCAATAACCCAATTAAAGATGATTTCATTGTATTCCAAGGTACTCAAGGATTGGTTCAATCAAGTCATGCTGTCTGGGATTTCATTAGTCAATTCTCTAAGGAAGAGATAGATGTCTAGATTAGATTTAGTANATTAAATAGATTCTATATGGTATACTTGAAGTAATCTGAAGAGATACTGAAGCGATGTCTAATTGAAAGTAAATTAAACCGTCTACTTCATCGCNACTACATGGAAAAATCACCAGTNATTCGGATGTGGATTACCAATAAAAATAACAGAGAAATCACTGCAGCTATGAGCGAATCCATGGAGACCTTTCTTTCAATTGCAATTGAAAACGGTTGTATTGGTTCAACATTTGCCGANGATGACGAACGTATCATNGTGTANACTAGATGGTTNGANGAGATTACATTGGAGCAGTTTCGCTCATCNAAACAATATCATGCCCAAGAAGGAAAAATCATCCAATCATTTGCTGCTGCAGGTTTTGAAATCCCTGATGATATACTGTTTAATTCAACTGCCAAGATTTTGTTCAGTAACAGAATGGAATCAATTCAATGAGTGAACTAAGGGCACACATCTATCGCCCATCAATACAAAGGGAATTGATTGGGGCAAGTCTTTCACTAGCGTTAAAAATATCTCATTGCTAAGTATTGTGAGCCTTATCTGTTTAGATACCAAAACATGAACCTATGTACTACGGTGCTGGCGTCGAGATATGATTGCCTCCCACCTTATGGCGCTGAAAGCTTCCATTAGGACATTACTCTTGATTGGTATGTTGGCTACAATAGGAGCGGGTGTGTTGACTCTGGGGTTGGGTATGGATACGCCATGGGCTCCTTGGGAGAGGCAATCAGATACTATGTTCCCTCCGCTGTTATTCACGCTAGCAAGTTTCGTGGCTACTGTGGGCTTCTGTGCAACCACAGTTGTCTTTCATACATTGTTGAATATGCTCACCAATAATCCTGACAAGTGGTGGAGGGTTAGCGGCATCCTGTTCTTGATCGCCTATGGAATGTACTCATTCGGTTCAGGAACCGTTGAAGCGGCCGTCATGCTCAATATTCTTCATTTAATCGTAGGCCTTTCAGCCCTCACCCTTCTGCCACGTACTTTTCGAAACGAGCAAGATTTCTCTTACTCCTTGGCAGTAGTTTTCTAAATTAATTCATCGCTTTACGTTGATTGTATACCACGGCCCCTTTGCTTGGACGTATGAGCAGTGGGTACCGTCGTACTCGCAGGTGACTACATGGGGCCCCATGTATTTACGCAAGGTGTTTCGACATATACATGCTATCTGAGATAGGTTTAATCTACAAGATAATTATATATCCCACCGTTACCATTGATATTCGTGACGCAATTTCAATACGGCGCTTTAGTGAAGGCCAAATTCACACTTTCCCCACCTTATCAAAACCATAGTCGTGAGCAGTATATTTTGGCAAATGGAGGGATAAATTATTATCGCGTAGCTGGCGTAGATGTATACCCAGTGGAGGCCAAAGAAATTTTTATTCA
>PADF01000032.1 GCA_002702945.1 Methanobacteriota archaeon
TCCAGTTGTATTTGCTGTTAAGGCTAAAGCTCCTATAGCAGTATTATTTGAAGCGGTAGTGTTTGCTTTTAAAGTATCTCTACCTAAACAAGTGTTATCAGCACCACTTGTATTTACATATAAACCATAAATTCCAACTGCTGTATTATTATTTGCTGTATTAGAACCTAAAGCATGAAGACCTATAGCAATATTTGAACTACCAGTTTCATTTGCATCTAAAGCATATGCACCAACAGCTACGTTACTAGCTCCAGTTGTGTTTAACCTTAAGGCTTCAGTACCAATAGCAGTATTATTAGAGGCGGTTGTGTTTTCATATAAAGCCAGATATCCAACAGCTACATTATTAGAAGCTGTAGTGTTGTCATATAAAGCTAAACCTCCTATAGCGGTGTTATATGCCCCAGTTGTGTTTACTTTTAAACAACTCCGACCAACCGCAGTATTGTAATCTGCTGTAGTATTTGTCATCAGACTCAAATCCCAATCATCTGATAAAGAAGCTGCAACTAATTCAGATGCATTTTTAGGAACTACTTCCTCGACGTAAATCGAAGTTTTGTTATCTGGAAAATTTGACAATTCTAATTTTATAGATTGTTCACGCGAAATAAATAATTCTACTTGTCCTATTTCACTTAATGACTTTAAAATGAGTTGAGAATTAATAAAATTAGATACATCAGTACTTCTAGAAATTAATAGTCTACAAATTTTGGAATTTCTTAGTCTTTCAAATATTTCTTGATTGTTTATTGTTGGCCATGACCATTCTATTACCAAATCATATTCCTTAACAAAAAGTAAATACTCAATTAAGGAAATTGCACCTATCTCAGAAAGATAATTTACATCTATACGCGGATGAATTTCATTAATCCATCTACACTCACCAAAATCCCTTATTATTGCCCTTTGTGTTGAAATTGGTATATTTGAGTCTGAATTACCTACTAAAAACGATTTAACTGAATATAATAAATCAGTTAGCTTATCTTTATTCATCCTTGGATGTTGTTTCTTTATCCAGAAATCAATACAGTCTAGTGGTAAGAATCTATTTTTTTCTTTTATTGGAAAATCTCTTATTACAATCGCATCCTTTGATAGTGCGTTTATTGAAAGAGAAGTATCCATTTCTGAATTTAAGTTAGCAAATATCATTTGATTCGGATAAACTTGATAATCAGAATTTAGCACAGTGCCTAGCAATTGATTTCCTTCTGAAAGTTTCGCAGGTAATTGAGAATTGGTTTTCGGACTTGAAAACCATGTCCCTGGTGCTATATTCCATTGTCGATCAAAATCAAATAAATATGCTCTAACTAAGATTAGATAATTTTTGCTACCCGTCCAATCATCTAAAGTCCCAGTTGATTGTAAATCTTGAACGGGGACTTTCTCTAAAGTTTTGAGATCATACCATCTAGGTTGAATATTTCTGATTGTCGCCCACCTCACCCCTGCATTTCCAATGGAGATGAAATTACCATCTCCATCTAAATCATTAGGATCTATTGGTAGCTGAATCAATGACGGGGGTGTCTTATTTGCATAACCTAATAGTAACATTGGCCCATTTGAATCCAATACTATAGCGTCCATATTCTCTGGAATTTCTCTTACATATTTTTCTAAACATGCCACAGCGTCTAATTCTAGGCGCGCTCTACCCTTCTCACTGATCCGATGTATTGCTCCCCTAATTCCAGTATCATCATCTCTAATCACATCGCCCGATTCTCTCAATTGGCTCAAGGCTAGAGATGCGTGAGGTACTCTCAAATCAAGGGCTTGCGCTACATCAGATACGGACCCTCCTGAATCGATTAACCATTCTAAAATCCTTTTTTGATAACTACTTCTAATCCTCTTACCGGATGTTGAAGTCACCATGTTAAGTGCCAAATCCGACATATAGATAAATGTTACACAATAATTAGTTACTTAGTTACATGAAGTTACTAATTTCCATTGGAAAAGTAAAAAATAACTTACACCCATTCATGATAAGTGAATTTTTTACACTGAATTTGGTTATCAAATGTAACGAAGTAGAAGAAGTTGGAGGAACTATTATATCAGCGACCGCTGTCATGTCAAATAGTGGCAATTATCCTTGAGGTAATGGCTGCATGACAGAGAGATGAAAAATATGAAAACAACCAGAATTAGAGAGAAAATAAAGAAATTTTTAGGAGACAGACCTCGCAACACTGCGGAAATTCTGGAACATATAAACAGTACAATGAGACATGGCACTACAAGCCAACAACTAGGAAATGTTCTGTCAAAAGACAAGGACATTGTTAAGGTTGGATACATTAAGAGATCTGGAATTCTTTCTGGAGGATATGACATATGTGAATGGGCAACACGCACGTGGGTCTCATCCAACTGCCCTGGTTGGGAAGAAGGAACCCCTATCATTATCGACCAACAAGGTAATGTTACAACCGGTTCATCGAAACTTGATGGCGGATTTTGATTAATTCCTACCAGTTAGCATCATGTGAAAGTGATGCAAACCTCTCTCCATTGTGGGGGAATATCTCCCATGATCATAATTACTTGACATCATTCCTTTTTGGCATGATTCAACCACGAACTGATCTTCTAGTTCCACTTTATCTAAATCAGCACCTGCACCTTGACCCAATAATTCTTCATCATTAACAAATCCATAATATCTAACTTCTGTTTCACTTTCTGAAATCGGATTAATAACATTCATTGAAAGTCCCCAAGGGTAAAAGTTCAACATTAAATTAGGATAAACCCACCAATAGTAAGCAGCTACATTTTTGCCAAAGTCTGGATGTCCCTTTGGTATATCAAAACTATTCACTCCATCTTCAGCAATACCAACTTGTAATACCCCACCAGTGAACAATTCTGTTTCATATTGACCATAATCCAAAGCCTTGTTTAATTCTTTATGGACAAAAGGGATGTGAAATCCTTCTAGATAATTGTCTACGTAAAGAATCCAATTTGCATTGATAGTATATTTCCGTTCTCTAGAGGAGTCATATGAAAAATTTTCAATATCCAAAAACGACATTCTCTGTTGAATATGATCAAACCAACTATTGGTTTCTTTTTCTGGATTGATTAGTGTAAAGAGCATATTTCCCCAAATATTGATATTAAACTGANAAAGATCATCCTTAGCAGTAGGAAAATTTTCAGCTTTTTCAAATTCTGGCATATTCTTGAATTTTCCATCAATAGAAAATGTTCTCCCGTGATATGGGCAGATCAATGCTTTTTTGCAATCCTCTTCGCCTAACAAAATCATCCCCCTATGCGTACATACATTTGAAAAACAATAGAAATTATCTGCAGTTTTCGAAATAATTACTTGCTCATTACCAATTTTCAAGGGTTTTACCATACCGTCTTCGAATTGAGAAGTATGCCCAACATATTGCCAATAACTTCCGAATTTTGATAAAATATCATCAAAAATTTTACTATCAGTATAATAATTTGAAGATAAAGTCCTGGCTTTTGTGATGTCAGGATTTATCTCCACCATAACTACCGGTAAAGGTTATCTTTTTTGGAACTATTGAACTCCATTAAATATTGAAAGTGCTGTTTCGACAGAAGCTTCCTCNCAAATTATTGCATGGCATGCAGCAGTCATTCTTACTGCCTCTTCGGTTTCCTTTTGATGAATATTACGTCCAGTAGCAGCACCTCTGCAACCACCGGTATTCATCTGGTCCCACAATCTCTGAAGGAACTGCTCTGGAGGTAATGAACCTCCACCTGAACAAATAATTCCTGTCCGACCAGAGGCTTGTGAAGCAACTGCAAGAGATTCCGATGGCGTCATACCTTCCCATGCAGTAGGATAGTTAACTTTGGCAAAGTCCGCACCAATACAAGTCGCAACTCCAGCAGCACCGGAGATTAATTGTGGATCTTTCTCATCGCTTACCGCCTTACCTCGCGGATACATCCAAACAACTGAAATCATACCCAACTCATGAGCTTGACGAATAAATTGTGCTGCTTCAGAAAGCATTTCATGCTCAAATTCACTACCTACGTAAATTGTGTAACCTATTCCAACAACATTTATGCCATTGTGAACTAGAGACATNACATCATCCATATCCCACAATGCTTGNGANATTGGATCTCTCTGACCCTTCTTAACTAGGTGAGATTTAGAATTTAATTTTACCAAATAAGGAATTTCAGGATAATCTCTTGCATAGTGAGAAATCAAACCTAATTGTCCTGCAAGAACACCAATTGTACCTTCCTCATGACATCTCTGACCAATCTGAAATAAATGCTCAGGGTCATTAGAAGACAAAGGTATGACCTCATCACCATCATAAAAATCATCATTCAAGTGTTCAATTTTCTGATCACATGCAAATAGGTTCATCTTACCTGTACCAGCAGTAGCTGCATCCATATTTTGAATGAATGTCCCTACTAACTCGTCAGGAACATCTGCTGGAACATGGTATTTTGACATTTTATCACCTATTATTGGTTCAGTTTCCAGTGAAGTTCGCAACTCTCTTTTCTACGTATGCTGCAATTCCTTCCTTAGCATCACTACTGTTAAACAATGCAGCCTGTAACTCTCTCTCTAATGCCAAATGNTATTCGAAAGGAATCTCAGGACCTGTTTGACAAGACCTCTTGATATTACCTACAGCCTTAACAGCCTTATTTGGAAGTGTGAATTGAGAGCACCAATCAAGAATATCTCTTCTGAAATCCTCNGGACTACCTTCCCAAATATGATTAATTAGATTGCAAGAATGTGCATCCTCGAAAGACATTAGTTCGCCAGTAACCATCATCTCAAGCGCTTTTGCTTTTCCGATTAATCTTGTTAAACGTGCAGTCCCACCAGTTCCTGCTAAAACTCCGAGGTTTATTTCAGGAAGTCCGACTTTACCAGCATTTTTTCTTGCAATTCTGATATCTGCAGCCATAGCAATTTCTAGACCNCCACCAACTGCATGACCGTTAATCGCACAGATAACTAATTTTGCAGTTTGTTCAAGACGAGAAAGGGTCTCATTAGCGTGTAGGCAGAAATTATACTTGAAACCAGGAGTGACACTGTTAAGCATCTGGATGGATGCTCCGGCAGAAAAGAAAGAGGCNCCATTTCCAGTTAGAACAATACAGGTGACATCATCATCGAATCTCGCTTTAACAATCGCTTCATCAATATCACGCATCATTCCGTGAGTATATGTGTTAGGGGAACGGTCGTTTGGACCTTCAAGCGGCGCACCCGCTGAATCAGAAGTCAGTTCAATAACTGCAATTCCATTATTTGTTACTCCGTAATTTACTAATTTATTAGCCATAGGCTCCAGTTTCAATCCATAAAGGTCGCTCATAAATTAAGCCAAAAGGAGATACATTAAGAACAAATCGCNCNCTATTTACTNGGAATCGAGGGAGAATCNGAATCTTCNTCAAAGGAAGTATTTCCCCCNTTACGCCGAATTAAATCCCATTGTTTAGCAACATCTTCTGCTGCTTCTGACTGTACCCAGTAATCTCGCTTTTTCGCTTTTCTAAATGGCATTCTCTTAACTCCCCTACCCATAGATTTAGGGTCTTTTTTCAGCATGAAAGGAGTAACAAAGTGGTAAAGTAATTTCTTGAAAAATGTTGGCTGGAATAATTTTCCAATCCAAATTAAACCATCGCCACGTTTCTTTTGATCTTTCATCCAATTTGTGCACATTCTTTTGAACATTCTATCTCCNACTCTATTCATGAGCCATCTATTAGAAACGCTAGTCCTAACATAAGGCATTAGTTGCTTCCTAACTTCAACTTCGTAGTCACATTCTCCAAGAATATCTTTGGCGGCAAGCACCCCAGACCAAACAGCCATTCTCATTCCAAATCCCCACATGAAATCTTGAAGCCCTCCGGATTCACCAACATAGTAACGTCCATCTTGCTTGTAGTTACGGTTAATTGTAAAATCTCCTTTCCCTCCAACTCGTTTGATTGGTTTACGATTTAAATTTGGATAATTTCTTTCATACCAAGCAATTGTTTCGTTCAAGAACCTATCACTTTTCTTCTGTTTCCTCCAAAGACAAGTGCATATTAGACCGATACCATCGATTATAATCAGATAAGAATAAGCCCCTGGCGCTAATTTATCATTCAATTGAAAGCCTATATGNTTAGGATGGTCTGTTTCAAAAATCTCCCCATAAGCGACAGCTGATGTACCCTTAGGACCACAGGCGATAATATGGCAATCTTCTTCTTTAACTCTNGATTTATAGTGGATTTTTACTCCAGCAGCGATTGCTTGACGTTTGATTCCTTGGTCAATAGTGTGNGATGAGGTGCCTCTTTCAACTATTCTGTAAGCAACTTTAGCAGATTCGGCTTGAGTGATTTTNTCATCAGGATGAATCAAATCTACTACATTAAATTCTGTTGCTTTAAACTCCTCCGTATCAAATCCCCATTCCTTCAATTGTTCNAAGAAATCAACACCCATACTCCAATTTTCCAAGGCTTGGAAATCACCGTCAAAACGGGCACCTGAATCATTTCTAATATCGTGAACATGTACTTCTCTACCTGCTTTAGCAAGTATAGTTGCAGCCGCTAATCCTGAAAGCCCCGCCCCCATGATTTGTACCGGCTCATCTCCGCTCATGATTGTCGCATGTATGAGTGAGGTTTGAATTATGCGTTTACTTCGCAGACACATGACCGGGCATATTTTGATTGAAAATGCCCATGATACTATTGATGCCGATGGACTAAAAAGTAGAATGAATCTTGANGGTTGCGGTGCAGTTGTATCTTTTTTAGGGATNACTAGATCGAAGAACGATGATTCAAATGTCATACAATTAGAATTCGATGCTTGGTTAGAAAGACTACCCATCGTTCTAAATCAATTAGCCGTCCAAGCAATAGAAAACTTTCAAGTTCTTAGCGTAGCGATGGCTCATAGAGTTGGAATTGTCAAAGCAAGTGANGATATAGTAGCTATACATGTCGGTAGTGCACACAGAAAACCTGCATTCAAGGCTTGTGAATGGCTGATAGATGAATTGAAAAAGCAAGCCCCACTCTGGAAAAAAGAAGTTACTGACAAAGGTGTTCAGTGGAAAGCAGGATTAGGTTAGGATGTGTTTAAATGAATGAGAAAATTGATGCGATAGTAGAAATTGGAGATAAGCCAAACGTCAAAAGAAGGGCGACAGCCACAGGATTACTAAAACTCTCTACAGATTCTGTTGATGCAATAAAGAATAATCGTGTCGCTAAAGGAGATGTTCTTCAAGCTTCAACCATTGCTGCTATTCAAGCGGTAAAGGAAACTCCGAGAATAATTCCACACTGTCATCCTATTCCTTTAGAGGGTTGCAATGTTGAATGGTCATGGGAAGGCGATAATTTACGCTGTACAGTAACAGTTTCTGCACACTATAAAACTGGCATTGAGATGGAAGCGTTAACCGGTGTAAGCGCCGGTCTTCTTTGTGCTCTAGATATGGTTAAATCATTGGAAAAGGACAGTAATGGCCAATATCCAGATACAATTATTTCTCAAATACAGGTTGTTGAAAAATTCAAATCAACAAAATAAGTTACGACCGCTTCATTGATGGAATAGACGCGTCAGCATTCCTCCATGGGAAGAGTTTCCGACCTAGCCAATCATTTCTTAGAAGCCGTAGATCAAGCGGCAATAGCAAGCGCAAAATGGCGAGGTAAGGGCGATAAGATGGCTGCTGACGCAGCTGCTGTAGAAGCCATGAGGATTACTTTTGATAATGTCCCATTCGATGGAAGAGTTGCAATAGGNGAAGGAGAAAGAGATGAAGCACCTATGCTGTACATTGGAGAACAACTCGGATGTGAAATTGGCAATCCAGATGTCGCTGCAATAGATATTGCAGTTGATCCACTAGAGTGTACCAATAACTGTGCAGATAACTTACCCAATTCTATTGCTGTACTTGCAGCCGCACCAAGAGGTACTTTGCTACATGCACCTGATTGTTACATGGATAAAATTGCTGCAGGCCCAGAAATGGAAGGTCACATAAGCCTCGATGGCGGGGTTGCATACAATATTGAGCAAGTTGCATCAGTACTGGATAAACCTATTGAAGAGGTTAGAATAATTGCCCTGGATAGGCCAAGGCACAATGATTTATTCAAAGAAGTAAAGAGTATGGGCGCTCAATTACACCTTCTTGGAGACGGGGATATTTCCGCTGCACTATGGGCTGCAAGACCTGAAGGAGAACACGACATGTTACTTGGAATAGGGGCGGCACCTGAAGGAGTCATTACCGCCACTGCAATCAGAGGTATCGGAGGAGTTTTTGAAGGGCGACTCGTATTTCGTTCCGATGAAGAGAAGGCTAGAGCAAAAAACATGGTTAATGATGATTTAACAAGATTATGGGATGCTAAAGATTTGTGTAAATCCGAAGATGCTATTTTTGTTGCATCCGGAGTATGTGATGGTTATTTGCCTGGCGTAAAAATGAACAGTAATGGTACTGTATCGACCTTCTCAGAAATGATTGATGTTGAAAGTAAACAACTATCAAGGCACGATCGTATCCATAGTCTGTGATTACATGTCTCAAATTGTTAGAATTGAAGTTCGCCTACCTGACGATCATTGGGCTGGTGAAGTAACAAGGAATAATCCAAATACGGTTTTACAGATAATAGAAACAATGCCATTAGGAAAAGGCAGAGGAACTGCACAAATTGCTGCTGAACAAGAATTACTATCAGACTTAGAAAACTTGAGAGGTGTTGAGAGGGTTAATNTTCTTGGCGACAATAAAGCAAGTGTAACAATAGCTAGCGGTGGAGGTGGTTTCATCAAACCTCTTAGAATAGTTGGCGTGGTTCCTAGAACTCCTTTCGATGTAATAGACGGTTGGGCTGACTGGACCATTCAATGTTCAACTGAGCAAGCCAAACAATTGGTAAAAGAAATAGAATTACAAAAAATTCAGATGAGACTTAAGTCAACTCGTTCAAATCAAGAAAAACTACTCACTTCTAGGCAAAGAGAAGTCTTTGAATTAGCTTTACGTAGAGGATATTGGGCTGCACCAAGGAAAATAACGCTAACAGATTTATCTGTAGAATTAGGAATCTCCAAGTCGACTCTTTCAGTAATGTTACATTCCATAGAATGCAAGGTTATCGACAAGTATTACCAAGAGATATTTGTTTGATACGAACATGTTCGCAAAGACAATAAGGATAACCCCTCCATCCCATTGTCATGGACAACCTACCGACAACATGGGAAGACTGGATTGCAAACTTTGAAGAATGGCAAGATAGAGTTGGATTCGATAAAAGCTGGTTAGGTGATTTCGACCTTTCTATTCAGTTCGACTGGGATAGAGCAGGTGATACCATCGAATATGGCGATTATGGAGGCAGAGCAAAGTGGGAAAGATCCCTTCAAGTTCCTCACCAAAGTATGCGTGATGCTCTAATCACTATGATTACTGTTCAAGGCGACACTGAATTTGCATCGGTTGAACAACAAAGACACCTNCTAGCCACGGCACCAACTGATTATGANAGATATGCTGCTGCTAGGATTATGGCTGAAGAACAAAGACATGGATGGCAAATGGCATATCTGTTGATGACATACTTTGGTCAACAAGGACGNCGTGAGGCTCAGAAACTATTGGAGAGAAATGCACAAGATGGAGACAGATTACTTGGTGCATTCAACAGACCAATGCCGCACTGGTTAGACTTCTTCTGCTACACTATGTTTGTAGATAGAGATGGTAAATTCCAATTGGGAATGCTCTCAACATCTGCATTCAAACCATTGGCAGCCTCCATGGGTCCTATGCTNAANGAGGAATCATTCCACCTTGGAACTGGATCTAATGGCCTTAGAAGAATAATCAAGGCAGGCGTAATTCCTCTGGACTTACTTCAAAGATATATCAACAAGTGGGCATCCACTGCTCATGACCTATTCGGAGTAGATGCATCNTCTTCGGCTCACTGGGCTTATGTNTGGGGAATTAANGGAAGATGGGATGAAAGAAAGAAATTGGAATCTGGAATTGAAGTCGACAAAGAAACTCTAAACGAAGAAGCAAGAGGTCACTATCATGAAGAAATAGTTAGAGAAGTTGAAAAACTAAACAAATACTTACCTGAAGACGCCATAAAGCTCTATGTTCCTCATGAAAACTTCAACAGAGATATTGGAGTTACCAAAAAACAAAGACACAATACCGATGGCTCTAAATTTGAAGGTTCTGATGAAGAATGGCAAAATTACATCAATAACAATCTACCNACAAAAGAAGATGAAGAATTGTTAAAACAACTTTTTGAGAAAGAATGGATTGCCAATAAGCCAATGTCTACTCGTCAAATAGAGTCTGGTATTGGCGCCTCTGCATAAATTCCTTGAGGGATAGCATGATTCCTGTATCATTGTATGGAATAGACACTGAAAAGTGTGAACGTTTCTATTCGGAATTACCCGGTCTTGTAGCCGATAGCATTGAGGATGAACACTACGCTAAAGCAATATTTTCAATACAAGAAAAAGCATCTATTGAGCATGTATTCATCTCAGAAAAATGGTCCGAAAGGGAACCTCAAGTATGGCCTGAAGACATTATGATGGAAATTGAGATGATCTTACAGACTATTAATTATCCAGATGTATCATTACTGGAACACCTTCTAACTTTAGATAATCTAGATACAAAGAGAATTTCTGAATGGGTTCACTTTTCTACTAATCTATATCCAATCTATACTGAAAAGGCATGTGAGACATTAACAAAAATGGGACTTGACACCCCTTATCGACCTGATGATATGGCTAGTTATGGATTATTTGTTTCTAGAATAGAAGGTTTGAAAATTTACGCACCTGCCAAAGGGCTTCCTGAAATTGGATTGCCGAGAGCAAGAATGCTCCAATTAGGTTTGGAGCGATTTGAATGAAAAATGTTCTAACTCATTTCAAACTATTAATTGTTGCAGCAATCTGGGGATTTGGTTGGCCTGCTGGAAGAGTAATTGCCAATGATATTGAACCATTTGTCGCATCATGGATTAGGTATGTAATTGCTGTATTACTATTCTTGGTATTACTATATTTCTCAAAGCAGTGGGTTATCCCAACAAGAAATGAATGGAAGAGGTTAGCTTTAATCGGATTCTTTTCGACCTGTGTATATCAAGCATTTTTCATGTATGGAATGCAATACACCGCTGCTGGTGATGCATCTTTAATGATAACCTTCAACCCATTGTTTACAGCAATCTTAGCAATTTTCTTCTTAGGTGAAAAAATGACTTACAGACTAGCAATTGGTTTAGGATTAGGACTTACTGGGGTGGGAATATTATTCTATTATTCACCTAATGTCGATATTTCTTTCACTAGTAGAGCGATTGGTGATATTCTAATTGCTGGTGCAGCATTCTCTTGGGCATGTAATACTATTTTGATGAAAAAAGCAATGATTACACCTGCAGAAAATAGAGAAGCCAATCTGACTCCGCTACAGTTGACTGTTTGGTCTTCTGTTGCCGGATTGATTTTCTTAACTCCAATCATGTTTATTGAAACATTCCAACATGGAATTCCAGACCCCAGTAATGAAAGCTGGATAGCGATGGTGTTCCTTGCNGTTTTCTCTACTGTGATATCATATGTTTGGTTTGCTGATGGGATATTAACTATCGGAGCAGGAAAAAGTGCTCTATACGTATACTTAGTTCCACCATTTGGAATTTTCAGTGGATATTTACTTCTTGATGAAAAGTTAGGAACATCACTTCTTCTTTCGTTTATCTTAATTGTCGGAGGAGTAATTTTAGCCCAGAGTAAACCTACCAAGTTCAAGCAATCATCATGAAGTCTCTCGTAGTGGAGCAGACATGGAGATTAGGACTGTTGCTGTAATTGGTGCTGGAACAATGGGTGCTGGTATTGCCCAGGTATGTGCCCAGAGTGGCTGGAAAACAAATCTTTTCGATGCGTTCAGTGATGGTTTGGANAGAGGAATGAATAATATTGATTCTTTCTGGAATAAAGGTATTGCTAGAGGAAAAACAACTGAGCAACAAAAAGAACAATGGGCTGCAAATTTATTCCCAGTGTCAGACCTCTCTGACGCTGTGAAGAATGCCGATATGGTTATTGAAGCAGTTCCTGAAATCATGGATCTAAAATGTGATATTTTCCAACGCTTGGGTTCTTTGACAAAGCCAGAATGTATCCTTGGAACCAATACTTCATCACTATCGATTAGCAAAATTGCTGAGGCTTCTGGAAAACCTGAAAAAGTAATTGGAATGCATTTCTTCAATCCAGTTCCAATTATGAAATTACTTGAATTAATCAAGCACGACTCATGCTCAGATGAAACAATAAATTCTGCGACTACTGCTGGAGAAATTATGGGTAAAACTACTATTTTAGTCAACGATGTCCCAGGTTTTGCAACTTCTAGACTTGGAGTCGTACTTGGAAATGAAGCGATCAGGATGCTTGCTGATGGTGTCGCAAGTGCAAAGGATATCGATACTGCAATGGTTCTTGGATATAAGCATCCAATGGGCCCATTGGCATTAACTGATTTAGTTGGATTAGATGTTAGAAGAGATATACTGTTNAATTTGAAAGAGTCTTTCAATGATGACTCTTACACACCTCATCCACTTCTTGAGAAATTAGTTTCCCAAGGAAGATTAGGTAAAAAATCCGGTAAAGGGATTTATGATTGGTCCAGTGGAAGCGCTGAAGAAACTGATATACCAGAGTNATCAATCAAANTTTGGTTTTCNCTTNTCGAGAAAAGCGGATACCCCTTCTTTGAAGTCATTTGTCGTACCTGCTGCTTCAATTAATGTCCTCTCATGCATTAGATGTGTCTCAAAGTCATTTACCGATTGCACATCGAGTAGATGTTTTGTAGCCTCCTTACTATGCATGCCCCAAGAACTACATTTTTGAGCAACTTCGCAACTTCTTTCGATTAATTTAGAAGGTTCAACAAGTTCGTCAATTGCACCATAATCAACTGCTTGTTGAGCAGACCAAATTGAATTCTCCAAGAAAAATTTACGACTTTTTTGAACACCAACTAATCTTGGAAGAAGCCATGTNGTCCCTCCATCAGGAGATAAACCCATACCTGAATAAGAGGCTGCCATTTTAGCATTACTTGAACCGATACGGAAATCACAGGCAAGGGCCAAACCAAGGCCTCCACCCGCACATGCACCATTAATTGCAGCGACAGAAATTGTNGGTGATTGGCGCATTCTAATCAGTAATGGGTGTAAAATGCCAGTTAAATCACGTATTAATTGTGGTGAATTACCATCCTCGATAGATTTGGCGAAGGCGTTAATATCTGCTCCCGCAGAAAAGAATTTACCTTCTCCAGTAAGTATAATCGCTTTTACTGAGACATCTCTCAAAGCTTTATCGATCGCATCAGCAATACTTGGTAAAAATTCTAAGGAAAAAGACTGTGCAGAACTTTGTCCNGCCATCTTAATTTTACGAATTCCTATTTCTAAATCTTCGATTTCAATCGTCAAANTTTCACCTCAAAGTTTGATATTTACATTCTTGACTTTGGTATAAAATCTAAGTGCATCTTGGCTTTGTTCAATTCCAATTCCAGATTGTTTCCAACCTGTAAATGCGGTTTGAGGGAAAGTAATTGGATACTCATTGATTGAAACCATTCCAGATTGTACATCTCTAGCTAAATTATGAGCACGACTTAGATTATTTGTCCATATCCCATTTAANAATCCAAATGGGGTATCATTAGCAAGTTCAAGAGCCTCTGAGTCTTCAGTAAACTTGGTGACTGATAATACAGGCCCGAATAACTCATCTTTGAACAGGATATTTTCAGATGAAACATCTGTTACAACTGTTGCTTCCATAAAAGCCCCTTCGCCTTCTAACGGATTTCCTCCACAAACTACAGTGCCGCCCATTTTTAGACCAGAATGTAACTTTTNTATTACCTCATCACGATGATTCTTGTGCACCAAACTTCCAATTCTTACACCTTCTTCCATNCCAGGCCCAACTTTCCATTTTGCTACTTCAGCAACTACTGCATCAACNAGTTCATCATGAACATCCTCGTGTACTATTAATCTTGAACCAGCCCAGCACATCTGTCCAGCATTCATAAAAATTCCAAAACAAATTGCCTTAGCTGCATATTTTAAATTAGCATCAGGGAATACAATATTTGCACCTTTACCNCCAAGTTCAAGAGTAACTGGTGTAAGATTCTCACTAGCCTTTGCCATAACTGTTTGACCCGTTGGCACACCGCCAGTTAATACGACGCCATCTATTCCTGAATGTCCTGCTAAAGCATCACCGATNAATCCACCTGAACCAGTAATAACCTGTAACACTCCTGAAGGAAGACCCACTTCAGCCTCCTCCATTTTTCTAGCCCAAGCCAGTAATGATAGTGGAGTCCAAGAAGCAGGTTTAGCAATTACTGTACAACCTGCTGCTAGAGCAGGAGCAATGGAACGAATAGCTAATTGAAGTGGGAAATTCCAAGGAACGATATGAGCAGTAACTCCNAAAGGTTGTCTTAATGTATAGTTCAACCTATTTCCTGGAACTGGAATTGTACTTCCTTCAATCTTATCTGAAAGTCCAGCGAAATATTCCAATGTCCANGCTCCATAACGAATTTCAGATAATGCTTCACGAAAAGTCTTACCGTTATTTTCCGATTCTATTTTGGCTAATTCTTTNGCATTGGAATAAGTTGCTGCAGCCATTTTATTGAGGATTCTGCCTCTTTGTGCAGGGTCCATGTTTTTCCAAGAAGAATCTAAGAAGGCATTACGAGATGCAAATATACAATCTTCAACATCTTGAATTGTGGCCTTAGGTACTGTCGCTATAACCTCGTCATTTGCAGGGTTGATTACGTTGCTTGTATCCCCATTTCCACTATCAACCCATTGTCCGCCAATCAGCATTTTTTGTGCGCTCATAAACCATCCATGAAGTGACCGTTCAAAGGTATTCGCTTCGATTGAATACTTCAAAAAAGCAATAATTTCTAAATTAATGTGACAACACTCATGAGTAAAGACCACTCAAAGCAATACATGGCGCGTAAGGTGGGTATGGCTCAAGCAACTGCTAGAACTATCGCAGACCGTGCCCCCCGATTACTAATTATTGCTGGAGCAACTGGATCTGGTAAATCTACGGCTTCTCTCAAAATCGCTGCAAAAAGCAAATTCGCTAGAATAATATCAACAGATGCAATTCGTGAAATTATGAGAAGTTGTGACCAGGAAGGTGCACAATCGGCCCTTCATCGTTCGTCCTTCTCAATCGGTTCAGCGAATGATCCTATTATCGATTGGCTGGATACATGTCAGTCCGTTGAATCAGGAATTGAGGCTACCATAAATCGTGCATTGCGAGAGGGGATCGATTTGTTATTAGAAGGTGTACATATTGTCCCAAGTGAAAAATTACTGGCCCCTTGGAGAGATGCTGGGGGAATAGCCCTAGGGGTAATTTTAGCGGTTGGTGAAGAAAATAAGCATCAAGAGATGCTCCGCTCAAGAGATGCAAATTCCTTTAGAAGAGCGGACAGATATCTAGCTAACTTCTCTAGAATAAGGAGTATTCAAGAAGGTTTACTTGAGAGGTCTAAGATTTCAAATTGGCCCATAGTTGATATCTCAAGAGTCAAAGATGATGCTGAACGAATTGAACATCTACTTGACTTAGCATGGAATGAAAACCGTACTAAGCAGAAATAGTGAATGAAATATTTGTTCTAAGTGTTGAACTACTATCTGATATGCCTAACTCCCCTGTTACTAACAANGTNGTTCCATCAACATCAGATACTATAAAATCAAGAATTTTAACCTCAACACCCCTTAATTCACCATGGTGNAATAAATCATCATGTACACTATCGACTGAAAGTTCAGCTGCTTCAATTCTTTCAACACCTGCATTAATCCAAGTAATTGTACGATGTTCAATCAGTAATGGGATTGCGTCAATCACTTCATCAGTAGTTTGAATCACACCATTTGAAGAAGGATCGTTAGACTGAGTAATTCCAGCAACTTTAACACTGAATACAGCCATAGAAAGAAGTGAAAGAAGTAGTACTACACCTGTTGCAAGAAGCATTTGTGCTGCATCCCTATCGGTACAATTTTTCTCTCTTANATACATCAAGCACCACCTCCGGTACTCCAAATATCTAGGGTAATAGTCCATAAATCACCATCGACTACTACTAATTTATGAACAGCAAAAGTGGAACCTGAAGGAGAACCAACTAGGCCATATGGCGATGATGTTGCACTATTCTTAGCTAACCAGCAATTACCTTCCTTNCCACTAGCAATAGCCTCTTGAAGAAGTTCACAGGTTCCATCAAAATCGCTATTATTGAGTAATTCAGCCAACCGATTTTCCCCTTCAACTTCTGCGTCAAGCCCTAAGCCATACAAGAAGGCAGATTCCCCCGCTGTTTCCAATGAAGAATCATGGGCAATTGATGGTGAATCAGGAACGTCAATTCTTATCAAAAAGGTGGCAGACATAAAAAAAAGCCAAAATAATGTCAACATCTCAAGGATGTGAACTTGGGCATTTTCATCTTTACGCAAATTATCAACCCCACTTCATTGGAGTTGGAATAAATGCTCCACCTGAAGGGTTTAATCCAACCGTGTAGGATGCTTTTGAGGTGGTAATTGATTTAGTAATTTCATAGGCTGAATCACCAATTAGTTCAGGATTGAATACAAGTAAATTGAATGCAATCAAAGCAGCAATAATCATCATCCCTGAATGTTTGAAACCTGCTGAAAAACGACCATTAGCCATTAAGCCAGCCATTGAGCCATTTCCAATTGCCTGCATAGTCACGCCGTAATAGAATACTGTAACGAAGAAAAGTGGGTCAATTGACCTGATTGTCATGTTTCCAATATTAGCACCACCAGTGTCTCCTGACCCTTCATCACCCGAGTTTGATTTAGCAATAGCAGGAATAAAGATTCTACCTAATAGGGTGATAACACCTAAGAAAACGAAATACGATGTCCAAATAACAGCGATATACGAACCAATTGCTCTTCTTCTTTCACCCTCTAGGAACTTAATCTCTCGAGAGTCGTTCGCTGCAGTAACAAGAATATCCGAAATCTTTCCACCTGCTCTATCAGCCTCAGCAATCAAGGTGATAGCCCTCTTGACCAATGGAGTACCTACACGCTCAGAGAATTGTTTGATGACATCACTGAATTTAATCCCCCAACTCAACTGATCAGACATCTTCTTAACTTCGTCATTTAGCGCCCCATATTCTGATTTAGCTAAAGTTTGGACCGCCACTGTCATGGATAAACCCCCTTTCCAATACTCGGCCATATCTCTAAGGAAGTCTGGGAATTTTTCTTCAACTTCATTTTTCTTTTTCTCAACTCTTTCCCAATAAAAAGAAGCNGGATATANNAAGAANAAGAATGTTAATCCAAAGAAATTGAGGAAAATTGTAGGTCTAAAATCAAATGGTCCAAGTTCTACTTTTGGGCCAAGCCAAAATGACTTATTATTCATATTTGCAGGTATTCCATCATAATAGTCCACTGTTATTTCAAATTCTGCAGATGATAATTCTTGGCCTTCTTGAGCGGAAATGAATACTACTTGGTAATTTTCACCAGGATCAATATTTTCGATTTCAATCAAACATACATCGCTGGATTTACCGGTTGTCCCGTTGAAGAATCGAATAGTATTGCCATCNGAATCNCNAATNGCTGCTGTATATTNTGTTGGTTGNTTTGCCAAAACATCACAAGTCATTTCTAATGGTTGTTCAACTACAACTCCTATTTTATCTTCGGCTGAAATCCCAGGAACATCAAATGTTTTTCCTTTCGACTGGAAATCTACCCAAGGTTGTTCAGACCATGTTAACTGATCGGGACTATCTNTCAAAATCGCACATGATTCATTTGCTTTGTAAGATGGTTTTTGCGCTGAATTGAATTCATCTTGGTAACTATTGCCAGCTTCATCCGAAGAAGTCGCTCCACAGTAAATATTTGTGAACATGGGCTCNCCGTTGGTAGTCGGTATGAAACCGGAATTAGTCGCCCACATAATCCCAGATGAAAGCCCGATTATAATTGAAAAGAAAAGAATNATGTATAGATTCTTCAANGTTTTATCGTCCTTAGGTAAATCTAATTCAACAACCAATTTCTTCTTCTTTTTAGCCATTGAATCACCCCCTACATCTCTTGTTCCTTACTGCTGGTGTAAACTAATACTGCATATGCAACGTGAATCATCGGAATGAATCCTAAAACAATGCCATATAGCATACCTTCAGACATTTGGGCNCCAGAACCAGAAACCCAGAACATAATTACCAGCATGACTATCAAAAACAGAGGCATTGCTACAGCGACTACAATGTATGATTCTGCAAGCAAAGCAATCGACTCCANGAATTGTTGAAGTCTAGTTCNATTTTCCCTCATGTAATGTTCTGCCCTGTTCAAGAAGTATAATTTCAGATGTCCTCCGGCTGTTAATGTACCTACCATTCCTTGGAAAAACTCCGTCAGCCAAATAGAAGCGGCTCTATCTACACTCATTTTTATGGCTGTGATTAAGTCGTACCCAAGTAANGTTACGTCGCGATAAATCAAACCAGCATCGTCCGCAACATCGCCGTAAATATCTCTATTCATGGCCAATGAACGGAAAATTTTCGCAGGTGTCGCATTTGCTGCAGACATTGCAGCAGTGTAAGATGCAGCATATGGAAGGTACTTTTCAATTTGAGAACCTCTACGNNCTGCTTCACGCTTTGCCCCACCTCGAACTAATAAGTANCCNGAATAAGGAATAATTATTCCTCCAAGACCAATGATTAGAACCTCCAAGAAAGGTGGNAAAACTCTAGTTGCATAATCCGGACANCCATTNCCAGGTTTTGATTTATCTACCAATTCTGGCTCCCAATATTCCCAATCTAAGCAAGGATTGATAGTGGCTGGGTCTTGCAAACCTTCCCAGAAAGCAATTACTCCTATNTCGGGAATGAAGAAAAGAGATACTAGGCCCCAACAAATTAGAAGAATGGCCATAGAAGTCATAATTACAGTTGACAAGTATACCTCGGGCATAATTCCCATTGAACCTTTGACTAGATTGTCTGAGAGATTTTTATCTTTTCTGGCTCTCTTCTTAACCAACCTACCTAGGATTCTATTACAGAATCTCTGCCAAGCGGTTAATTCCATAAAATCCCCTCATCAACGTAGTCCGTCAACACGTGCTAAAATCTCATTAGGTCTCACATAATATTCTGTAACGATCTGTGACACTTGGTCAGCCTTCCTAATATCATTCAAAACCATCCACTCAAGTATTCTCTTTCTAGTCCTGAGTTCTCTCCTCATATCATCTTGGGAGTAATTCAACTTAACCATAATTTTCTCAAGAACATAGGATTTACCGCTGAAAATGAAGTCATCTGTAGTGACNTCCCATCTAAATACTTCATTGGTGATCACTTCAAGTGAGTTAGGGTCGATACCAACAATCTCTACAAGTTGCTTTGTTCTTCTAACACGCTTTCCGTTAATTCTTGTTTGAATCTGAATCGAACAGGCTTCTAGAGCAGGAAGAAGAACACGAGGAATATCGATGGGTTTGTTTTCAAGCCTGTGNACTAAAGATGGTACTGAATCGGCGTGAACTGTCGAATAAGCACAGTGTCCTGTTGCCATGGCTTGGAATAGAACATACGCTTCAGCACCACGAATTTCGCCCACGATGATATACTCTGGCCGTTCACGAAGAGCGGCTTTTAGTAGTTCGAACTCACCAATTACNCCCTCGGTTGATTCTCCACCAAAACCTTGTCTTGTAAGACCAGGGACCCAGTTTGGCTGAGGAATGTTAACTTCACGAGTAGATTCGATTGAAACAATTTTCATTTGCCATGGAATGAAGATACACATAGCGTTTAGAGTAGTAGTTTTACCAGATGCGGTACCGCCTACAAACAGCATTGGNACTTCATTTTGGAAAGCGATCCAAAGATAAGCGACCATCAATGATGACATTGTTCTAAATGCAATAATATCTGCAGGCGAAAAAGGATCATCTTTGAATCTACGAATACAGAACGAAGAACCTCGAGTAGAAACTTCATGGCCAAGTTTCATTACAATTCTAGAACCATCCATCAATGTTGCATCGAGAAGGGGGTCTGCAACTGAAATATGCTTGCCACACCTCTGCGCCAGTTTAATCACATATGATTCTAATAAATCGTCATTAGGCCAAACACAAGTTGTTTCGACGGATTCGAATTTACGGTGATAAGCAAATATAGGTACATTGGTACCATCACAGGAAATATCTTCAACGTTNGCATCATTCATCAAAACATCCATTTGACCATATCCGATCAGNTCTCTTCGAAGATAATAGAAGATTTTAGACTTGGATTTTTTATTTATTTTCATACCATATGACTTGATTACTTTATCCATTGCAGTTCTNATATATGCTTCCGGATTAGCATCTATCTCTTCGATGTTTGCAGTAAGAGAACGAATAAAAATATCCATAATCTCGTCTCTATACTCTTGTTCTTTCTTTGTCATAGGCGGTTCAATAATCTGATAAATGATGTTCAATGTCTGCCTATCTCTAACTACTCTGGCGAAAGCATGAGGTGGCAAAACTGGGTATTTATCCAGTTCATCATACTGTGCTCTTTGCTGGGCTCTCTGGCGTTTNCCTCTACTCCCTCTTTTTCGCGCCATACATCATCCCTCGCCGAAGCATTCTAGCACACGCATCGGCCGACTATAACACTTCGCTGAAATTTAACAAGAAAATCGTCGCCCTGCGTTACAAAACAAAAAGCCAAGAGATTTCTTTTCAATTTCTAATTTCTTGAAGCCAGTTGTGACACATATTATGAAATTCTTCAAGGTTCGATTCGTTGGGNAGAGTGATATCAGCGCTCTCTATCAAAACATCTAATCCCCAGCCAGTTTCACGTTTTTCTCTAATTTCAAAGGCAGATATATCTCCATCCTCAGAACGACCTCTTGTTTGAGTTCGTTCAAACCGAATCTCGCGAGATGCAGTAATGGCTATTGTTGAAAACTTCTCACCCCAGCGTGAACTGAATAAATCAAATTCAGCAGTTCCTCTAAGCCCTTCAATCAAAATAATATCATTTGTATCAAGTAATTCATCAACCGCATTGCAAAGTCNCTTTGCAAGAACATCATCTCCAAACTCGGCTCGTAGTTGTGCAGCAATTTCACCAAAAATTCCTGGAGACTCTTCTAATCCGAGTCTTGAAACTTCGGCTCTAACCATATCACCCATCGATAAAATNGGAATTTNATTTCTTTCCATAACTGATGCAAATTCNCCNTTCCCTGAACCTGGTAAACCACACACAGCAAGGACTCTTCCCATGATTTCTCGTCAAGGCGGACGCCCTTAATATAACCCCTAAAATTTTATTCTAAAGTCGATTAATTGATGAAATGAGTTTTGCCCCATCGTCTATCCATTAATTTCCATAAAAGTGCTGAAGCAAATAGTAATCCAATAGAAATTAAAATCATACCCATATATCCTTGCTGAACTAAACTTTCATCATACATCGCAGCTGTTGCAGCTAAACCATCCTGAGATGCTCGCTCCCACCAATTACCATACAATGAAACATCTCCTTGAGTAAATGAAAGCAAGAATAATCCGAGTAGTGGAAGAACCGTGCCGATCCAAAACCAAATCATAATTGAAGCATCAAATATTGCTTGATTTGGCCTTAATCCCATNAGATANGCAGTCAATGCTACAATNTAAATCGAATTTGCAAACATAACGATGATACTGGTCGGCAATGAAGCCCACTCATCTAAACGCCACGCCATTAAAATAATGAAAATCAAAGATATCCAAGAAGTNGCTAAGAAATATACAACAACCTTGGCTCTAATTAATTGTGGAACGCGTAATGGCAACCCATTCATGAATTCCGNGGAATCTAAAATAGTTANCCATGAATAGAAGTTGAAACCAAAGAATCCAAGAAATGGNGCATAAGATAACAGATTTATCGGGATTGGAGCCTCGGCAAAATCGATTAACCAAGCCATTCCNAGTAGAACCAATAGTGGTATTGCATAAGATACGGTCATCTTTTTAATCGAGCCAGAGCGAAAAAGATCGACGAACTCTTTTGCCACTATTAGCCTTACATCGCCCTTGCCCAAGAAATTCAATCTTTGATATATGGGTTCAAGCATGTCTCCTTTTTCGACCACACTAACATCAAAATCATCAATGATTAATTTAGATGAAAGAAAACCTAATGCCAAGCAGGCGACTAAAGAAATAAAGGCAATTGAAAAGCTCTGAGAAGATTGAACTTTCAAACCAAGTAAAATCCANTCTAAATCAACAATTCCAACACCTGCTAGAATACCAAAAATAACAATGAATATCGGACCCAAAATTGTGTAAGGTCTACCTCGCATCCACAGTGCAGATGCCAAAAAGGAGAAAACTAANCCCTGNGCCAGCGTTATAGTCATAGCAATCCATGTCCATGGCANACTAGAAAATTCGAGAGGAGTTTTGATTGATGCAATCGATTCGAGACAAATACCCAAGAACATTCCAAAAATTATCGGNGACAGAATAAGTAGAACATAAAAACATAAATCTTTGATGAAGTAAACATAATGAGCAATTGAATTTGGTAATGGTTGTAATGCAGGAGANGCAAGGAGGAAATTCTTAGTTCCTGTTCTTCTAATNAGAGCATCTCGGCCCATAAATGCAAATGTCCCCATCCCTAAACTGAACATTAGTAGGGGAAGATGAAGAGCAAATCGCAACTCTTGCCAAGTAAAGGTTTTAGATTCAATATCACTAGTTTGAGCTGCTGAATCGCCTACTAAAAATTGTAATCCGACTGTTGAAATCATCGTGATTAAGGAGAGTAGTAGCGGAAAAAGGATTATTTGACGAGCCTTGGCAAATTCAATGTTNTTCCTAAACTCCTCCTTGAACATTACTTTGAAAGTNGCTTTGAATGATTTCCAACCACGGATTGGAGTTAGAAGATTCTGCCCATGAGAACTGGTACCTAGACTCTCTCTTGGCTCGGTAAAATTAACATCATCCCAATGCTTGGAAGATATTATCATTTTAGCCAGTTCTACTCCTCCTCTGAGATACCTTCTTCATTTATGCGTTCAACATCTTCTATCGAACGTCCAACTAATCTTATGAATACATCTTCCAAAGTTTCTTTATTTGATAACTTCAAATCACTAACTGAACCTGCTGCAAGAACTTTTCCATCATTAATTATAGCCATCCTATTGCACATTCTCTCAGCCATTTCTAAAACATGTGAACAAAGGAAAATTGTCCCGCCTTCATTAACATGATCTAATAACCACTGTCTACATTTTCGTTGATAAATCGGGTCTAAATTAGCAAATGGCTCATCTAAAAATAATAGTTTTGGTTTGTGAATAAAAGCCGCAGAGAGCATTACTTTCTGTCTTTGTCCTTTAGACAAATCCTTACACATCGTATTCCTTTTTTCTTCTAATCCAAACCAATCAAGCCAATATTCGACTTGCCCCTTATAGTCATCAATATTTCGTAATTTAGCAACAAACTCTAGAAATTCAACTGGTGTAAGAAATGATGGTGGAGACTCGGATTCAGGAACTATTCCTATGTTTGCTTTGAGTTTTTGAGGATCGCCAACAGCATTGATTCCAAGTACTTCAATCAAACCTTTACTCGGTTTTAATTGCCCTGTCAGTAACTTTATGAAAGTAGATTTACCTGCACCATTAGGNCCAAAAACTCCGAAGAATTCTCCTGAGTGAACTTCCACATTCANGGGATGTAATGCAATGAAATCACCGTATTTCTTAGCCATATCTACTGCCTTTACTAAAGGAGTATTTGATTCACCCATGTTCAACCGAGGAATGCTTTACTTTTTACTATTGGTTTAGCATAACGTCGCATATATCATGAAGTCAATCCTTGTGGGGTTGCTATGGCCGTACCAGAAAGCGAAGTTGTAAATGTCGAATTNATTCCATCTGATGAAGAAAATTCTAACCTAGGGAATGTGGCATTGATAACCATTAATCGACCAAATAAACTGAATTCGTTGAATTCTGAGGTAATGGATTCTATCAAGAAAATTTGTCAATGGGTCGAATCTGATGATTCTGTACGATGCGTTGTATTAACTGGAGCNAAGCCGTTAACTCCAGAAGAAGGAAAAAGAGCGAAGCCGCATTCTTTTGTTGCTGGTGCGGATATTACTGAATTTGTAGGAAAGAAAAGCGATGAAATCAAGGTTAAATTTTCGAATAATGCTGTTGAAGCACTTTGGTCTCTCAGCAAGCCAACAATTGCAATGATTGATGGATTTGCTCTTGGTGGCGGTTGTGAAGTTGCTTGTTCTTGTGACATAAGAATTGCAAGTGAACGATCTAAATTTGGAACCCCTGAAATTAATCTAGGATTAATACCAGGCTATGGAGCAACTCAGAGACTTGTCAAACTTCTAGGNTATGGAAAAGCAATGGAANTAATNATGACCGGTGANATGGTAGATGCAAATGAAGCAAACAGAATTGGTTTAGTCAATCATGTTGTNTCTCCTGATGAATTATATGAATTTACCATCAATATGGCCAAATTAATTTCCAGTAAATCTTCGAGTACTATGGCTGTTGCTAAAACAGTAATTAGAGCGGCCTTAGAAGTAGGCTTAGAAGAAGGTATTGCGGTTGAAGCAGACTATTTTGCCAAAATTTTTGATACTGAAGATCAAGAAATAGGTGTTCAAGCATTTCTTAATCGTGAAACTCCGGAATGGAAGCATCGATAATCAAAAGCCGATGACTAAGTGCCAAGCAATAGTGAATATTGCTATATCTGCAATCGCGTGAGCAAGCCAAGCAATCCAAATACTTCGATAACGAAGATATAACCAAGAAAAAATTGAACCTCCAATAAATACTCCTAAAGATGCGATGAAATTTCCTAATGGGTCAATGAAGAAGGCTAGTGCTATAGTGTGATGAATTGTAAAAATGCCTGCAGAAATAAATATCGGGAGCCAAACCCCTCCGGTTAATTGCTCNATTTTAGAAGTTATGAACCATCTGAAAACATATTCCTCTAGAACTGAATTTATGAATACCCAAAAGAAAATTGCCAATGCAAATTTCCAAGCNACTGTCAAACCTACAGAATCTAAAATTTCGTTCAGATCTTCAGGTTTCAGCATTTTTTCACCTAGAATGAAATAAGCGATGAAAATAACTACAAGCATCCCTAAACCGAGTAAAAATGATTCCTTCCACCCTCCATTTTTAGGTATAGAAAGTGAAAACTTTCCCTTCTCTATCTTTAGGTACCAAAAAGCAGGTAATCCAAAAATCCAAATTTTAGTAAAAATAAATACTATAATTGCNATAAATCCGGCTTTTAATGCGAATCCTGTTATCACTGAAATACTTGGAGCAATGGCTACTAAGAATAATCCCCAAAGAGCTAACTTCTGATGGTGTGAAGATTTTTTTNGGCTATTATGANNGATTGATTCCATTAATATAGCCTCGTCAATCTTCCATTTCTTCCTTCAACGCAGCCAAGGCCCCGCTTGCAGAAGTAGGTGGTTCTGGTAATGGAGGTAAAGGTAAATTTTCCATTCCAGGNAGAGGAGGTAAAGGCATTCCATCTGGACCGACTAGAGGTGGTAGACTCGGTTTCTTCTCAACCTCTTCAAATCCATCATCTAATGGAGTCCTCAATTTCAATATTTGAGTATCGTTAATTCTAACAAATGTAGCGCCATAAATATGCCCTGGTTTAGGATTCTCTGGCTCAATTAAAACAGTTTGGCCATGGTTTGGATCTTGTAATACTGCGACTAAATCTTCTCCAGCNGTATGCTCTTCCCACATCCTAACTGTTGATGCCCTAATTTCTGCTAATTGGCCTCGACGCCTCTTCTCTATTCTTTCTCTAATCTCTTGATGTTGAATTCTACGATTAGATACAGTTACTTCAATATCAGCGTCCTCTACTGATTCAGGACTAATTTCAACTACATATTCATCTGCAGTATGCAACTCTTCGAGTTCTACTTCGACTTCTTCAATTGATACAAAGTCATCTTCTTCAGAGTCCTCTAACTGTTGTCTCTCGAGTTCACTAGCCTTTATCTTAGCTAATTTTCTCTCTCTAAGTGTCGCGCCGTCTAGAGATTCTTCAGTAACTGGTTCAGGAATATTTGCTTGTTCAACAATTTCTTCTTCNTCATCTTGAGATTCCACTTCATGTTCATGAGATACAGGAACTGGGACTCTTCGGGGTGAACGATTGCCAAGCATAACCCAAATTATTGTGAACAAGAAGGTTATTCCAATCAAAGTCCACTTTCCATCATCAGTTAAACTGGATGCTGAAGTGAGATAGTATAATCCACAGGAAAGGGCAATCAAAGCCGATACATTTCGTGCGAAACCCATTTCCCTCACCACCATGCAATTGTTCCTAACTTATCATGCTGATGGCAATTGGTTAACCAAGTCGTTTAATGCACGAGTCCTATGACTGAATTTTTTCTTAGTGTCCATTTCAACACCCCCAAATGGCATTCCATGGGTGCTAATTTCTCCATATTCTCCGGCCGACAATGATTTACCATTTGAGTCTAAATCAAACGGAACAAAAATTGGGTCATATCCAAAACCATTCTCTTCGACTATTTTTTGTCCTATGTAGCCAGTACATGTTCCGGACCCGACAAATATCTTGCCCTGCTTCCATAAAACTGCCACTGCTCTAAACTCTGCTGATCTTAGTTTGGCTAATCTTACACTGTCTTCAGTCTGAAGGTGAGAGAGGAGACGAATAATTCCTTCACAGCCTAANGTTTCATGAACATATGANGAATAAACTCCTGGAAAACCTCCTAATGAATCGATGAAAAGACCTGCGTCTTCGACCATCAACATATCTTGGCTATTGACTCCNCCTGGCAAATGAAGNATNGCTTGTTCAATTTTAGACATTGCAACATCATTTAGGTTGTCTAACTGAGGTTCAATAATCGTATCAGGGTTTACCTCTAATTGGCGCACTTCGTAGCCTAAAGGTACTAAATATTTGCTGGCTTCATTGACCTTTCCCTTATTGCCGGTCAAAAACCAAATCAATCGGCTCATGTTACTGCTAGTAGATGGTGATTATCATGTCTACGCTAAATATGGCTTTTTACATTTATTTTCACATAGTATTGAAAACAAAAATACCTCAGCCCCAAGTATGCTACAACAAATCGGTCTAGTTGCATTAGGAGGTAGTATTGGGGCAAGTCTTCGTTATGCTATCAGTTCATGGATAACATATGATTCATTTCCAATTGCNACTATATCNGTAAATGTTATTGGTTCTTTTATNCTAGGAATAGTAGCATTAAGTGTATCTCAAAGCCTCATTTCTACAGAACTTGCTCTATTTTTAGGAGTCGGTATTATCGGCTCATTTACAACAATGTCAGCTTTCTCGGTAGAAACAATAGAGATGCTTCAAGATGGAAATACATCTTCAGCAGGTATTTACATTATCTTGACATTTGCCTTATGCCCTATTTTAGCATGGCTCGGATGGATTATTGGAGATAAATTATTGATTTCTTAAAACCCACACCTTAAGTACTGGTTAACAGATGGATATTCGGGGCAGGGAGAGGCATAAAAGTTTCGGATGCCCTAAGATTTGATACCATGACAAATAATAATATTATTGAAAAAATGAACCTAGCACTTGGCTGGGAGTTGAGGGCGATAAATATGTATGCTCACTATTCCGCTAATGTAAAAGGAATACACCGATTACAATTATCTCCAATGTTCAATACCGAAATGACTGAATCAATTGAACATGCTGATATTGTACGAAAAGGNATTGTTCAACTCGGNGGNATTCCAGTTACAGAAAGNAATGNNCANCAAATAACTCACACTACAAATTACAAAGANATGCTAAANTATTCACTTGAAACAGANGCAAANGCTGCTGAAGTTTACGGTGAATTATTGGAAATNATAGAGAGGTCTGATGAACAGGACCTTTATGACTCGATTGAGCAAATTTATCTTGCAGAACTTAGAAGTATTGAAGAAATAAGATTATTAGTTGATGACTAACCATGATATCTAACTCTTGAACGTACTTGTTCAAGTCTTTTNACTACCGATTCGGCAGTTGGAACNTTTCCTCCCGACAACTCTGTAGGTGGGCCCAATCTTTTTTCCTCTTCTAAATAACCATCAATGAAAATGTCAATTCCNCCNTNAATTGAAGGATGGGANGCNCCAAGNATTTCATCGATTACATGCAANTCTATGCCAAANCNTTCNACTTCATATTCAATTGTAGCCAAACCAAAATCCACTAAATAGGAATTCAAGTCATCATCAACAAGAAAGTTATTGGTNGATAAATCTCCATGCGTAATCGCCAATCGATGTAGTCTTCTAACTAAACAACCANAATTAAATAATGCTTTAGAAATATTTTCTTTACTCGTATTTTGGTCTCTAAGAATATCAATTAGCGGCTTACCGGGTAATCTTTCCATAACAATAATTCCACCGTCTAAGTCTAAATCCCAAATAGCTGGGACCTCTAATCCATCTTTCTTTGCTCGAATCAATAATCTCGCTTCTGATAACATTCTTCTAAAACCAAGGCGCTTCTCCAAATTTGGATGTCTCCAGCCTCTTTTTTTTCTAATTTTCTTAACTGCTGGCTTGCCCATCCATGAACCAGACCAGACTTCAGCCTCGGCACCAAGATGTATTTGCTCTTGCGGTTGGAAGACCATAACGACCCCTTCATGCTTTAGTTTATCAAAATCACCTATTCACAATCATTGAAAAAGGATTACTTTTTCGGTATAGTTGAAAGCGATGACAATTTCATTACCGATGTGCTCGGTTGACTTTATGGATACCTCCTTGTCACCTGAAGAAGAAGTTATCTCTGAAAGGATAACTGAATTGAGGCAACAACTGGGAGATGATTTGCTAATACTTGGTCACCACTATCAAAGAGATAGTATAGTGATGCATGCAGATTTTTTAGGAGATTCTTTCATGCTAAGCCAAAAAGCGGCTGATTCTTCTGCTAAATTTATTGTATTTTGTGGAGTGCACTTCATGGCAGAATCGGCGGATATCTTAACTGATGATGACCAAGTTGTAATTTTACCGAACCTTCGAGCAGGATGTTCTATGGCTGATATGGCGAATTTGGCAGATGTTACCAGATGTTGGAATGAACTCCTCGAAAATTCTGATTTAAAAGACCCTATAAATCGTAAAAATCCAGACTCTCCGGTTCCAGAAAATGAAAATTATCTTATTCCTGTTACATATATGAATTCTAGTGCCGCATTGAAAGCATTTGTTGGAGAACATGGAGGCATTGTATGCACTTCTTCCAACGCTGAAGGTATTCTAAATTGGGCATTTGATAGAGCAGGCAAAAATGGTAAAGTGTTATTTTTCCCTGACCAACACTTAGGTCGTAATACTGGTTTAGCAATGGGGATACCGATTGAAAAGATGACAACATGGACTCCAGGAGAAGAAAAAGACGAATTAGGATGGCGTCAAATAAATGATTCAAGGCTTATTTTATGGCATGGTTTTTGCTCAGTTCACAAGAGATTCACTGTAGAGCAGATTGATCAATTTAGACTAGAAAACCCAGACGGTCTAGTTGTAGTTCATCCTGAATGCCCTAGAGAGACTGTTGACGCAAGTGATACAAATGGTTCAACACAATTTATTAGAAATTTTGTCCAACAACAAGCACCAGGTACCTCAATTGCAATTGGAACAGAAATCAATATGGTTGCTCGACTAGCCAAGGAACATCCTGATAAAAAAATTGAGTGTTTGGATGATAAAATATGTCCATGCTCAACTATGTACATGATCCACCCAGCCTATTTGATGGATGTACTTGAAAGAATAACTGAAGGTGAAATTCCAAATCAGATTAAAGTTACAGAAGATGTCCAAAAAGGTTCATTACTCGCTCTTGAAAGAATGCTTAGCATAAAGAAATAGAATCATTCTTCCTCTCCTCTACGTTCTTTTTTGGCCTCATGTTGCCTCTGAGAAAGATGAACAAAT
Source organism: Methanobacteriota archaeon (assembly GCA_002702945.1). Next base: position 30,385 of record PADF01000032.1, read on the forward strand.
ACAAGGATAATACCCAATACAGAGCCTATTTGAAGTAAAATATTGGAATATGTTTTCAATTCTGGAGTCCAAGAGTGTATCTTAATCACAGAACTATCTCCGCTTTCTTCAAAGTATACCAAGTGATTTTCTAGAACTATTGGCCCCCACTGATTAATTTTATCAGATGTTAGAGTATGAGTATAATTGGTTGTGAGATTCAAATAGTAAATTTCTCCGTCAAGATATTCATCTAAAGGCAATGTTGGATTAAGGTGATCATAACCAGACCATGCAAGTATTCCGTTAGAAAGAGAAGGGTCTACAGCTGAATATTTCCCATCACCAACAATCCATTGCTCATTTGAAGTCCTTTCAAGAATAACTATTCTATCCACACTACTAACATTAATTGTCGAAACTATGTACGATGTATCAAACTCAATCTGTGTGATTGAAGCATTAATCATATCGACGGGAGTACCCCACTGTTCCAATACTTCATCTTGCTCTTCGGGAGCAGTTGCATTCATTTCATATGCAATAGAACCTAAAGTTCCAATTCTTCCAATATTTATCGAAGTCTGACTGGACTGTGTTATGTATGCATATTCTAAGCCATTAGTAGAAATTAATGAGATATCTTGATCTGTAATTCCGAGTTGGATTTCCTCACCACTCAATGAAATTGCAGAAATTTCTCCACCAGATAGAATCAAAATAACATCTTCATCGTTGGTTGAGGTAATCAAAACTTGTTCAGGATTATTTACCGGGTATTCAAGTAAAATTTGGTCGGGATAATTGACATCTACAACAAATAAAACTGTATTATTAGCCATTACCAAGTTTGAACTTTCAAGTGAATATGAGGAATTGAAATTCATTAACGGTTGAATTACTTGAATAGCATCTTCACCCACTTTTGAGATATCTTGAACTAAAATTAAGGCTCCAAGTTCGCTTCTATTGTCTAAAGTAACTAGCCAACCATCTGCTGCAGAAGCCCCTTCAGGCGCTTCAGCGCCGCTTGCTGAAAGAGATTGATGTGTCAAATCCCAAGTGATGACCGATACCACCAATATCATCAAAGCTATGGCAAGTATTCCGGTTTGTTTGGCCTTAGGCTTAATGAAGGTCTTAACTAATTTAGTTAGTTTGCTTGAAATTATAGAAAACGCTTTCTTAGGGTTGGTTAAAACTGTAACTAATCTAGAATTAATGGTTCTTTCATCAAAAATTTTCCACCATGAAGTAGAAGTCCTCTCTGCCATTGAGACAGCAGCAGAAGCAACTAACATTCCACCAATGATATCTAAAATCCAATGAATTCCGAGATATATAATTGTGAAACAAGTCAAGATTGTATATCCTAATACTATTTTTCGATACAAAGACCATCTATCATCTTCATCAAACCTCTTAAGACAAAGCCAAACTGAAAAAGGTACGCCAATATGTAATGAAGGCATACAATTAGTAAATGGGTCAATTCTTCTAAACCAATCAGCAATTTCTGGATTCAAAGAATAGGCAAGTGTGTCCATTTCAGGTATGTAATCACCTGTAACTCTAACATTGAAGAATAGGTAAAATGGAATTGCAAAAATATAGACCCATGCGATAGTTAGTGTCACTCTATCAGAGATCCATCTATCATCAAAATATGCAAAGTAAAATACAGACACATAACATATGAACATAAAACCTGCAACATAAAAATGTGTTAGAAGAGTTGTTAACCATTCTGCTTCAAAGAATTGCTGAAGATGTAAAACTAAATCTCCTTCAACAGCATAGATCCATGGCGTCATATCTAGACCTGTATTTGCCATCAGGATTCGATCAACTTGGTCTAAGCCGTCTTTAGCATTATAAATCATAAAGAGCATAAGGATATGAATCCAGTATCTACGGAAAAAATCAACAAAGGTCGTTAATTTTAATTCCATCCAAGGTGGCTTAAAAACTGGAAGAAGGATTACACCTAATGCTAAAGCACTAATCATCCAAGTGAGATAGATGCCATCCATGGAATGTCCTCCATGTTTACGGCATAATGATTATACATCAAACCCTCGCATAAATATTCACACAAAATGCGATATTTCGCTACCATACTCCATGCACATAGGCTCTTCCATCATCGGGGTCTTGGTTATTTGCTAGAGCCCAAATTCTTTCAAATCGATAAATGCCACTAGAACAGCCAGAAACCCATTCAAACGAAAGAGCGTATTTGCCTACTGTTTTGACCTTTGGCTTTTCTGGCGATAATGCTTCTATTTGCCTCCTAAGAGACATACTAGATTCATCTTCATTTCTAAGAGGAGAGCATTTCGCACAAGGACAAGAATACCTAATATCATCATATGTTACAGTAAATTCTTCTCCAGATTGATATGTTAGCAACATATCTAAATCTCTTCTTTCAAGTCTAATCAATTCAGGTGGATTATCGGACATGTAATCACTCAAATAATCTCTAATCCGGAACTTGTAGAACTACCGATTTGATCAATAATTGAATCTACAACCTTAGAAAAAGCAATTGCTGATTCTCCATCAGGCTCGCTAACAATACGATGAACTCCATCATCGCTACCTCTAACAAATCCTGGGTCAAATGGTAATGCTCCTAAGAATGGGACTCCAAATTCTTCAGCGGTGGATTTACCTCCACCCTGCTTGAAAATATCTAATATCACACTGAAGTTTCCATCATCATCAGTTGTGGCGCTATGCGATTTACCGCCTGGGCCCGATATTGTCACTTCGGAATTTGAAGGCCCATTTCCTCTTATGGTATATCCGCTCATATTTTCTACAACACCAAGAACTGGAACTTTCAAAGATTCCGAGAAAGTAATCGACTTTCTACTATCTAAAAGAGCAACGTCTTGAGGTGTAGTAACAATTACCATACCATCTATATCAGGTAATGATTGAGCAACTGTTAGAGGTTCATCTGACGTCCCAGGAGGGAAGTCAATGATCAGATAATCCAATTGCCCCCATTCGACATCACCAATGAATTGTTGAATTGCACCTAGTTTGATAGGCCCACGCCAAACAACAGGAGTATCTTCATCCTCAAGTAAAAATGCCATTGAGATAACTTTCACGCCTAGATGTCCTTGTGCAGGATGAATTCGACCTTCCTCAACATGTAATCTTCTACCATCAAGGCCCATCATTTTAGGGACATTAGGACCGGTTATGTCTATATCTAAAATTCCAACTGAATGTCCTCTTTGTGCTAGAGATAGTGCGAGTCCTGTTGAAACTGTAGACTTTCCAACTCCGCCTTTACCAGATAAAACCATGATCTTATGTTTTATTTTTCTACCAATTTCCTGCATAGACATTTTTCTTTTCATCTGTGCATATGCCTGCTCCATCTGTTTCTGCTGTTGAGGAGATGCTTTTTGATCTGCAACAGCCTCTGAATTAGGGTCATGAACTGACAACGGTGATTCCGCCATGGTAATAAGACATAAGAGACCTACTTCAAATCATGCTTTGCCAACCAAAATCTTTCAACTAAAAGATGGCAAAAAATTGCCACCAATGGCCAGTAAATAATCTGTAATGTCCAACTCATTTCTGAATAAGCCCAACCTAGTCCAATTGATAATAAAATGGATATTCCGCATGAATACCTGTTTACTGTGACTCTGTTTGATAAAATATTTCCAAAATAAATAATCATAATTCCAACAAAGAAAGTGATTATAGTGATAGTAATTGCTACCAATCTAAATAATATCTCATAATCATTGGCTGCAAATACAATGTGTAAGGCAAATAATAAGGCATAAAGAAGAAAATATACAAGACTGCCTTTTAGCAGTTGGATTGTTAGAATTCCTCTCATATCAGTCCGAGATAATAGGTCTAGAAAATATTTGAGATTCAATATATAGAAATTAATTATATATCTTTGATAGGTAGTAATACCATGCGACTTCTCTTTGTTTGTGTTGGAAATTCTTGTCGTTCACAAATGGCTGAAGGTATTGCCCGTTCCATGGGCCATGAAGCGGACTCAGCAGGGACGCATCCAGCAAAGAATATTGCCGTAAATGCTGAAATCGTATTAAATTCGAAAGGAATCTCTACCGATGGAATGAAACCTAAGAGCGTCGATTTATTTTCTCCTGAGGATTATGACATGGTCATCTCAATGGGCTGTGGAGTTCATTGCCCAGCAATGAAAATTGATCAAGACTGGGGATTAGATGACCCTGTCGGGCATGAATTATCAGTTTATGAAGAAACAGCAAATGAAATTGAAAAGAGGATTAAATCTCTCGCCAATCATTCTTCTTCTTGAACAGGAATTTCACCTATTCCATCTAGCTCAATATGAAGGACGCTTACCGTACGTTCTCTACCTTCGTCTGTAGGTAATACTTCAGAGCCACAGGTTATGCCTTTAATCACCACTTCTTCAGGTAAACCTTGAGCAATAAATCCACTCCTTCTTCTACAAACTTCGGCAACATCTACCGCTCTTCCGATAGTTGCCCCCCTAGCTACAAGTTGTAAGTTTCTATCTCCAGCTTCCATAGCCATTACTACTGCACGCACATATGCATGGAGTGGTTTCTTGCCAACAAAAATTGTTCGTCGTTCAGTCATATCGAGCCCTAATTAGCCATAGTCTGACAGGCGTTAAATGTTACCATTTGTCTACTATCAATTTGGTGCGAGCGCCGGGACTCGAACCCGGGTTCAGGCGTTGGCAACGCCCGGTGATAACCACTACACTACGCTCGCAGATGTAACTCGCCCACTGAACGGAGGTATAAACCGTTATCGCTTGAAGAAATTATTCAAATCCGAAACGGTCTCCGCCTAAATCATCATCATCCTTGTTTCTAAGCAACATGGCACTTACTACAATGATTGCAATTACTAAAATTCCAAATATTCCTAAAAGCATTTCAGTAGATAATGAAGCATCTTCAAGTCCTGGGACTATAGAGGTTTGATCTTGAACAGTAATCGAAATTGGGACTTGAGAGGTTACAACATCGTAATTATCAGCTGCTTGAACTAGAACTTCATGAGTTCCAAGTGGAGTGCTACTTCGGACAGATAGTTGTACGGAAAAATTACCATCGTTGGCTACTCTATCGCCATTGGTTCCATCATCATACATCGTAGTCCAAACTCCATCATTACCAAGAGGAGCAAAAACTCCTAAATCTGCTCTTGCGTTTAAAANTCCATCNGCGTCAAANATTTGGATTTCTAATATTTCAGTCGTTACTGATTCGGATCTAGAAATTATTTTATTTTCAGGAACCGTGATTTCGGGTGCAGAATTCAGAACTCTTATCTCCACAGGCACTGAAATCTCATCTGAAATGTAATGTGGACCTCTTGGGTCTAGACTGTTAGGTTGATCTTGATACCAAACACTTGATGTCCCAATTTTTCCAACTCCATCTTCTAAGATAAATTCAATGAATTGATAGCCTGGAGGCATACCTTGAGGTATTGAAATTTGTCCAGCCCATACCCCTGAATTATCAATTAATGGAACTAAATCNCCGCCATAGTTTCGTAAATCGATACTAATATTGCTGACACCATGACCGTCATACGCTTCAGCATTTACAACCAATACTGTCCCTCGATATCCGACNTTGGGNAATATTTCAACNGAAGTTAATCGGGGTGCTTGGTTTACTACTTCTATTTCTCCAACACCTTGTGAGGTTACACCAAATTTATCGGTAGCAGTNATAGTAATTTCAATAATNCCGATTTCCAATCCTGGAACTAAAATTATCGTTGAGTAAATATCGTCTCCAACCGATTGATCTCCATCCAATCCTCTGTCATTCATCTCAACTAACCCTCCACCGATAGGTGTTAAGTCGGCTACAACATCGTCAATATTCCAGTCAACATCAGTAATATTTGCAACTAATAATGAACTGCTTCCACCTTCTCCAATTACTATTCCTTGTTGTAAGAAAATCTCTCCTATTTGCGGAGCAGAATTCTCCTCGATTGTGACTACTGAAGGAGATAGGACTCTCTCAAGTAACTGGGTTTCGTTAAGGTATGCAGTTTCATTTTCCTCTCCAAACGGAATTTCTAGAGTCCTAATTACACTNGAAATTAAACCTTTAAGTGGACCTTGGTCAATNATTGCACCAGAGGCATATCCTCCACTAGTACCCTCGTAGATCCCCGTCCAAGTGACAACATGGAAATTATGACCATCTCTCGGGTCATTAGAAAGGGATTCTGCTTCAACAACTAGTACCAATCCTTCTTGGCCGTTGAGCCTAATATTATCTCCTGGAATCATAGGAATAGGCATTAATCCTGTTTCTCTAGATATTGTAATATTTCCTAAACCTTCTTCCGCTTCAGGAGCAGTCGCGTCTATCCTAATTGGGCTTCTCTCGGGTAATTCATCGCCGCTAGATGCGTCTGCGCCAGTTTCTTCCCAAACTAATCTAACAGTACGATTATCCCATTCCGATTGTACTACTTGATAATCCCACGATTCATTATGATTAGCACCTATTCCAGCACCGTCAAAGAAATTTCCTCCATTGACACCAGTCAGATTAAACCAACTTTCTTGATGAATGACATTGACTAAGAAAACTTCACCACTAGCATTTGCTTGATTACCCGTTTCCTCAATGTACCTAACTATTCCAAATGAACCTTGAACGTCTCCGGCGATATCACCATCAACATGTAAATTATCGATTTTAGTCAACCCATCTTCAATCAGTGAATGGAAATCATAAATTGTTCCGTTAATCATTACCGATGATTCGTTGTCTTGTTCTTCAAATCCAAATGTTCCACTACCAATTAATTCNTCTTTATGCAAAGTGCGAATACCNTCTTCCCACCGTTCTGATGAGGTTAGACCGTCTAATGAGATATCTAATCTAGTTCCTTCTTCAATGATTACTAAATCGGCCAATGCTTCAAATTGCTGATCCTGTAGTNTTCTGACTCCGTTCTCATCCCATGTTTCAAGATAAAATACACTCACTTCACCATCAATATTTGTCGAAGATTCATTCGANTGCTCAATAGATGAAACATTAAGAATACCAGTTGCCTCAAGTCTTAGACGTTCTGAAATACTCTCTCCAACCATAGAACGATTCAGCCAAGCATCAGAAACATTAGCCAAAATATGTGTTTGTGTTTCTCCATCATCATCTACTAAGCTTAGCAATCCATGCCCTCTTGCATCAAATATTTGAGTGGTNAGTACCCCTCCAACTATGGTCTCATTTTTCCAAATCGAATCAAGAATAAGTGAAAGNTTATTTGTCGAACCATTGGTGGATTCTAGAGTAATTAAAGAACCATTCCCGAGTTCCCATGAGTTTACAATATTCCCTTCTCTTTTTTGCCAGCCTTGACCTTCAAAATCTAAGAAGAACCCTTGATTACCGTCATCATTGTCATAGGCTTGGTCTAAATCCCATACCGTAGATAACATGATTTCATGGTCATCCATAGGTTGATTCCATGTTCCGATAGTAATTTCTCTTTCACCGATTACTGGGACAATAATTTGTCCGTCAACGCTATTGATTTGAACTGTAATATGTACTTCGTCACCCAACAGTAGAGTTGTATTAACANAAANATCTACTACTCGATTTGAATCAATACTCTTCCATTCCTGTTGAAAGTATGTAGGTATTTGTGAGCCATTTCTAATTTGATCGATTTCAATATCGACTTCATAAGAGGCATTATCAGAAAATGTGACTCTGTAAGCATGTGCATTATTTCCGCTATCATCTAGAATCCATAGGACATTGATTTGAGGTTCATCGGCTGTAGTAATTTGTGCGGATACTAGAAGAGGGGAACAAACAATCAGAAAAGAAACAATAATAGTTGAAACAAGTCGCTTGCTCATGTTAATATCTGTAACCTACTACTCTTCAATACTTACCCTTCCTAGCATCATAAAATTAACCACTTAACATTGAAATTAGTGCGGCGGTTTCATGAAGGATAAGCGACCCCCCCAATATTGTAGGAGAGGCTATAATGGCNATGATTAACATCACTTTACCTGATGGAACTGTAAACGAGTATGTTTCGGGAATTACTTGCGCTGAAGTTGTCACTGATGCACTTGGCAGGAAGCATGGCTGCTTGGCTGCTAGAGTTGATGGTATTGAGAAAGANATGTCACACCAATTAGNNNANTCGTGNANTGTTGAAGGAATTTTATCNAATTCAGATGAAGGAATNNATATCCTNAGNCANAGTNCTGCACACTTGTTAGCCCAAGCAGTAATGGAATTATATCCTGAAGCAAAACCAACTATTGGACCCGCNATTGAACGAGGATTTTACTATGATTTTGCAATGGAACCAATTACCGAGGCTGACCTAAAACCAATTCAGAAAAAAATGCAAGAANTNGCAAGGANAAATTTNACTNTNGAAAGAATTGAATTAANTGANNANGAATTNCAAANTCACTTCNTTANTAATCCNTACAAATTAGAAATAATNAATGATAAAATCGAAGATGGNGNNGGNTCTACTATTTACAAACAAGGCGAATGGTATGACCTTTGTCTTGGACCNCACGTCCCAAATACNTCTAGACTGATGTTTTGTAANTTAACAAGNGTTTCTTCAGCATATTGGCGTGGTGACCAAGATAGAGAACAATTGGTTAGAATTTATGGAATTGTAGAACCAACCAAAGATGCATTGAAAGCAACTTTACATAGAATGGAAGAAGCAAAGAAGAGAGACCATAGAAAATTAGGTAAAGATTTGCAACTATTCCATATTGATGAAGAGGTTGGTCAAGGATTGATTTTATGGACTCCAAGAGGCTCAATTGTCAGACAAGAATTACAAGATTTTATTGGATTACACCTTCGAAGACAAGGTTATTCCCAAGTATTTACTCCACATATTGGTAAGTTAGATTTATACAGAACTTCTGGACATTTCCCCTACTATCAAGACTCACAATATCCACCATTGGTTGAGCGAGATTTGATGAAAAAATTATCCGATGAAGGTTGTTCATGCTCTGAATTATCAAATATGATGAAAACTGGTGATATTGAGGGATACATGCTTAAACCAATGAATTGTCCTCACCACGTCAAAATCTACTCTTCAAAGGCACGTTCCTACAGAGATCTACCACTAAGACTGGCTGAGTTTGGTACTGTATACAGGTGGGAACAATCGGGAGAAATATCAGGAATGACTCGTGTTAGAGGATTCACTCAGGATGATGCTCATTTATTCGTTACTGAGGATCAAATCGCTGAAGAAGTGTTGGGTTGTATCGAACTTGTACAAATTATTTTTGACAAATTAGGTATGACAGATTATAGAGTCAGAGTAGGCCTCAGGGACCCTGATTCTACAAAATATGTCGGTGAACCTGAACGTTGGGATAAAGCAGAAGATGCATGTCGTGCTGCAGCTGAATCCCTTGGAGTTGACTGGTCCGAAGAGCAGGGAGAGGCTGCTTTTTATGGCCCAAAAATTGACTTTGTTGTCAAGGATGTTATCGGTAGAGAATGGCAATTGGGAACCGTTCAAGTAGACTATAATCTTCCAGAAAGATTTGATTTATCCTACAAAGGTAGTGATGGAGAATTACATCGACCAGTAATGATTCATCGTGCTCCTTTTGGTTCAATGGAACGATTTTGTGGTGTTCTAATAGAACATTTTGCTGGCAAATTCCCAACTTGGTTAACTCCTACACAATGCCATATCATTACAATCTCTGAAAAACATAAAGAGTATGCACATGAAGTTGCAAGAGTACTGAAAGAAAATAATATTAGAGTCGAAATAGATGATGGCGATGATACTATTGGAAAGAAAATTCGAACTCATAGAAAATTACAACCAGCATATATGATTATTCTAGGAGACGGTGAGCAAGAGAGTCGTACTGTTAGCCTAAGAGCGAGAAATGGGGATCAAGTCTCTGGAATTACTCTGGATGATTTTATTTCTCAAATTGGAGAAGAAATTTCTAACAAAATACCGGTCCCAAGTCTAGCAGTTAGTGATGATTAATTTTGAGGTGATAATATCGCTGCACCGCCAATAATAAATGAAATTTCTCCAATTATTGCGGTCCCTTTCCTCCTTGCCGGAATTACCTCTTGGCTTTTTTGGACACAAGTAGTTCCAAGACAACTAAGAGGGCTACAAGTAGCATTTCAAACGGGTGAAAAAAGGTATGAAGTGCACAATGTAACTTCTAGTGTCGAAGATGTGAAAAATCTGCTAAAAACTCAAGGTATGAGATTCGGTGTAACTACCTACCTTTTTGCCTTAACAGGTGCCTTAATTCTATTCTTTGAATTTATGATGACTAATTTTGACCTTTCGGAAGGTTACCACGCATTATCAATTTCTATCGGATTATGTTTTATTGCGATTCCTGCAATAATTTCCAGTGGTTCATCACTCGGTGCTCAAGTGATTAAGCCAATCGGGCAAGGAAAGGCTACTCTGCAAGATTCAAATGTTTGGAGAAGTTATTCTTATGTGTTATTAACAATATTATGGATGGCTTTAGTATTAGTATTGGGACTAGTTCTTGATATTCTTGATGTCCCTAGTTTTAGAATCTTTAGCATTTGTACATTCTTTGCTTTCTCTCCAGCAATTCTTGCTTATGGAAGAGTATTAGGGTCATCTTGGCAAGCACTTAGACAGTCTTCTCAGAAAATCGCAAAGGGAGAGGCCTCAGCTTTCCATAATCACAAGCCAAATGCAAAGCAACAAGCAATAGCCTTAATCGTTAATATCAACCTTATAGCAATGCCATATGTTGCATTAAATACTATTATTTCGATCCTAGCTCTATCAATAGACCCGAATATGTTCACACATTCAGATCGTGTCCTAAATCTTCCAGAATACCGGCCACAGTCATCGATAATGGAAGAAGGAGGAATTCTAGGTTTCGCTTTAATTGAACTTTTTTCATTCATACCTGAAGACGGAATTAGAGTACCAATGGTCACAATGGTTCTATTATTTCTGCTTATGAACGTAGCACTTATCGGTTTCTTATTTGTCTATGAAGTTGCTAGAATTCTGTTCTTAGATGTGCAAGATGTTTCTGGGAAGGGTGGCATAAAACTAGCAGATAGCCGTCTTCTAAGAGCAGAACGTTCACAACAAGCCAAGGTTTTGAATTTCTGCTTCACTGGATTTGCTGGTCAATCTATGCTTCTTCTTGCTTTAGCGATGATTACCTTTTGGGATTCTAGTTTTCTTCCCCAAGGAGAACAATGTGGAATTTGGGAAAATAGTGTTTGTACTACATTAACCAAAGATGCTCTTGAAGAATTGACATGGATGCTATCCTCTGGTGGTCAAGTCGCTTTTATTGTAATCTGGGCACGTTCTAGAAAGATTGGCTCTAGTCTAGAAGATATTTCATTTGATGCTTCAGTCGGAGAGGACCGTGCTAGAATGGCTCAATTGGAAGACGTGATTTATCTCAAACAAAAGGCAATACGTAATCTGATTATGGAAGATGACTGGGACCGTGCCCTAGTTAGAATCGATTCGGTAATGGAAGGTTATGGAGAGCAATTGGAAGGATTAGATTTGGTTAGAAAAACTGATGCCATGATGGAGATTTATGCTGCTATGGGACGTTGGGATGATGCAGAAAATAATGCTGTTTCCATTCTTGCATTAAGAGGCGGGCGAGAAGCGCAAATTGCAAGGTTGATTTTGGTCGCTGCTAGTTTAAGTCAAAGAGACTTGGCTGAAGCAAAACCTAGATTACAAATGATTCCAGATGATGATGTTGAATCTGCAAGACTAAAGTGGGTTGCTTCACTATTACAACCCAAAAAGAGGAAACTAAATTCATCTGTTGCTTCTCTCTTGTCACTCGATCCTCTAACCAAAAGAAATATTGATTTGATAAATAGATTCGAACAAAATATTGCTGTCTCATCGATAAAAATGAGAAATACTCCCGAAGACAAATTATTGATTTTAGGAGATGTTGCTAGATTGAGATTAGAGGGTCGTTCCGGAGAAGCACTGAACTTAATCGAGCGATTCATCAAGAAATATGATATTAAGAAATGGTCTCATGGCGAGGTAGTTAGAAGTTTACTCCACTTAGATGAAGGAAGAATCAATACTGCAACAAATATCGCTGAATCTCTAGGAAAAGAGCGTTCAAGGCATCCTCACTTGAGAAGTCTGCTTAGGTATCTAGAATCTGTAGGAGAAACAATTTCTGCAAGTAGTGAACCTACCGGAATTGAATGGTTAATTGACTCTGGACTTGATTGGGTACAAGCATGGCCATATCGTCATACAGTTGCACCAGCTCCAGCATTGGTTACTAAAGACCTACAAAGACATGCTTGGAAGGCAAATGGGTGGATTGCCCATTCGATGGAAGATACTCTAGATAAAGCAAAAGAAAAAGGTAGCAATGGATGGAAGTTATTGTCAAAATATAAGGATGAAAGAGACTTCCCTCCATGTATATTTACCCACCTTACAGGAATAATTGTCACCATCGGCGGGATGCCTGTCGACTTAGGATTACCAGGAGATATGAATCTCAAAGCAATACGTGATGCAGGATTATTAGAACTGTAATTATCCCCAATTACAAGGTTCAAGAATTTCTTGCCCACCCATATGTGGTCTCAATACCTGTGGGATTACAACTCTTCCATCTTCTAGTTGATTTTGTTCCATAATTGCAACCAATGCCCTAGATGTTGCTACTGCAGTTGAGTTTAATGTATGTGCTATTGGTTGCCCTGAATGACCTGGTTGCCCATAACGAATCTGTAATCGGTTAGCCTGATAGTCAGTACAGTTAGAACAAGATACTATTTCCTTGTATTGTTGAGCACCTGGAATCCAAGCTTCTAGATCATACTTCTTAGCAGCAACTGTACCCATATCCCCAGTACAAATATTGACAACCTCGTAGTGAATTCCTAATTCATCCCACAAATCAATACAATTTTTCAATAATTCTTCCTGTAATTCCCATGAATCTTCTGGCTTCGAAATAATTATTTGTTCAATTTTGGTAAACTGATGGACTCGCCAAATTCCTAAATCTGACTGTCCGTGAGAGCCAACCTCTCTTCTAAAACAATTAGAAACTCCTACTATTTTCAATGGTAATTGTTCCTCAGGAATAGTCTCACTCATAAACATAGAAGTAAGAGGATGTTCAGATGTTGCAATCATATAGTAACCATCTGGTTCAATACCATACATGACAGTTTCAAAGTCACCCAAGTCTGTAACTCCCTCGTATGATTGCCTATTCATCATTACAGGCGGTTGGACAAAAGTATAACCTCTATTTCTTATGAAATCAACAGCATATTGTTGAAGAGCAAATTCTAAACGGGCTAAATCACCCTTAAGGAAAAAGAATCGACTACCTGTTATTTTTGCAGCCCTTTTGAGGTCAACCCACTTATTCATCTCAATAAGTTCGTTGTGAGTTCTAGGTTGGAAATCAAATTCAGGTTTTTTACCATGTACACTATGCAAGGTATTTCCCGATTCATCAGCCCCAACTGGGACATCCTCATGAAGAATATTAGGAATAGACATTCGGATTTTATCTCGTAATTCAAGCGTATCATCAGTTTGTTTTTCTAATACTGAAATGTCTTGACCTAGACTGGCAACTTCATTCAAAATTTGTTCGGCTCTAGCATTATCACCAGACTTTTTAGCCTCTCCAATTCCTTTGGCTGCAGTGTTTTTCTTTTGACGCAGTTGATTCGTTTCATGTTGTAGTGATAACCATTTTTTGTCAAGGTCGATTACTTGATCGATTTTATCATGGTTTATTCCCCTCTTATCATGGTCAGCACGGATTAAATCCGGTTGTTCTCTAAAGATATGAATTCCAAGCATATTTATCCTACCATGTAATTCCTAATTCAAAAATTGTTGTCCCGGCAAAAATTAATCCACCGATGAAATATCCAAGTATTGCTCCTCCGTTAAGAAGTGGTAAACCTGCTTGTGCCTTACCTCTAGCAACATAGGTCATCAAAGCAAAATATCCTAATAATCCACCAAATAATGTGAACATTGCAATCTTAAAACCATAATCAGAATCGAGCCATTGTACTGAAGATAGAACCAGCATCCCTGGGAAAATAACATCGCCAAGGCCCATAAACATGGCTTCCTTATTTTTCTTGACCTTAACTTTCTTGCCTGGCATTTCAGACATAGGAGGTAGTTCGACCGGATTATTATCAGATATCGATACTTTTTCATCCTTGAATGAGTATCCTTTATCTTGAGGGGCGACCAATAGTATTGGTAGTTGTAAACCTATCATGGTGTCAGCAAGTTCAAGCATATGTTTAGACTTGTAAACTGCCCATGCATCATATATTGCGGCAAGAATCATGAATATTATAATCAAGGTCGGTACAAATGCTACACCTAGCATAACTATTACTCCAGCCCCAACTAAAACTCCAACAGTGTTAACAACATACCATTCACTATGTAGATAGAGAAGTATCATTAATAAAATTGCAACAAAGATTCCTATGTAAAAGGGAACTTCATACAATTGTAATCCTTCTAAAGCAAACATATCATCAGTAATTTCTCCGCTGGTTATTTCAAAATTTGAGTCAGCATTAATTGAGTAAAATTCAATTTGATCTGAATTATTATTTGCAAACACACCTAGAGAGAAATTTTCATCAACTGGGAATGAAATCTTATTTTTCAAAATCTTGGTGTGAAGCCAATGTGAATTTTCATTTGAGGTAATTAGTAAATCTGTATAACCAGAATCATCTAAATCAGTAATTTGAACATTCTGAATAGAATCAACAAAACCTTCCAGGTTCATCTTATCTTGAACTGTAAAGGCTCCTACATCATTTGGTAAATTATCCTGCCATTCCCATCCCAAAATAGTACCATCATCTTCTCCTACAATCAAAAATCCTTCATCACCCATATTAGATGAAATACTATTTTCCGACCAAGGAGAATGACCAAAATCTACACTTGTAATGTTCTTTTCACTCTCATATTGGAAAATTATTTTCTGAATATCAACTGTCAAAGACTCTGAATTTTCTTCTAAATGTAAAACTAATGCGGTTGATTCGGTTACGAGAAGCATTCTTTCTTGCTCGATCATCGTAGCGTCAATCAATTCGTTTCTAAGATCGATACTAGGTGGCAATCCCCACCTTGCTTGGAAAGCCATCACTCCAGGGCTATTCTCAAAAGTTCGATGGAATATAACATCTCCATTAGAAGAAAATGTGTATACGCCAATGTCAACTATTACAGCTAAATCACAANTTGTTAATCCNTCACCAANCTGNAAACCAATCGTAACTTGGCCATCTTCTACAAAGTGACAAGCATAATTCTCAATCATATCACCACTTGATATATCAATTGAAGTAATCCATGCTCCATTTGAGAATGTTAGATAACCGTCTGACTTAACCACAGTTAATGTTTGTGAATCGTCAGCTGGTAACCTAGGCATATTGTATGTCCACTGTGGTTGTCCTGAAGACAAACTATCTTGGTTCCAGAAACTTATTGAATCTTCCCAGTTGGTACTATTTCCAAGTAGTTCATGAGTAATAAATCCGTCCATGCCTACATCAATTAAATAATCTGATTCTATCTCATATGTATCAGTATATTCAAAATCATCTACATCAAAATCAATAACAAACATATGAGCAAGTGGGACTGTCGTATACATCAGAGCAATGGCTAATACACCCATTATACCATACTTTATCAGCCACTCTTTTTTGTATCTTGCAAGCATGATAACGAAGGCTGTAAAAATAAAAATCATCACTAGTTCAAGAAAAATATATCTTGCCTGGGTAGCACCTGATTCACCAAAAGCATGTAATTCTGCAACGTCATACCAAGGTCTGATGAATAATGAAATAAGAATAGTTATGACGAACATGGACATCATACCCATCATTGATTTCATTTGTTCTCTCATCAATGAAAGAACTGAAGTTTCCGACGATAATTCCTTTTCTATTTGAGCGAATTCTGGCGAGATTTGATTATCACCGGAACCGGCATCTAACTGTTCGCTCATACTATTGCGTTGTCTATGTTGCATTTGAGTGTCTCGGAGATTCGCCCCCTAAGGGGGGCGAAAATAAATCGATATAATCGGAGGTGCTATTGAATAAAACCGAATGGACTAATTTGAGCGAATATGTCTGATATCAGGGGGTGGTTAGAAATGACTAAGCAAAATGGTATGTCTCTAGATTTGAAAAATACATTTTCCATGGTTGAAAGGTTAAACTTAGATTTCCGTACCAAGAAGATAATACATGTCGCAGGAAGTAATGGTAAAGGCACTGCGTGCGCTCTAATGTCTGCATCTCTCACTCTTTCAGGATGCTCAAACTTGATGTTTACTTCCCCTCATGTATCACGCATCGAAGAAAGAGTTAGAATAAACTGTAAACCTATTTCAAAAGAGGAATTTGATTATGGACTAAATCAAATTTATCGTTTGTCGGTGGGTGAAAAGAAGTCAGATATGATTAATCTTACCTTCTTTGAGGTGACATTTCTAGTATCCTTGGTTTGTGCATTTAAATCTGAAGTTGAAGTAATAATTTTAGAAACAGGGCTTGGAGGAAGATTAGATGCCACACGTTGTGTTCCTGCTGATATTTGCCTTCTTACATCTATAACGCTTGAACATACTGATATTCTAGGAAACAATATTGGTGATATCGCATCAGAAAAGGCCGCTATTGCAAGGCCAAACAAACCGATAATAGTAAGAGATATGGATGATGAAGAATTTAGAAATGCGGTATCAAATGAGTCTCTAAATGCTGGTAATTTCAATTTAAATGAGCAGAAACTCCCTGCATTACCCAAATTTATCGAAATCCCTGATAGTATTTCTACTCGTGAAGAAGCTCTAATTTTAGCTAATGAAGTATTACTTGCGATTAATCTACCAAATAATATGCTAGAAAATGCAGATAGTTTGTTGAATTGGCCTGCCAGGCTGCAACAGTTTAATCATAATTCAAATTCATATTTACTTGATGCTGCTCATAACCCTTCAGGGCTGGCAAGAATTCTGCCAGAACTAACACAAATAATCAGATCTTCCGCTCCTGTAATAGATGGAAAATTAAAGTGGACTCTAATTTTTGGTACTTCGCCACAAAAAGAATTAGACTTGATGATGGATTTAATTTTTAGATTATGTAATGAAATTGAACCCTGTAAAATTTGCTTAACTAAGCCCCATGGCGGTAGATATCCTGGTGTCGATTTAGACATCTTAGGTGGCTTTAGTTGGCCTACAAAGAATGTATTTGAATTTGAACAAGTACAATCAACACTAGAATTCCTTGGGTCTAATGATCTTTCAGAAAATGGACTAATTGTAAGCCTTGGTTCCCTATATCTTCAAGGAAATATTCTACAATACCTAGAATTAGATGGCGATGAACAACTTTCTCTTTTGCCGAAGCAATGATAGGTAAAGGCCTCGTAAGGTGTTTGGTGAGGGCATGAGTGTTAAATGGGACCAACGATTTATTGAACTTGCCAAGCATATTGCTAATTGGAGTAAAGACCCCTCAACAAAAGTTGGATGTGTAGTTGTGGGAGAGGACAGAGAAATTCGATCTACTGGATTTAATGGATTTCCTCGAGGCATAAAAGATGATGAAGAAAGATTACTTGATAGAGAACAAAAATATCCATTGATTTGTCACGCCGAAGAAAACGCAATTATGCATGCTGCAAGAATTGGTGTATCACTAAAGGGCAGTACTGCATATGTAACTTGGCCACCATGCACCCGTTGTGCTAGATCATTAATTCAAGCCGGAATAAAAGAAATTGTCTATCCAAATCCCGGAAAAATCCCAGATAGGTGGATTGAAGATTTTAATATTTCAAACTCAATGATTAATGAAGCGGGTCTTTCAGTTAGAACTGTTGATTCTTGACCGCTGATTTGATGTCTTATATTATCATCGCAGGTGCATGGGCCGGACACTCAATACTCTACTTGTTGTCTTACTCATGTTACTCTCGGGCTGTATTGATCCTACCGACCCTCTTGGAAAAAATCAATCTGAAAATGATGATTCAACCATTGACACTGAGCCTGAACCTGAGCCTGAACCTGAGCCCGAACCTGAGCCCGAACCAGAGCCTGAACCGGAACCGGACCCCGAACCAGAGCCGGAACCGGAGCCAGAACCCACGAAACCATGTAATGGAATGTTGATTCTCTGTCTAAGGACATATGATAATGTAACATTCCCTGAAACACATAATGCATTTGCAACAGAAGATGATGGCATATTTTACCCTGCAAGTAATCATCGGACAGGTCTAAACCCACAATGGCAGGCAGGAATTAGGGCTTTTATGATAGATACACATTATGAGACTCTGAATGACGAGACTGAAGGTAAAGTCAAGCTTTGTCATGGTGATGATTCCAGAGGCGCAAGCCCTTGTCATTACGGCAATGTTAGTGCAGTTGACTGGCTTTCAAGTCTTAATGATAAAATTGAATCTGAACCTCAAGATGTGGTAACAATATTGGTTGAAAATTATGTACAGCCCGAACATTTAGAACAGGTTTTTATTGATTCAGGAATTATGGACAAGGTTTTCATTCATGAGATGAATGAACCTTGGCCTACTCTACAATCGATGATTGATCAAAACACAAATGTAGTTATTTTTTGGGAGCAGGGGAGTGATTCAAATCATCCTTGGATACATGATTTCTTAACACACAGCTGGACAACAAATTTCGGTGAAAGGAGTACTTCTGAAATGAACTGTGATGTTCTTAGAGGTGACGGAAACCAACAAGTTTACCATATGAATAATTGGCTAAGTAATGCTGTTGGACTCGCAGACCCTACTCAAGCAGATGAAGCAAATGATGTTGATTTCTTGGTAGAAAGGGCGAACGAATGTTGGAATCAACATGGTAAGAGGCCGACATTTATCGCTGTTGATTGGTGGCAGGAAGGAGACGTTGTTGAAGCAGCAGAAAGAATAAATTTACAAAATTCGGCTAACTAACCCCAGAATCTTCTTGTCCTAGCATATTCGATTTCAGCATTATGAATTGCTTTTAACAAACCATCAATATCATTTCTCTGAACCTTCCTCAAAATACGTTGTGCTGTTGCTTCTCCCACTCCTCGTGCCATTAAGCAAAGTATTCCTTCATAACCTCGATTTTGTATGATTTCTGCATTCTTAACCATTCTAACTTGATCCGCTTCATCTTCAGAATTAATCCATGAATCGAGCATTTTTTCCATTCCTTCTCTAGAACAAGCAAGCATTGTACCTTTACATTTTAGACAAATATTCTTATCATTTAAATCGGGATATCTAGCAACTCTAAATCGCTTTTTAGCCTTACATTTTAAGCAACTAAGAACGGCTCTTTCATTGGTTAAACGTAGCTTCAATTTTTCTCTAACTGCAGCATTATCCCAATTAGGTAGTAACAGATCTCTGCTTGAACGTCTCGAAATACCTAATGGTCCGGAAGGAGTCAACTCAATTTGAATGATATCTTTTTGAATTGCATTTAACACATCTTTCGAACCATCGATGTCCATTCTTTCAAAAAATAATTTTTCCAAAACCTCTTCCATGACTATAGTACCTCGGTATTTTTTGAGTAGTGCTTGAAGATTTATTTTTCTTGGATCTACTCCGTGTCTAAGAATCCCAAATGTTTTTGCAACTTGTGCAAATCTCCACCTTACCTGTCTAGAATTAGGCAGTGTTACACTCAACAATCCTTCTAATGCCTCTGGAGGGGTATTTCTAAGCCACCCTACAATATCCTCTGCCTTGACTTGACTTGCTTGTAAACCAATTCTTGTCGGTTCAACAATTAACCTACCCCAATGTCCCGATTTGGTAGATGCCATTGCCAAAATTAAATGACCTAGTGTTTCATTAATTTTCGAACCATGGCATGAATTTACTATTATTGCATCATTTCTTTCCTCAATTGTAATTGTTCTATCGGTAGGTAAACTACCCGTTACAGAAACATGGTTACCTATCTCTTCACTTAGCATTCCTAAAGCGTATTGATTTAGCGGGTAATCCGATATCTGAGTTTTTCTTCTAGCGAAAATTTGCGTTGTATCAATTTCATCTTTTGAGATATCGTTCTCATTTAGATCGATGCCCAAGTCTTCGGCAATTATTCCCCTCAACCGACCAATGTCTCTAGCAATATCTGGAGGTACTGGTGGCAATTCTCCAACCCACTGAGGAGCCTTTGCTTGATCTGAAACTGGAACTACAAGTAACTCTGATTTCTCAGGATCTGCGTCTATTATCATCCATGTTCTTCCGGCTATTACAAATCTGCGAGTAGTTCCATCTTCATCTTCACCCGAGTCGTTCAATGAAAGAACAAATGCTTCATCTACTGAACCAATACTTTTCCTGGTTACACTATCTCTAACTAAGTATGATTGTTTATCTGGAATCATTGAAAGATGATTTGTCACCCATTGTCTTGTTCTTCCAGCAGTAGAAAACCAGCCTTTTTGGAACCTTTTTGGGACCTTGACTTTGATTTTCTTAATTTCATCACTTATTTCTTCATCGGGAATAGAAAATAAAGGTCTTTCGTCAGGTAATGAATGTTGCTTGCTCTCAAGCCTAGCCAATTCATATACTGCTTTAGGCCATCTATACCATGGTAATTCTTCTGGTTTAGATGTAAACCTTAGAATCCATCCATCAGAAAGGACAGTTAGAATTGATTCGGTTTTTTCCCTAGTCCAATCCTTGAATTGATTAGTATTAGATAGAATTTCAGTAGCCTCTTCAATGGGAAACGCACCAAAAGAATGAGCCATCATTACCAACTGATTTGCTACAACAGCTTTGGGGGATTTCCTCCATTCTACCGGTTCTATCTCTTGTTTCATTGCACGTTCTGCGATAACTGCTGATTCCGATATTTCATCACAATCCCAAGCGAGGATATTTCCTACTCCAATACCTCCTAAACGATGATCTGCTCTACCGACACGTTGTAACATTCGATCAACTGAACGTGGGCTCTTTATCTGAATTATACGGCTTATTTTTCCAACATCAATGCCCAACTCGAGACTAGATGTACAAACCAAACCTGAAATCTCTCCAGTCCTAAGTTGTTCTTCCATCTCAACTCTAGTCTGTGTTGCTAATGAACCATGATGAACTCCAATCTTCACATCAGGAGCCATCTTTTGTAATCTATTGGCAATGGTTTCAGCGTCATTACGACTATTCACAAAAAGTAAACATGGAGGACTTTCTCTGATTATTTCCACCATCTCTCTAAATGTTGCATGAGCCCTAGGTGGCAAAGATAACTCAATCCCACCAACTTCATCTTCTGCTATAGGTAAAGAAGTATCAACAATTAATTCTGTAGTCCTCTGCCCTGTCGCAATAATGGGTTTTCCATTTTCGCTGGAAAGCCACTTTGAAACATCTTCTGGATTGCCAACTGTTGCTGATAATCCTATTCTCTGAACCTTTCTACCGGATAGAGCTTCTAGTCTTGAAAGTCCAATTGAAAGTTGCCAACCTCTCTCACTGGCAGCCAAATCATGAACTTCATCAATAATTACTGCCCTAACGGTTTTGAGTAATTCTCTCAAATTCTTACCAGTGAACATCAATTGAAATGTTTCTGGAGTTGTCACTAGAATATGAGGTGGTTTACGAGTCTGACGTGTTCTCTCACTTTGAGTAGTATCGCCGTGTCTAATTCCAACTTTCAGTCCAACTGATTCAGCAATTTCATTAAGTCTGCGATCTATATCTCTATTCAAAGCCCTTAATGGCGTTATGTAAAGAACTGCTAGTGGCTCCCAATTTTCTTCTAAACACCTATGAATAATTGGTAAAACTGCAGAGAGAGTTTTTCCTGAACCTGTTGGAGCAATCAATAATCTATCTTTTCCAGCAATTATTTCGGGGATAGAAAGTTCCTGAATCGGTGTAGCATTCCATCCTTTTTCATCTAGACAATTGTGAAGTTCTGAATTAAGCAGAGAAAATACATTTGACATACTCTCCCCACCCCTGTGTAGTATCCTTTAGCCTACCACTTTTGAGGATTTGTAGTAATCATCATTCAAAAAAGGGTCAGTAATCTTCATGTTCTAAATCATCAAGATCTTCTTCATCCTCTTCATTTTCCCATCCATAGTCTTCTTGTAGCGCCCCATCTGAAAAGTCAAGAGAGGTTTTTGATGCAATAGAAATTACTACTGTCACAGTGATTAAAGTCAAGATAATAAAAATCCAAGTTAGTGGGTTTTCTCTAGGGGCGTCAATCCAACCGAAGTATTTTGAATAAGCAACATCAATAGAGTGTTCAGCACTATTGTCGGCATCATTAACTTCAACAATGAAATTTTCATAATCTACCACGACTCTCACTCTGTCGACTTCTTCAGCCTTCCATATGGTTGATACAATTACCCTCTCATTTTCTCCAATTCCAGCAATATTAATTGTTTCAAATGGTTTTTCAGTATCTCCGGCAAAGAATGCAACCTTGAAGGGTGAATCTGTGGAACCACCTTTGTTGAGAATAATTACTTCAATTTCTACCTTGGTATTTGGAGATACGTGATCATCAGATAATGAGATACTCTCAATGCTAAGTTCTGGTCCTAAACTACCAAGTCTAACCCACTGCCGTTCAAAATCAGTATCATCTAGTGCTAATTCTGGAATTGGACTAGCTTCTGAATTCGAAACTTCTGGGAATTGATTGCCAGCAGCATCCCATCCAGTGAGATAGAAACCAACGAAATCTCCGGACCTAGGTATAATTCTGCCATTATCTGTTAAATCTAAATTCCCAGACCAAATCACATTTTGTCCGTCTTGCTGCATTCCTAAAATTGTAGAACCTGAACCAATTGTTATGGTTTTACTAGAATCCTTCATTATCCAATGAACAGTTTGAATTGAACCTGTCAAATCAGCATCCTCAGTCCCAGAAAATTCTACTGGGACACTAGTCAAATCAGTATTAAGTGATATGTCGATAACATTCAACGGGGATATTCTACGAACTACTCGTGGAGACGAATCATCAACAATAACTTGCAGAGTGGTAGAAACAAGTTGATTCGACATATCTTCGCCTTCACCTGGTATGTTGGTAATAGAAATTAAACATGTACGGGATGGAGAGGATTGTAAAGATTGGGCGGAGGAAAGAGGTACTTCTACTAAGAACTCACCACCATCACCCAATGAACCATCGCTCCATATCAATTCACCATCAAAGACTTCAACTAAGATACCAATATCTCTAGGAATCGGGATATTACTTCCTTCATAAACAACTCTACCACTGAAAGATAAGCGGTCATCATTCCTAACCCTAGTTCCATCGGCAATTTCCCCAACTCTAGGCTCACTTACATCCGAAACAGAATAATCGGATGGAGCGATTACTAAATCATTTTCAACTTTGAAGGTATGTTCGATAAGTAAAATTTGAGTATCCATCTCAGAACCTCTCTCTTTGAATAACAGAACTAAATCACTCATTTCTTCATCTGGCCAATCCCATTCAAACTTGAATATGAAGTCAATTAAAATAAGTGGCAACCCAGATGAATTGATAGTCTGTGTCATTTTACTGGAAGGTAAAATAGTTAGATATTGACTTTCAGACCAAAATGTATCATTTAAGCCAGAATAAGAAATTCTTTGCGCATCATTAATCGGGTTTGGACCTTCGAAATCAAATACTAACGAAATATGCTCGAAATCAATAACTGTATTTTCATCGACAAAGCCAAATGAAATCTTCTGTGTCTTTCCAGCATATACAGGTTGTTCATCTTGATGACCAAACCATTCAAGTCCAGTAAATACCGCAACAGAATCTTTTCTTGTTATGAATGTCGCATCATCATAATCGAAGCCGAATGAGGTTTGATAAGTTTGAGTATCGCCATTGGAATCTTGAAATTCACTATACATCGAATTACCTGCCAAATCATGTCCATCCCAAAAGTAAGAAACTCTGCCCATGTTAGGATTGCGTGAATGATCAATTTCTGCTTCAAACCATTTATTTGGTGCATCGGTATAGTTCTCAACTACTATCTTTGCATACTCTTCCAGTTCTGCTTGTCCATTTCTATTCAAATCATGGTCTGCTTCAACCCAATAATTTAGAGTCAAAGCCATTGGACTTCCAACTTGGTCTTTAACCAAAACCCTTACTTCTTGATTATAATTTGCTGCTTCATAACTTTCATCCTTAGGACTTGTGTCAATCTTTAGAGGCGCAGTCGCATCAACTTTGAAGGTCCTAAACCAGTCGCTATTAGGAAGAATGGATAATGAAGGATTTACTTCATTGAAGTTTTGAACTTCAAATGTGTATCCATCGGGTTTGTCAGTATTAGGCATAGTAATTGGAATAAAGAAAGTTCCATTGTTATTGTTGGTATCTCTAGCATTACTTTCAACCCATCCTTCTCTGGAGACTCTAACATCAAACATATTGTCAAGTGGAGCATCTTCAGTTCCAACATACCACATTGCACCTTGGAAAAAGACAGTTTCCCCTCCTGCAATCCATGAATTATCAGGTACATCATCAGATACAACTAATCCTGAATTATCTCTAACCTTAAGCCATCCCAATCCATAGGAATGGTTGACTGATACAGCTTCATTAGAAATCAAATCTACCGGAGAAAAACCATCTGTTCCACTGTTATCAGTACAATCTGCTTTGAACCTAACTTCATCTTGCTCAGGGAAATCACTATTTACAGAAAATCTCCAATGAATCTCTAATATTCCATTATTGGTTGAAGACCAAGAACTCTGATCTAATTCAATATAATTATCAGGGTCATTTGGTGGCGGAAAAATATCTCCATTTTCCCACTCTAATACAGGATTTGATCCAACATCAGTAAGAAGTGTCAATTCTGCCCTATTCATTTGACTTGCTTGTTCTCCAATGATATGTCTAGTTACAACTTCGTATGGCTCGACTCTAGGATGAAGTACTTCTTGTTCATCAAACTCGATATCTAAATTTACAGTTCTCATGATATATGTTATAGAGAATTGTTCTAGAGACAATAACCCTGAACTTTCAGAAGAGATATTAATAGGAATCACAGACATACCAGAACCAGTATCGGGAATTAAATTATTCAATGTAGAAATAATGCTACTAGACGCGTCGGAAGTCCTCACATTTTGGGTTCCAACCAAAGCCCCTTCACTGGATAGTCTTTTCCAAACTTCAACTCCACCAATATGTAGTGCTGGTTCAGATGGGGCATTCGAATGTTGAGCAATTGTCAAATCAGTAATGTATGGAGTAACTGCAGAATTAGAAGTTGTCAATTGAATTCTTACACATAGGTAATAACTTGAACCAGAAATTGGCTTTGTGACTCCTGATTCTGTTTTTGTCCAGGTTTGGACACCTGATGAACTGGATGAGCAAGATGAGGAAGAAGAGGCTGCTCCAAAACTAACTTGGATATTGGTACCCGTAGGGGTTGAACCTGACCAGTCTAAGGTTGCAGCAACAGTTGATGATGTACCAGAACCAACATATTGGTATGCATAAAAATACCCACTGGTTCTATAAGTTGCAACATATTCAATTCCTACTGAATCTAAAATCGGAGAAACTCCATTTGAAGCAGTTAATTCTACTCTCCAATCAATAGTATTACCCAGTTGAGGAAATTGAATTAATTGGCCTACATATGCACCAACCCAGTTCATACCCCCGTCATTTGATAACTCAATTTCTAAATTAGTACCACTTGGAATATATCCAACCAAACTCTTCAGTGTCATTGTATCAATTGAAGCGGAAAGCGTTTGGGTCCTGCCTGATATAATCTCAGAAGAAAGCGTAGTAGGATTGGTATATTCTACAGTTCCATCACCATAACTATGGATTTTCCTTGAAGAACTACTACAATAACTAGTGTAATGGCAGACAAATAGAATTCTTCCATCATCTGAATCAGTTAGACCATAATGGCCTCTACTGGATAATGATTCTGAACCCATTAAAATGGGGGAAATACCATTGAAATTGAAGAAATAATGCCTGCTAGGGTATCCTGATGTTGACCTATCGTATTCATTATAGATTATGGTCGGTAAATTGACAACTAAACCAGCCCCATAGCTGCTCTTTATTCCTGCAGCAGAACCAATTGACCAAGTCCCATTAATCAAAGTTGGATTGGTTGAATCTACCTCATGCAAATAATGATCTGCAGATTGATAACTATAAGTTGAAAGATACATTTTTCCTGTATTATCGTCAAAATCTACTCCGTTGATATATCCTTGAGCGTTTGAATACCAAGTATTCTGACAATTCCAAGATAAAGAAGTTGCAGTTTTTGTTACAGACCATTTGTTGACTGTGTAATAAGTATAGTGAACAGTCCAAATAGAACCATCGTAAACTGTTGCATCATAAATATTGTAAAAAAGTGAATTGGTAGAAGTTGCTGAACAAGAACCTGTGTTCATACTTGCAGTCCCTATGTATGCACCTGTTGTAGAATTGATTCGTAAAATTGTAGGTTGTTGACTAGGATAACTAGAAGTGTACTTTAGAACAAAATATTCATCCTCATACAACAGTACTACTCCTACATAGCCCCAAGAAGCAGAACTACTAACAGTGAAATCTGGATATTTTAATGATAATGAATTATATCCTTGATCACTTAAAGCTGCAAATTGTCCAGTTGTATTGTGTATGGCACTTCCAGTGGATGCCAAATCACCAGTTCTAGATAATGTATTTACCACATTTGTAGGGTTACCCTGCAACTCCATACCTTGATTTTGAGTATTTAGATAGTATCTGTATCCGCTGGTGAAAGGGCTGGGTACATTGCCCGAAATATATCCATTATTATCTCCTGTTCCACCATAATCCGAATCAGATGTAAAGTTGATCCATGAAGTTTGACTAGCCTCACCACGGAAAGTAAACGATGCTTCAGTAACATCTGCTCCATAAGGCATTGTTATTTCACCTGCATTAACATCTCCAGATGAAGAAAATACATGTTCAAAAGATGTCGAACCGTCGTCGAATTGAGAATTAGTATAGGAACTTGCAGCCAATGGTGAGGAGATTGATAACAAAAATAATGATACCAAAAAAACTGCTCGATTCATAGTCTAGCCCCAATTAACACTCGCTTAACAATTAGCGATGGAAACACTACTATTCAATTATGCCCCTAAATGTTAATACAATCAATCAAAGAAGTCAAAGATAAAAACCCATGTGGCTAGATTAGGCGGGGACCATTATGGGCTTAATTTCGGATATTTGGGAAAAACAACATGGTAGGCAACTAATGTTGAGTGCAACTGGATTTGGTGCCTCATTATTACTATTTTTAGCCTCAGGATACCAACTATTATTCTTACAGGATAGCAGTGAATGGGGAGACCTCACAGGTGCGGCAATAGGCTTTGGCGTCTTATCTGGAATTTTACTACTGATAATCACACCTGAGTTTCTTTCTTTGAAAGGTTACGTATCGATTCTAGATGAATTAAAAGAAATAGATTCTCTTTCAGAACTCAAGAGAAGGCGTGCAGAGGGTGATGAGGCTGCAAAGGTACTAGGCGCTGGACATGCTGAAAGTTGGAATGAATTCTTGCAAGAAAGAGGATTAAAAAAGATGAAATGAGGTGATTGATTGACCGAATCAACACCTTTTGGTAACCTACTGCGTGAGATTACTCTCGCTGCAGCAATGATATTCATTCTCGTAGTTGGGCTCTGGGCACACACAGGAATAATGCCACCATTGGTAGTTGTAGAGTCTTCTTCAATGATTCATGAGGTCGACGGCGAGATCGGAAGTATTGATGCCGGAGACTTGATTCTTGTAAAGGATACATCTTTTGAAAATATTATTACATTTGCTGAAGCGACTTCAACGCAAGACTCTTCTTATGGACATGAGATGCATGGTATGGAAGGTGATGTGATTATTTATCAAAAGAATGGCGATTCAGGAACTCCTATCATTCATCGTGCCATTCTTAGAGTGGAAGTAAGTCAAACTATGACACCGGATAGAAATGCAACAGCTGACGATAATAATTCCGCACACTGCCCTAGTGGCGGCACATGGGATTCTCACTCGATAGATCTTGATGGAGAAATGGGGACTTGTGTCCTTACATGGAATGTACCTGGTACTAATGTATCAGACCAAGAAAAAATAACTATTCATTTCAATGGAGATAAAGCCGGTTATTATGATTGTAAAAGAATGGCACACGCCAATGTTGAGTCTTTTCTTGTTGTCTGGGATTGGCAACCAAAGCATGCAGGAATCTTAACATTAGGAGATAATAATCAATGTTCAGTAGATCAAGGCGGCTTAGCTGTTAATGGCTCATCTGGAGTCCATAGTGAATCTGGAGTTGCTGGCCCTGTTAGAGAGGAATGGCTCATCGGCGTTGCTGGAGGAGAGATTCCATGGCTTGGTTCTGTTAAATTAATGGCCAGTGGAGGCGATTCGCCAGGAGCAAGTTTTGTCCCTCAATCCTCTTTTATTTACCTTGGATTAGTAATTGGCTTAGTATTATTTTCACCTTGGATTTTAGAAAAGGGGTTGAAAAATATCTTACAACAATCTCCTGAATCTGAACAGATAAAAATTGAGATGCTAAAATATGTTCATTCTTCAGAAGAAGAATAATTCATTTTATTTACCACTTCTTGTAAAGAAAAATGCCCTTTAGCAACCATTTTAGCCTGCTCAAAAGAAATTGTGAAAAGTCCGTTACTAAATTTACGACTTTGTCTTTGAATCTCTTTAATTTGTCCTGAAGAAGGTTCAATATCGCGTAATTCCCAAACTCTAGTTCCACTCATTGAAGAAATTCTTAATGCTGAAATTGAATGATTATGCCTAAGTAATCCTCGAGATGTTTTACTTTCATCTACAATCTCAATATTCCAGTTTTTCCTTATACAGAGATTGATTATTCTATCTCTAATTAGAGGATCTCCATCTCCAATCCTTATCAATAAAGATTGACAATGAATCAGATTAGAGATTGAGACTATTTTATCTATAATCTCTTCAATAGACTGTAGTTGTGAAACTCCAATAAAAACACCATCAGCCAGCCAAGCTAATCCTGGATAAGGGCCTGGATCAATACCGAATATCAATTGCTTAGGATTTCTAAGTCCTTTCATTACTAGTAATGCTAAATCAATACTTTCTTCAATGGTATCAATATTGGTCGGTATTGCTTTTCCTAAATGTTCTTGTTCTAATACTTCGTGACTTTCAGCAAACCAAATTACATCCTTAGTAGGTAATTTTTCAGACGGATCTAAAACCTCGAAATTGATTTTCCTAGACCTCAATTCTCTAATTAATTTATATGATAATTGGAAATTAGATGTTCTAATCGCCAACTTGGCCATATACCTTCTAAATCGTCATGCTCAACAAACCTATCGTCGCAGGTATGCGTTGCATATTAAATCAACATAAAGTCGCATATTAGACCGAAGTAATCAAAAACGCTTGACAATGATGTATATTCGTGAGTAGCCAATATGAACGAGAACTGAGGCAGGTACTAGCCGGCGTTCCCAAAGGGGTTGAATCAGTCATTCGATCATGTGATGAAAAAGAGAAATTAAAGATGAGATTGATTCTTAAGCGTCCGTTTTTAGTTGTTAGAGCTGCAGGTTCGGGGATGGATGGTTCTGGTGATTTACTTGCACTACGTGGAGATATTTGTTTTCCAATTGAAGTTAAGTCTAGGAAAAAATCAAAAATATATCTTTCAGGACAAACTAGAGATCAATATGATTCAATGGTTTATGAAGGTGAAAGATGTAAATTAATGCCGTTGTATGCTTATCGATTAAAGGGGGTCAGAGGAGATTCATGGCGTATTTTTAGAGTCGAAATTGAAGGGTTGTCTGGAAAATTAAGAAAATTGTCTCACTTGATTCCACCATTGCCGAAAACTAACCGGGGAAAACCCTATCTAGACTGGGAAAAAGGAATGAAATTAAATGATTTCATTGCATTAGTGTGCTCTCAAGCCGGTTTAGAAAAATATAATTTTAATCAATTAAAGATTAGAAGTTCAAAATCAGATATGAACATCATATCAAAACATACTTCAGAAAATTTTGAAGTGGACCAAAAATTCCCTTCACAAATTGACATCTTTGCTGAGTTGGCAAGAAGAAAGAGTGTTTAATCATACATATGGAATTATCAAGATGAATAATATCATACCAAGTAAAGCAAGAGATGAGATACTAGAGGCTTTACTAGAAATATGTTCAATCCACATCGGATTCAAATCCCAAGTTTTCAACTTTTTACCAATCCTTCGTATAGTTTTCAAAATCCCACGTAATAAATCTCTAAACAAATGTCCGCCATCAAATGGTACCATAGGAATCAAATTGGTGAACCCCAATAGAATATTTACCCACATTAACCAAAAGAAAAGATTGGTTAAAAATAACAATCCTGATTTACCTATAATTGAGGCTAAACCATCATCATCTGCTTGCAAAAGAGACTCTTCGAAAGGATGCATAGATACTCCTTGAAGTTCAAAAGGAATAATCATCAAGCCCAAAGTATGGAAAGGTAGAACCAATGCTTTTTGAACAAAATTTCCGTCCCACCTAGGAGATAAAGGNCCTGCAATTCTATCAATTCCAGCGGTTCCTTCAGAAATTCCTTCNATGCCCAAAAAAGGATCGCCCTTTGAAATATTTAGAGAGTCAAGATTTGATTCACTCCATCCTAAGTCAATGTAATAATCATGTTTGTCTGAAAAAGTTGTACTGAGATTTTCTCTGGTTCCATCTTGGTGTAAAACTGAAATTACTACAGTATCGTTGGCAGAATAATCGTCCATGATTTCATAGAAACTATCCAAGCCAATAATTTCTTTACCATCGATATATTCAATGGTNTCCCACGGTTTCATACCTGCTTCATAAGCACCTTGATCTTGTATAATTCCTCTAACATGTATATCGTCATTCGAAGCTACAAATTGACCGGCTAATCCTCCAATCATTAAAAGACAGATNAATGCAGCAAAAATATTGGTTGCTGGACCTGAAGCGAACATTCGCATTCTCTCTTTAGGTGGCGCACCCATCAATTCTTCATACTGCGGTTCAGCAAAAGCGCCTAAAGGCAGAGGACCTAATTGAAGTAAACCAAATGACCTAATCCTCATTCCATGCGCTCTGGCTTGTAAACCATGACCAAATTCATGAATTACTAAAGCAATAACAAATGCAAGGATACCCCAACCTAGAGGTATCATCGGATTAATTCCGGGAATTGCTACGAGTTCACTTGCGGAAGGCGGGTCTGCTGTCGGAGGAGAGAATAGAGCTGAAATAAATGCGATAATCATTATCAATCCTACAAAGAGCATAGAGAAAATGCAAACCCATAGAGAAATTTCGCCATATATTCTCCAAAACTTACGAGGCTTTGCGGTTTTATCTAAAAAATTCAAGCCTTTGCTACTTCTAACCATTAGAATTACTCCAAAGACTCTAGTGGCATTCCACTTATCTAAAACTCCATTTCTCTCCCAATTTCGCAACAAAATATACCAAGCTATTATCAAAATAAAAATCAGAGTCCAATCTATTTGGATTGCCCCCCAACTTGCTGCCATGAGTAGTCCAACCGGTTCTTTACTTTCAACCTTAACAAATTTTTAACAAACTTCAAAGAGTATCGATATGAGGATTAATCATGGTCTCATTTGAAGCCGCAATCCTTGCATGGTGTGAGGAGACATGGGGGCAACAACCAGTAATAATCGAGGAGTGGGTCGTTAGCGATGAATTTGCTCAAGTATTTATTAGATTGAATAATAGTGTTTTGATTGTTGATTTTATGATAGAAAGCACTGGAGATTTAATTTGTCAAAATCATTTACATATTCCTCAAGAAAGATGGAATCCAGGGTCTATTCAAGTTTTCAGAACCAAAGAAGGTAAAGTTAGATTTAGACATAGAAATTCAGAAATTATCTTTGCTGCCCACTTACGTGCACCCGAATGGGGNCAATCATTGTTAGAAGAATGGCTAATGGCACAACGTGGAGAGATACTGAGGCCTAAAGATAGAAGTCAAAGAATCGCTTCAATCAGAAGGAATAAAGAGAGTATTAAGAGAAACCTGAACTCGGCCTCCCTTGATTCTGCTAAAATTGAGATTCAGATAGCATCACATAGATTGGAAACTGCTGAAAAGGGGTTAAACCCCCATGAATTGAGTAACGACGAGTCTGAGTGATTAACTCATTTTGACTTTATATCGATCTCTTCCATTAACATAAAGAGTAATACTGCCTGACGAAGAAACACAAATTGNGATACATTCAGCCAACTGAGAAATTGCTCTTGCTGCTAGGTGCCTCCCACCTTCACCAGACTTGGTAGTTATTCCGGATGGAACTTGGATATATCTTCCTGCATCGCTTGCAATTCCCTCTTTATTGAAGAAAATAGCGCCATCCAACCAAGCAAACTCAGCAAAAGTTTCATGATTATCCTTGGATATAATACTTCTTTTTTCACTATTATGGCCCTTAAATGGGTTTAGTACCAATGCTGTAGAATGTTTACGCAAAATTGGCAGAGAACCTATTGCAAAAATCGCACCTACTGCATGACCCTCTCTGCCGCGACTAGCGATATGCCTAGCAAGTTCCATAGATTTAGTCAAAACTTCTAATTCAATACCTACTTCCTGTGCTAAATTTGCAAAACGATTAGCGTTTAGCATGGTAGTATCTATTGAAAATACTCCATCGATAGGTTCAGCTAAAACTACTAGAATTCTCTCTCCTCTAGAAATTCTACTTTCCCCCATGGCTTGAAGAATCAAATCATGTAACTGTGTCAACACTCCAAGTCCTATTGAACTCAAATTCTCATCGATAATTGTAGCATCAATGTTGCTCTCTTTAAGAGATTCTACTACTCTATTTTGACTGGTAATAATTGAAAGGTCTACCCCTTTGGGAACTACTTCAGCAACCAATTTCACTTTTCTAGCACTATTAGATAGCATCAATACACTGTCATAAGTTCTCCTATCTGAAGGAAAACTACTGACGACCATTGATACAAGGTCGACCATTATTTCACCTATTCATTAGTAGTATCAATGCCAGGTAGTTGATCTTCTGATTCACGATAAACTGTACGCATGTTGCTAATGAAATTACGTTCTTTAACCACAATCAAAAATTCATCAAATCCTGGATCTTCTTCACCGTCTAGATGACTTAGAAGAACTTCCAATGTAATTCTAGCACCTTCTCTGTGAGGATAACCAAATATTCCCATAGAAATAGGAGGAGATACTATTTTCCTAACATCGTCCATTTCTTTAATTCGATCAAATAAGTTATGATANGTTTGAGGCAATAATTCTCTTCGAGACTCGTCTTGATTTGGCCTGCGGCAATCGGGTCCAACAACATGGAAAATATNCTTGAATTTATCTTTNAAAGCGAATGGTTCTGTTACAACATTATTTGTTACTGCACATGGAGGGGCGTTGATTTTCCTCATCTCTAAACATATATTTCTAGTAACTTGAGTTAATTCTTCTCCTGCCTTAGCATGAACCATAGCATCTAACCCTTCTCTTCCAGATAGACGATTGTTTGCAGGAGTAATTAGTACGTCACCCTCATGCTCCCATAAATCGCCGCCTACAACCTTTACTATACCCCATTTGCATGTCCTGGCCATGTAAAGTTCCGGCATATGTGGGCATAGAAGGCCGTCTTACTTATCAAGTTCGCTAAAATGCTACANTTTAACTGTGATTTTACGAATTTTCACTTCCCCGTTTATTGGAAGGTTTCATGTGCTGTCTATCTATGGAAGGTATGATTACTATGGCAGTAGGTTATGTTTTGATAAATGTTTCACCAGGATTAGAAATGGAAGTTTACGAAATTATGAAAACTTTTGATAATGTTGAAGACATTACTGTTTTATTTGGTGATTATGATTTGATTGTNAAATTAGTTGCTAATGATTTAGCCACGATTGCTAAAACAGTTGTAGAAACTATAAGNCCGGTAAAGGGAGTAATTAACACAAAAACTCTAGCTGGTGCTGATGTATAAAATTAAGAAAAATATTTGTAAAAATAAACGCATTACTGCTCAATGCTAATCACAAAATGCTGTCTCGAATGGGGTCTTGCGGGCCATATGTGGCGCAGTAAACGGGTTTTTNGGCGCAAATACTAAATACTGTACAGTGTGGACAACTACCGGAGGTTATCCAAAATGTCTGATAAGAAATATTTCGTCCTAATGGAGGGCGGTAAAGATACAAGCCAGGTTTTTGCAAGCAAACAACCCCGTGGAGCGGCCCTTAAAGCTGCAACCCGCGGACATACGAACATACGCCTACGTGAGCGCGGCACAAAGCGTGTCCACTGCTTCACCGGAAGCATCACTATGGTCGACAAGCCTGCAAATGGCCCTGACTGGCTACCTGATAAGATCAAGAAGGCCAATGTCAAAAAGAGCGGAATTGAACACCTTTGAGTTCAACCCTTCGGCTAAAATATAGATGAATGTGTTCCGAGGAATGCAATTGCCTCTTCAAAGACCAAGGTCTTTGGAGGGGCTTTTTTTTATTTTTATTNGGATGATTGCTCTTTTCTTGAAATCCATCCACCAACCCATAGTGCGACTATAATCATTACAAACTGGGCCAATAATCGTAAAATGTGCCAAATAGTAGCAAATGTTTTTCCTTCAAGTGGGACATCATTTACCCACATGTTCAAATTCGCCCAATAAACTGCAATTAAGAATAGTGTCATCAGAAGGCCAGAATATTTTCTTGTTTGGGGAATAATAATTCCTATTCCAAGGGCTATTTCCATTGCACCGGTTAGTAAAACCCAAAATGTTGGATCTCCAAGTATTGCAGGTACTATGGGTTCAAACCATTCTGGTTCAATAAAATGACCAATACCCACATTGATGAAGAATATTCCAAGAATAATTGAAAGAATATGTTTTACCAAGGCAATTGTATACATCAATTATCGCCTTCAATAACGTACTTTCTTCCTTGTTAAGGTACGCCAGATTCTCTGGAGCGGGTCATAATATCTGTCAACTACTCTTTCCTTCAATTGAATAATTGCATCATCGGTAATTTGAATNCCGGCAGGGCAAACTTCAGTACAGCATCTAGTAATATTNCAGTACTCAACACCGAATTCTTTCTTTATNTCAGGAACTCTATCCTCAATATCAAGCGGATGCATCTCATATTGGGCTAGCCTGACTAGATTTCTTGGTCCTGCGAAATCTTCGAATTGAGCGTGGTCCCTTAACACGTGACAAGTATTTACACAAAGGAAACATTCTATACATTCTCTAAATTGTTGAACTCTATCTGCTTCCATTTGATTAAATTCCCAATTCATCTCATCAGGCCCTTTTATTGGCTTTATTTTTTGAGCCATTTCATAATTCCATGATACATCTGTGACTAAATCTTTGATGTGCGGGAAAGCCTTCATTGGTCTAATTTCAATGGGTTGACCTTCGGGAGTTTCAGCGACAACATCACTCATTCTAGTCATACACATCAATCGTGGTTTACCATTTATTTCTGCAGAACATGAACCACATTTTCCGGCTTTACAATTCCATCTGACTGCTAAATCTGGCTCTTGTTCATATTGGATTTTATGGACGCAATCTAATACTACCATACCTTCATCCAGTTCGATTTCATAGTCTTCCATTTTCGAGGATTCTCCCTCACCGCGAGTTATCAAAAAATCTTGCTTTCTACCTTTTAGAGACATTAATCTTCACCTCCAGCCTCAGCAGCTCTTTCTGCAATTATGTCTTTTACTTCCTTGATTACCTTTGATAAATCTTCACGCATTTCCTCAACGGATTCTTGTCGTATCTTTATCTCGCCATCTTCCATCCAAATTATGTTCAGAGTCTTACCCCAGTATTCATCTTCAGGAACAGGGAAATCGTCACGAGTATGTCCCCCTCTACTCTCTTCACGTGTAATTGCAGCCAACGTAGCAACATATGATATATCAACCATATTTTTTAGATCTAGTGCTTGGTGCCATCCCGAATTATATTTTCTTGAGCTTCCAGGATAACATATCTTCCGGCGTTTCTCAAATTCTTTCAAGTCATCGAGAGCTTCACTTAATTCCGATTCAGTACGAATTATTCCTACTTTTTCTTGCATCATATCACGCATCTCATCATAAATCAATCCTGGATTTTCTCCACCTTCATGATTGAACGGCTCTAGCATTACACTAATCGCTTCTTGAACTTGAGAATCATCTATTGTGGGTTGAGCGAGNTTTTTGGCTCTTGCNGCAGAAAATTCNCCCGCTCTCTTACCAAATACGATTAAATCCGANAGGGANTTACCACCTAGNCGGTTTGCACCATGAAGNCCTGAAGCGGCTTCACCACATGCATATAGNCCCTNAACTGTCGTTTCTTGGGTTTCTGCATCAACCAGTACACCNCCCATAACGTAGTGAGCGGTTGGACCGACCTCCATCGGTTCTTTCGAAATATCGACTCCTGCAAGTTCTTTGAATTGATGATGCATTGAAGGTAACTTCTTCAAAATAGCCTCTTCTCCGCGATGTGAAATATCTAAGAATGCACCTCCATGAGGNGATCCACGACCTGCTTTGACTTCAGAATTTATCGCTTTGGATACAACNTCTCTAGTGAGTAATTCGGGNGGTCTTCTAACGGTTGCAATCTTTCCNGANACCACTTCTTCAACCCATTGATCTGATTCTTCAATAGTTTCAGCGTGGTCACCGGCAAACATTTCTGGAACATATCTAAACATGAACCGCTCACCTTCAGAGTTGGTAAGTCTACCACCTTCTCCTCTAACTCCTTCTGTTACCAGTATGCCTCTAACCGATGGCGGCCAAACCATTCCTGTCGGATGGAATTGGATAAATTCCATATCCCTTAGTTCAGCTCCCGCCCACAGAGCAAGGGCGTGTCCATCACCAGTGTATTCCCATGAGCCTGAACAAACAGACCAACATCGAGTTATACCACCGGTTGCAAGAATTACTGATTTGGCAGAGAAGGCGTGGAAATCTCCGTCAACTCTAGTATAAGCTACACAACCTGTAACTCTNTCTCCTTCTTTGAGAAGATGTCGAACGGTGTATTCCATGAAGATGTCAATCCCTTCATGAATTCCTCTTTCTTGTAATGTACGGATTAATTCTAGACCTGTTGCGTCACCAACGTGAGCTAGTCGTGGGAAAGTATGGCCACCAAAATTACGTTGATTGATCAAATTATTGGGAGTTCTATCAAAAACAGCACCCCATTGTTCCAATTCTCTAACTCTATCTGGGGCTTCTTTTGCATGAAATTCGGCCATTCTCCAGTTTGCTAACCATTTACTACCTTTCATAGTATCATGAAAATGGACTTTCCACCCATCTCTAGGATCTGCATTTTGTAAGGCTGCTGCACAACCGCCTTCGGCCATTACTGTGTGAGCCTTGCCGAGTAGAGACTTTGTGATTATTGCTGTTTTAGCGCCACTTCTTGCCGCTTCAATCGCCGCTCTAAGGCCAGCACCGCCAGCACCGATTACTATGACATCGTATTCGTATTTTTTGTAATCTTCAGACATCATTTCACCTCAAATCACAAATAGCGCCACATCGCTAAAATATCCTTCACAAACTGCTAAAACCCATAGGTCGCCCAAGAAAACGAATATCAAAGAAGTCCAAAACCAGAAGCCGTGNGACCTGTTAATTATTGAAATCTTACCAAATAATTTACCTCTAATTCTACTGACNCCAGTNGTCCAGCGGTCTAATACTCCACCTGCAAGGTGTCTAAGAGCGTGACATGAAGTGACATACATAGTTAGTAAAAATGCTTCAATACCCATGACAAATGTGCCTATGGAGACTCCAAATCCACCATCAAAGGTCATGGTATGGGTTACGTCCCACCATTTAATCAAAAGAATAATCATGGCTGCATAGAGAAAATATCGATGTAAATTATTGAAAATAAATAATCGCTTTTCGCCTTTATATCCAATCTTCTTACTNATATCTGGTTCATCAACCCAGCACGCAACAGGGCTTGCAAAGAAAGTCCGATAGTAGACTCTGCGCATGTAATAGCAAGTGCCTCTAAAACCAAAAGGAATCCATAAAACAAGAATTGCAGCATTAACCCAAGAGGGATGGTCCCAGGTAGATAATCCGAATAAATCCCATTCCAAAACATTAGGAGAAAATATGGGTGACATNACTACGCTACCTTGTAAGTCATAGGAAATTGTCCCATCTGTTGTATAGATGAAAAGTCGCCAAAATGTATACAATAGGGCAATATTCAATCCGATACCCATGACAAGTGGTTGAGCCCACCATTTGTCTTTCCTATCAGTACGGCCCAGTCCGTTAATTACCGGGAGTTTTATGCCTTCACCCAAAGCTCTCACCACCCGCCCAAATAGGGCGGACATTATGACGCTAGCACCCGCAGTCTTTGAGGTTGATTGTCAATCGACTGTTAAATATTAATCATAACTTAGATGCAGTATCCCATATTTCATCTAAAATTGTAGAATTTGCCCAATAGTTTTTTGATTGCCACATCTTTATACCATTATCACCGATTAATTGCAATGTTGGAGTAGATGGGTTACCATATGCTTCATACAAACCATAGCCTGTATCTCGTTCTGAAAAATAATCTAACGCAGGAGTATTTTTCTTACCCATTACTATTTTCCATGGAGTATAGGAGGATTCATTGTTATCTAATCCGAAGGCATCCATTACTTCCTCTGAACCTTCGATACCTGACCAACCATGGACACTGACAATTGAAAGTGTGGATTCATTTAATGANCCGTTTTCTAGACTTTCACGTATCATATTAGTCCATTCATGGCATCCAAAACAGGANGAACCAACCCATAATATCAAGACTGGTCCATCTTTTAATTCCTCTTTTAGATCAAACGTTAATCCTTGGTCTTCGGCTCTATCCAGAGTTTCAGCCTTGAAAGTCAATCTAAGAGGAATTTCCTCTTGCTTATCTCCGATAACTGACTGTGTTTCAATACATCCAGGAATCAAAAGTATCAGAATGATGAATGTAACGGATAATCTATGCAACATGCCCTTCACCGGTTGCATTATTTTTCATCGAGACCTTACTCGTCTTCTTGATTTTCGGCTTCTTCATGTCTGCAAACCAATTACTTACACCATTCCAGTCAGGATCTAATCCCATATCTGCTAATACCAATTTACTACTTATTCGAGCACTCTCAAAAATAGTNGGAAGGCCACTACCTGGGTGAGTTCCTCCACCTACAATGTACAAGTTTTTGGCTTCTTCAAANCGGTTTTGTGGTCTCCTCCACAACATTTGTTTGAGGTCGTGGGTGAGGTTGAATACTGCACCACGATAAATATCTGAGGCACCCCAGTCATCTGGCGTGACGACGGTTTCAGAGACGATGTGGTCTGCAATATCGTCATAACCAAGTTTAGCTAGTTGCTTTACAATAGTGTCTCTATAATCTGCTTTAATGTCATCCCAAACTATGGTNTCGTGCGTATTTGGCACAGGCACTAAAACATAAACAGTAGATTGCCCTTCTGGCGCTAGACTATCATCGGTAATACTAGCATTTTGGACATAGACCGATGGGTCATCCCATGTTAGTTTGTGATTTGTAATATCGTGGAGGTTCTTCTCATATTGCGAGGATGCATATATTTGATGATGGGGTAAGTCATACATTTTATCGACGCCNAGGTAAAGCATGAACGTCGAGCAGGAATATCCNTTCTTTTCGAGTTTCTTNTTCGACCATTTCTTTCTCTTNTCATCNGGTACAAGAGTNGTCATNGCATGNGCAAAGTCTGCATTTACAATGACCTTATCGGCNTGAATTTCTTCTCCTTCTATACGTGCNCCAACTACNGTCTTTCCTTCGTAAATTAGNGATTTTACCGGAGTNNTNCAGCGGATTTTNACNCCNAGTTCTTCAGCGATTTCNCCCATNCGACTTGTGATACTACCTAGNCCGCCCTTGGCATGNAAAATACCATGNTCATATTCAAGGAAAGCTAGNATGGTAAACAAAGANNGTGCATGNAATGGNCTCATNCCCAAATACTTNGTTTGGAAAGACATNGCNAGTCTNACTCTCTCNTCATCGAAATGCTTGCTTAGATCTCCTGCAACACTCGCCCATGGCTTNAGAATCGTAGCGACTCTCATGGCCCTCTTAGAAAGAACGTTTAGGGGNCTTGTCCATGGAGTTTGTAGGCATTGCTTAGAAAAATCTAGTTTCTTACGGTTTTGTAGGACATACTTTTCGAATCCTTTGGCATTCTTGTCGCCAGCAAGTTCTCGAATTCTTTCGGTCATTTCGTCAAGTTTACTTGTTGCNTCAATATGTCCACCAGCACCGAAAACAAGCCTNTACATAGGGTCTAGAGGCATTAATCCGAGTTCTTTGTGAGCATCACGGCCAATCGCTTNGAATATTTCTTCGATNACTTCAGGGTAGTGAAAAAAGGTTGGCCCTCGGTCGAATGTGAAACCATCCTTGTGAACGAGTTTGGTTCTGCCTCCGACTTTCTCTTCTTTTTCAAGTATCGTGACATCAACGCCTGAATATGCTAGCAGCAAAGCACTGGCTAACCCTCCCGGGCCAGCACCGATAATTATTGCAGTAGGTTTGTTTGATTCTTGCATGGCCACTTCAACTTGACTGGGCATATAAAGAACAGTATAATTCCATATAGAAAATAACCTTTCAATTAGGACTAACTATCTTTCATTGTTAGTTTTAACTTAACCTCTTGAACGGTTTGTTTTGCAGAGATAAGAGTACCTTCCAGACTTCCATGAACCATATAATCTCCACAAGAAAAATATTCCTTTGTCGAATTTGAAGAGTTGGATGAGAATATTTGAGAATCGGTTTCAGGAAGTGCGTTAGCGATATGTTGGACATCAATTAATGACCACTTTGTTGAAATANCNCCAAACCAATCAAATAATTCTTCNATAACCTTACTAGNAACCTGTTCTTCATTTATTAATCCAAGTTCTTCGCATTTATCACCAACCACTGTTACACAAATTAGAGACTTACCATCTGGTGAATAATTTGGTTGAATATCTGAAGGTACTGAGATATATGAGATGATATTTTTTGTATTTTTTATTTCAGAATTTAGCATTATATGATTGCTTGAAAGGGGTGAAGTTGAGGCAGAAAAATAAATTGTCCACACATGTTTTGANGANAAATTTTCNCGATGGTCATAAGCAACTATTACTGCATCATATTTTTTCTTAACACCGTTTATCGTGATTGAGTCTTTGGTGAATGATTCGACTCTTGAATTCAAATGAATAACCTTACTTGGAATTTGATCTGCCAAATAAGTTGGAACCGCTTGGATTCCATTTTCAGGTAAAACCATATCTCCGTTAGACATAGTTCGAAAAATAAATTTGAATAAACGCTCATTTGTTCTGAGTTCTGATTCTAAAAAAATCCCACCAAATAATGGATGGAAAAATCTATTGATAAAAGATTGAGAGAATCCTTGACTTTGTAACCATTCTTGAGTTGACATGTCACCTTCAGCAAAAATTTCCTCAACTGACAACTTCTTTAATCGCCTTCTAATCTTCAATACTCTGAGCATNTCAAAAGGGGATGCAAAAAAACCAAAAGCATCTTTGAATGAACTAAATGGTCTCCTAAAAGGATCTGAAAGCCTCCATATACGACTTTTATNTTTTGATGGACGAATAACCTTGGCNCCCGGTTCATAAGGCTTAATGGATAATTTATCATAATCAATAATCTGTTTAGTCAANTCATATCCGGTTTGAATNACATGAAAACCATGATCTAATTGAAATCCATCAACCAANTCNGTTTTCATTCGCCCACCGATTCTATCTGATTTCTCAAATAATTCTACNTCATAGCCATCATTCAACAGTGACTTGGTACAATATAGTCCTGCAATCCCTGCACCAATGATTGCAATTTTGGGANTCATTTAATCAACTCAATTTAGACCTAATTTCTCTCTAAATTCTTCTAAATAAGGNCCCATNGATTTAATCAAATAGGCATCAGGATGAGTTCTAAGAACTAATCCATCAAGGTACATCAGTGCACGAATAATCGGAAATGCCTCTTCACCAAATTCTGCACCCGCAAGTTCAACAGCAGCTCTAACAGTTTGCATCATAATTTTNGTCAAACTCTGTTCGCCAACTGATTTTTTGCCAAAGTCTTGGTAAATNTCATGCATTTTNGACATATACTTCTTCATCCTTTTTTCNGAAGGATGTTGNTCGGTCATGTCTAATAGAGCAATGAATGCTTCATCCAATTTCTGTTGTGAAAGTTTTTCAAAAAATACGAACAGNGANNTACTNACGTTTTTTGGCGCATGACAGACTGCAGCATTNTCGATAAAAACGAATTTACCTTGTTTNTCAATAATGCAATTCCCNGGATGTANATCNCCATGAAAAGTTCCTACNCCAAACAGATAAGCCCCATGTATTCTGAACAAGTCAAGTAATGTTTCCCAAGACAGTGATTTATTATCGATTCCTTCCTCCAAAGAATCGCCATCAATAAACTCAGAAACCAATACGTTCTCATTGGAAAGTTCGGGATAATACTTTGGAAATCTGAGCANTGGGGTTGGGAAATCTTTTGAAATATCTTGTTGGATTTCCATTAATTCTCCTGCCCCTTTAATTTCATTTCTTAAATCCAATTCCC
This sequence comes from Methanobacteriota archaeon, assembly GCA_002702945.1. The sequence goes on from PADF01000032.1 coordinate 73,448, forward strand.
TAAGAGTNTAATCGGCAACATGGTTAATCAGTGCAATTGGATTCCCGACTTTTCTTAATCTAGGAGAAAATAAAATTATTATTTTCAACCAACTTCTCATTCGTTTAACTTCTTTGGAAAANACCTTTGAATTGGCTTGCTTGACAAATTTGATTATTACTTCTTCNCCAGACTTTAGGGTACCACGATGCACTTGTCCAACTGATGCTGCAGCCAAAGGTTCTTGTTCGATATACTCAAAGTGGTCAGCAAAATTATCTATCGCTTTGGAGTTTAATGTTTCAGTCAATGACTCTGCGGGGATGGATGCTGCATGCTGATACAATTGTTGCAATTGTTGACATTTCTCTTCGCCTAAAAGGTCNGGCCTCAATGCAAAAATTTGAGCTAACTTAACTGCTATCAGACCTTGGTTTTGAATCCAGTCTAAGTCAGCGGGCTTCTTCCTTGTTATCTGCCGCATAAAACGGAGAAACGTAAAAAGGCGCATAATTAGAAGTCAAGGTTTTGGTTTATCAATTGATGTTTTTTTTAATCATCATCTTCTTCTATATCATCAACAAAGATTAATGTATATCTCCACAACTCTTCTGAATCTTCATTTTCCTCTTTACGGACAAGNACATTACTACCTTCTGGATACCGTGATAGTAGCGCTCCTTCNATAATTCCATCATCTAATTCCCACAATGGTAAAACATCTCCTTTTTCGGTAGGCGGGTGGGTTAGATTAACCTTGATATGGAAAAATGGAGATGTATCATATTCTAATTCTCCAAGTCCAGCATATTCCCACCAATCCATTAGTTCGCTCAAAAACTCAACATGACCTTCGATATTTCTGAGGCTAAAGGCGAGTTCTTCGCCAATTCTTTGTCCGACTTGTCTAAGCATAGTCTTGATATCGATTCCTAATTGATGTAAACTGAAAACACTGCCATCTTCTAAGGCAGCTCTTGCTTGATTTATTCCTTTACTTGATTCAAGGAAAGATTCTGGGTTAAACGGTGTATCTTCATCAGGCAATTCACCACTAAAGTCTAATGCTTCACGGAATTGTTCCAAGAAAGACCCCTCTCCTACTGTAAGTCTTAAGGGGTCTACAANTCTCTCTTCTGTAAATCTCTTTTTTGCACTCTCCAGATCGACTGCCCTATTCCAAATAGCCATCATAAATTCATAGTGCGAGTTAGAAAATACTTCAGATGATACTACAAGAGCAGCATCTTCTCTNCCTCTTCCAACCGGGTTAGATTCAACAAATAAAAATTGNACTACATTACTAAAATCTTGNAGTACTCCGAGTGAATTNATCTCGTCGGAATGTCTTACTTCTACTGAATCATGGAGTTGATCAAAAAANCTCAATGTCCTTCGATCTAACTGAGATAATACTTTGACTACCACCCCTCTTTCAGCAGCAGAGTTGACTTCTTCAATNGCTGGTGAACGACATANATGCAAAATCCCAAATTTACCTAAAAATAGNATCAATTGTTCTTCGGCNTCGTTGGATAGTTCACCAATCCTCTTTTGGATATATTCTCTGCCTTTCAAGACAGCAAATTTTGCATCACTTTCTCCACTTGGCGATGACTTTTCTAGTGCGTCATCTTTGGCTCCAGACATAATGCCCTCAAATGCTTTAGTTGTTCTATCAATTCTAGACTTCTGATCTTTGATTANGCGCTTGAATAGCACCGGTAATGANGAGCATGAAAATTTCATTGGCCTGTCTGCAGTAACNTTCACCAAGCCGATTTGAGTTAGTCGAGAAAGTGAGTTATAAGCATCCAAACGNTTGGTTCCTAACTTTTTAGCAAGGTCACTTGCCTTGAGTTCTTTAGACGAAGATAGAATGACTAGAGATTTAGCTTCTCTATCACTTAATCCCGCCTCTTCGAAAAGTTCAGTCCAGTCCATCTTACTTCCCTCCAGAAGACAACTTGCTCAGAGTATCTAAGATCTTAGCAACGTGTCGCCTCGGCCTGAATAACCAATCATAACAATAGTGAATTTTTCTATCTGGCCCAATTAGAAATGAGGATTTGCCAGGGAATCTGCCGAGGAAAAGTGGAACACCATATGCTTCAGAAACTTCTCTTTCAGGGTCACTGAGCAACGGAAAAGGCAAACCAAGTTCTTCTTTGAATCTACGATGGTCTTCTACAGAATCTTCGCTTATACCAATAATTTCAACAGGAGGAGTAAGTGATTGAAATAGTTCATATTGTTCTTTGAAGTTTAAACAGCCTCTTTTACAGGTAGGTGAGCCGTCTCTAGCGTAGAAAAATAGAACCTTCCACTTATCATCGTAATCAGACAGTTTGACTACCTCATCAGTGCTGGATTTGAGTGAAAAGTCAGGTGCTATTTGACCAACTAACTGATTTGACATAACTAAGCCTCTATCTTCCAGTTAGTAATACTATTCATTGAATACAAATGGAAGAATGTGGCCCATTCGCTTGGCTTTTGTGGCTAGATAATTTTGATTGAACACGCCTCTACCTTCGATGTGCTCGATTCTATTAACTACTGCGATACCATTATCCAGTAATCCTTGAATCTTTAATGGGTTGTTAGTCAAGAGACTGACTCGGCTAACTCCAATTCTTTCCAGCATTTTCGCACAAAAGGAATATTCTCTTGCATCTGCAGGGTGATTTAATGCAGTATTTGCATCCAAGGTATCAAATCCTTGGTCTTGNAGTGCATAAGCTTTAATTTTCTCCTTNAGGCCAATTCCACGACCTTCCTGCCTCATGTACAATATTGCCCCACAACCATCTTCTTGGATCTTTTGCATTGCCAGTTTTAATTGAGGTCCGCAATCACACTTTAACGATGTAAAGGCGTCTCCAGTTAAGCACTCAGAGTGAATCCTTACTAGCGGAATCTTATCGTGATTGTCTTCGTCTTCAAGGCCAACTGAGAAGATGGCGTGTTCTAGTCCTCTATCATCTACCATCACTCTAACTCTAAAGTTTCCAAATTCTGTTGGTAGGCGGGCGTCTGCTTCAATTTTCATTGGGTCAATGGTTCTGCTGTCCATGCTCACAGAAAAATGNATTTGGTTATAATCAAATGTTTATTTCCGTGTATGATATTAAACACCGCTTTATAGGTGAACTAGGTTGATATCGCGATATGAAGAGACTCTCGTGCGATTTAGGTGTCGCTGCGTTAGTGTCTTTANAAAACAAGGTTTTACTTGTACAAGAGGCTCAAGGAAAGTTCAAGGGCAAATGGGGGTTGCCGAAAGGATTTGTTGACCCAGGCGAATTACCTAGAGATGCTGCACTCCGTGAATTAAAAGAGGAATGTGGGCTCGATGGCAAGGTTGTAGGTTTAAATTCGATGCGAGAAAAAATCCTTAATGGTCATCCAGCGATTTTTATTGTTTATGATATCGAAGTTAATCCTGANCAAATTGCTAAGCCTTGCTCAGAAATTTCTCAAGTGAAGTACGTCGATAAGTCAGAATTATCAAGCCTTGAATGGATAAGTCATACAATGAAATCAATCGCATTGAACTCTGGAACGGATATTCCTTCTTCGATAATTGACTACTCAAAGTCTCAAGGACATCCATACTTACTACACTTGTTTAGAAGAGGTGATCTCGTTGAAAACTAACTTAGATGATAGAATTAGAGTCGTCAACGACCAAGATGTATTCNCTGACGGGGAGTATGTACTATACTGGATGATTGCAACACGTAGATTCAACTACAATGCTTCGCTAGAGTATGCTGCCAAATTAGCTGAAAAATACGGTAAGCCGTTGCTTGTAATCGAAGAAATTTCTACCAGTCATAAATTTGCCAATGATAGAATAACCTCATTTGTTATTCAAGGAATGGTTGAAAATATCAGTACTTTCAAAGAACACAATATCCGATTTATACCATGGGTTGAAACCCCTCTAAGTGGCCCAATGGGATTACTAAAAACCCTAGCCAAAAGGGCTTGCTTGGTTGTTACTGATGATTTCCCAACATATTACCCTCTTTCTGCAACAAAGGCTGCAGGTAGGTCTTTAGACAGAAAAGTCATTGCTGTTGATTCAAATGGTGTTTTTCCAATGTCGTGGACAAGTAGTGCCTTTACAACAGCACACAGCTTTAGAAGATTCATTCATGCTAATTTTTCGAGATGTCAAGAGACTTGGCCGCAAAAAATACCTATAAATTCCGATTATGACTATTCGATTGATGATGAATTATATCAATCAATTATCGAAGAATGCTCGGTTAAAATACCGCCCTATGAATGGCTATGGAGATGTTCAGAAGGAGGTTCCACTGGAAAAAAAGCCCTTTCAACAATTGATATTGATCATGAGGTCCAACCGGTTAGACAAGCCAGAGGTGGCCGAAATACTGCTGCTAAGAAACTCGCAATATTCCTAAAAAATAGATTATTCCGTTACAACATAGATAGAAATAATATCGAAAAACCTTCAGTCAGTGGACTATCTCCTTGGCTACATTTTGGACATATCTCTTCTATCGAAATTGTTGAAAAAATCCTAGATTCTGAAAAATGGACTCCTGAAAATATTACCACATCGCGAAAAGGTGCTAGAGAAGGTTGGTGGGGACTATCAGCCGGAATTGAATCATTTTTAGATCAAATAATCACTTGGAGAGAACTAGGATTCAATAATGCCTACCATAACCCCAATCATAACAAGTATGAGTCAATTCCTGAATGGGCTAAGATATCTCTTTCCGAACACAGTGATGACGAAAGAATGTTTTACACATTCGAGCAGATAAAGAATGCTGAAACTCATGATGAAGTTTGGAATGCAGCACAACAGGAATTACTTCAAACCGGAATTATTCACAACTATCTTAGAATGTTATGGGGTAAAAGAATACTTGAATGGGCACAAACACCAGAGCAAGCAGTTGAATGGATGATTGAACTGAACGATAAATATGCACTTGATGGAAGAGATCCAAATTCATACACAGGAATCTTTTGGGTACTAGGTCGACATGATCGTGCATGGGGTCCTGAAAGAGCAATTTTTGGTAAAATTAGATACATGTCTTCTGAGAATACAAAGAAAAAACTCAAACTAAAACCATACCTTCAACAATTCAGGAGCAGATGACATGAGTATAAATTATGAGCATAAAACCCATGTCGAATCCAATGTCGAAGATACCTTCGCATGGCATGAAAGAAAGGGTTCTTTTCGTAGATTAATGCCTCCTTGGGAAGTTGCAGAGGAAGTTAGAGCTGATGATACATTAGAAGATGGCGCTGAAAGAATTTTTAGATTCCCGATGGGACCTGTTAAGATGAAATGGATCGCCAAGCATTCAAAATACAACCCACCACATTCCTTCGAAGATGATATGCTCAAAGGTCCTTTCAAATCATGGCATCATAAGCATCAATTCTCACAAAATGAAGATGGTTCTTCTGTCGTAGTTGACAAGGTTAACTACAAACTTCCTATGGGTTTTTTAGGTAAATTAGTTGCCGGTAGAATGGTTAGAAAAAGAATCGAAAGAATGTTTTTTGCTAGACAAATCCGTTTAGAGAGAGACCTAAAACGTCATTCGGAGTTCGCTCATTTACCAAGGAAAAAAATCCTAGTTGCTGGTTCATCTGGGTTAATCGGAAGACAACTTGTCGCATTCCTTGATACTGGCGGTCATGATGTTTGGAGATTGGTTCGAAGAGATGTGAAAAAGGGAGAAAAAGAACTTAAGTGGATCCCTGATAACGATGAAATCGATTCAAAAGAAATTGAAGGTTTCGATGTTATAATCCACCTTGGTGGCGCTGGAATCGGTGACAAGAGATGGTCAAAAAAACGTATGAAATTAATTGAAGATAGCCGAGTAAATAGTACAAATCTATTAGCAAAAACAATTGCTAGTTTGAAGAAAAAGCCTGAATTATTCATGGTTGCAAGCGCAATGGGATGGTACGGAGAAAGGGGAGACGAAGTTCTTACTGAAAAATCACAACCTGGTGAAGGCTTCTTGCCCAGAATCTGTGAAAATTGGGAGCAAGCTGCTAATGGGGTAAAAGATGAAGGTGTTAGAACAATCAATCTCAGAACTGGAATTGTTCTAGATGCCACCGGCGGTGCACTAGGAAAAATGCTTTTACCAGCAAAATTAGGTGGCGGTGGTCCGATTGGTAGAGGAAGACAATGGTATTCTTGGATTTCTATGGACGACCAAATTTATTCTATGTATCATTTGATGATGAAACAAGAGTGTGAAGGAGTCTACAATATAGCATCTCCCAAACCAGTTAGGCAGAAGCGGTTTGCAAAAGTCTTAGGCAAAGTCCTAAGAAGACCTGCTTTTATCCCAACACCTCCATTTGCCATTTGGTTCTTGTTTGGTAAGATGGGGGTTTCACTAACAACGGAAAGTACCAAAGTGATTCCTGAAAGATTAACTGAGTCAGGCTATGTTTTCGAACATTCAGATCTAGAGCCCGCTCTTAGAGATAGTTTAGGATTATGGAGATGAAAAAATGGAATGTAATATTGGAGCAAAAGGCAAGTTAGCACGTTTAGTGACCGGAATAATGGCAATTGGTTTCGCTATGGTTTTAGGATTACTAATTGTTGTCGGGGTCCTTTCCTCCAGTTTGTGGTGGTATGCCGTAGCATCAATCACATTTGGTGGAGCATTTGCTATTTTTGAGGCAAGAGCCGGATGGTGTATTGTCAGAGCAATCGGGATTAAGACTCCATTGTGAAAAACTTAATTTTCACTTTAGAATACTCAGGGTTGTCTTAGTAAAAGATTCAATCTAGGTTTCCTAATTACTCCTAGAGCAAATTGCAATTTACGATAGAAGCTCATTTTCAATCTTCTAGACAAAACGTCACCGTTTCTTTTCATCGCCTCTTCTAAGATAGCGTCATAAGCAGCACACATAAGTGAAGGAGAGTATCTGGAGTCTTTATCTAATAGAGGAAGAAGACCTATTGCATTCTTTCTATGTGACATTACATGGGCAAGATAGTGACGCATAAATTCTTGCCATGCTTCACTTTGTGGCAACTTTTCATCATACAAATCTTCTCTAGAAATACCGAATTTTGCCAATTCTTCTAGTGGAAGATAAACTCTATTTCTATCGAGGTCTTCTTGTATATCTCTTAGAACATTTACCATTTGTAAGTACTTACCCATCTCAACAGCATGTCTTCTAGCATTTGGATCATCATATCCATAAATTTCTACTAGACAAAGACCAACTGTAGATGCAGCCCTGTAACAGTACTGCCTCAAATCTTCAAAGCGTTCGTAGTTTGTTTCATACAAATCATCTTCCATACCAGAAATTAAATCTCTTAGATGGTCTATTTCAATGGCAAACCGGTTTACAGAATCTGACAAGGCTAGAAAAATAGGTTCTTCAACTAACTCACCGTTTTCAATTTTATCAAGATTAATTCTAAACCAAAGTAATGCCTTAACACGATTTGTATGACCTGGCTCTTTATTTGCTGGCTTACAGTTATGGATATTGGATAACTCGATAATCCTCTCTTCAGCTTGTTTATTGAGATGGTTTAAATCAATATTAGGCAACCAATCTCCATCAACAATATCGTCAACTCTTCGACAAAATGCGTATAGGGCATTGACTGCTTTTCTTTTAACCGGAGGTAGATGCCTAAATGAACGATAGAAGGAACTGGAAGCATTCTTGGAAATTATTTCACATTCTAAGTATGCTGCTTCAAGTTTTTCAACATAAGAAATCTCTTTCTCTTCATTTGCAAGAAAAATAGACACCAAAATATTCACCCGACAAGAATTTAATCACTGACAATATTAAGCGCTATTTTTTGCTATTTGAACTCTAGTATTAATTCATTCAATTTCCAAGTTGAAAAGTCAAGCTAATTCAGTCCAATTAACTTCGGCTTCAACCATCTCAATCTCTTCAACATCCATCTGAGCAAGTTGAAGTTTACCCGATAATTCATCGTTAACCGCATGCCAATAAGAATAGGCTTCAATTACCCAAATTCCAGATTCTCTAGTTCCATTCCCAGAACCTTTTACTCCACCGAATGGAAGATGCGCTTCAGCGCCAGTTGTACTATTGTTGATCCCTGTCATTCCAGCTTTTATTCCTGTTTTATACCGGTATGCTTCTAACCGATCATTGGTATAAATGGCACTTGACAATCCATAGGGACTCGCATTAGCAAGATGTAGTGCATGGTCGAAATCATTCGCTTTACAAACTGTTATTGCAGGACCAAAGACCTCTTCATGGAAACATTCCATTTCTTCTGTAACGTCAACAAAGACGTGTGGCCACATGTAAACTCCTTGATCAGCATCACTTAGGAAATTAGTAGGCTTACTATCTGGAGTAATTCTTCCTTCGCCCCAAATTTGTCTGGCACCTGACGATTTACACATCTCAACTCCAACCAAGAAATCTTTTGCGTACTTTTCAGATAGCATTGGTCCGTAAAGAACTCCATCATGAACAAGAGAATCTCCAATTTTAGTTTCTTCTACCTTTGCCATGAATTTCTCCATAAACTCATCATAGATATCTTTGTGAAGAATCAAATTACCCAAGGAAGTACATCTTTGTCCTGCAGTACCAAAGGCACCCCAATATGCACCTTCTACTGCATTGTTAATATCTGCAGAAGGCATTACTACCAATGGATTCTTCCCTCCTAGTTCAAGAGAACATGATACTAGGTTTCGGCCACAAACTTCCCCAATCATCTTACCAACTTCAGTAGAGCCAGTGAATGAAATCTTATTGACTCGCCCTTCATCAACTGCATCAACTAAGTGTTGTCCTGCACCGCTTCCTTTACCATGAACTAGATTTACTACTCCGTCTGGTAAACCGGCTTGATGCATAATTCTTGCAAGAGCAAAGGAGAGTAATGGTGCATCTTGTGGACTCTTCCAAACACATGTATTTCCACACATCAAAGCAGGAATCATCTTCCAAAATGGAACTGCAGCAGGGAAGTTACAAGCATTGATAATTCCACAAACTCCTAATGGTCTTCTGTAAGTGAATAATTCTTTATCAGGCAACTCAGAGTTTACAGTTTGACCGTAAAGTCTCCTCCCTTCGGATTGGAAGAAAAGACAGGTGTCGATAGCCTCTTGAACTGAACCTGCAGATTCCTTTAGCGTCTTACCGATTTCTCTAGTTTCCAAAGCAACAATAGCGTCTTTATGTTCCATCAATAAACGGCCCATATTTCCAATGATCTGCCCTCTTGTCGGTGCTGGTGTTGCCGCCCAACCGGGGAATGCTGCATGAGCAGCGTCTAAAGCAGAATTTACATCATCCTTGGTAGAAAGAGGAAATTCTCCAAGTTTATCGGTTAAAATTGCAGGATTAATAGATTCAAAAGTACTTCCATCACTGGCTTTTGTCAACTGGCCGTTGATAATATTGAATCCCTCTACACAAGGCTTTCCATTCGGGTTATTGTTCTCTAAAAATTTCAATCCGGCTTCTAATACGTGAACCATGTTGAGGCCAATCTAGTCCATGTCTTGAATATAATGGTCGAAATAGGCTGAATAATTTTTCATAATTTTTTGGTAGGGTTTAAGATAGGTCGAAATTAACGGTGTATGAAGCAGATTGTCCGACTGTATTAATTAGATATATTCGGCCACGCTGAAAAGAGAGTGATGTCATGTCTGATAATGAAGAGTCAATTTCCCTAACCGTTGAAAAGTCAATTCCCTCTGATGTGGGCCATGGCCGAGCTAGAATTTCCGGGGATTGCGGACTTGATTTGAAACCAGGAAACATTGTGATGATTAAGGGTGAAAAGAGGTCCACAGCAGCAATTTATTGGAGAAGTCGGCCTGAAGACAATAAAATGGCAATAATTAGAATAGACGGTATCATTAGGAAAAATGCTGGTGTAAGTTTAAGAGATAAAGTCACAGTTTCCAAGGTTGAAGCAAAAGAATGTACTAAACTAGTTATTTCTCCAGTTATGGCTAACAAGCAAAAAGTAAAATTCGGCCCTGGAATTGAAGGATTCGCTCGAAGAGGATTATCTAACAGACCAGTAGTACAAGGAGATAGAATTTTTATTCCAGGAATGACGCTTTTTGCTGAAGCCCTACCTTTCGCTGTGATTCAAACTACTCCTAAAGGAGTTGTAAAAGTCACCAAAGAAACTGATATCATAATCAAAGACGAAGCAATAGATGATGACGATGTCGGTCAATCGGAGGGAATAACTTACGAAGATGTTGGAGGTATTGGCCAACAATTGCAAAAGGTCAGAGAGATGATTGAATTACCACTTAAACACCCAGAATTATTCCGTAGACTAGGTATTGACCCTCCCAAAGGAGTTTTGTTACATGGCCCTCCAGGAACTGGAAAAACAATGATTGCGAAAGCAGTTGCTACTGAAACTAATGCTCATTTCAAGAGTATCAATGGCCCAGAAATTATCAGCAAATACTACGGCGAGTCTGAAAAGCAATTAAGAGAAATTTTCGATGAAGCAAGTGAAAATTCACCTGCAATTATTTTCATCGATGAAATAGATTCGATTTGTCCAAAGCGAGAAGATGTTAGTGGAGAAGTTGAGAGAAGAGTTGTAGCTCAAATGTTGACATTGATGGATGGTATGCAGGGCCGAGATAATGTTGTAGTCATTGGCGCAACGAATCGTAGAGATGCGCTTGACCCTGCCCTCAGAAGACCTGGTAGATTTGACAGAGAAATAGAGATCGGAGTCCCTGACCGCGACGGAAGAAGCGAAATCATGGATGTTCATACAAGACAGATGCCTATCTCTGATGACTTTGAGATAACTTGGATTTTAGATAATACCTACGGATTTGTAGGTGCAGACCTAGCAGCATTGGTTAGAGAGTCGGCAATGAAAGCATTACGAAGATATCTGCCTGAAATTAATCTAGATGAGGAGACTATACCACCAGAAGTTTTGGAAAAGATGGAGGTATGTATGGCAGACTTCAAACATGCTATCAAAGATATCGAACCATCTGCGCTAAGGGAGATTTATGTCGAAGTACCTGAAGTTACTTGGGAAGAAGTTGGTGGACTTGAAGATGTCAAGGATAGACTCAAAGAGTCTGTAGAATGGCCTTTGACAAAACCAGAATTATTCAATCATTTCGGAATCAAACCCCCTCGAGGTATTGTTCTTTTCGGCGCACCTGGTACTGGAAAGACTCTGCTTGCTAAAGCCATTGCAAATGAAGCACAAGCCAATTTTATCAGTATCAAAGGACCAGAGATGATTTCGAAATGGGTTGGTGAATCTGAGCGTGCTGTTAGAGAAATTTTCAAGAAAGCTAAACAATCATCTCCATCTATTATTTTCCTAGATGAATTTGAATCGATTGCAAACATGCGTTCATCATCTGCTTCCGAAGGCAGTGATGTATCTAATCGTGTTGTTAATCAACTCCTTGCAAGTATGGACGGCGTCGAATCATTAGACGGGGTCATTGTTGTTGCAGCCACTAATAGGCCCGAGATGATCGACCCTGCTCTACTCAGAAGTGGACGATTTGAAAGAGTCCTGCATGTGCCTCCTCCAGACATTGGTGCTAGAGAAACTATTTTCAATATTCATTGTCAAGGCATGCCGTTATCTAAATTCTCCATTAAGGACCTCTTAGGTGGATTAGACGGATTTACTGGTGCTGATATCGAAGCAGTTTGTCGAGAAGCAGCATTAATTTGTATGCGTGCAAATAAAAAGAAAGTAACTAAATCACATTTCGAAGAAGCAATTGGACGTGTTAGACCAACAGTTACTCCTGAAATGCTAGAATACTATCAGAAAATGGAAACTAGATTGACTTCAGGAATGTCCAACATTAAGCGTTCCCGTGATTTCGGACATGGTATGGAAACAATGTGATTTGGTGAGAAACTATCGACGCATTCAAGGAGTGAATTAATTCTTCATCATCACTAGAGGTAATAGTATGGCGATTTTTGCTCGTGAACTGATTGGGAAAGACGTTGTTGATTCACATAATGAATCGCTTGGGAAAATGACTGACATTATCTTTGATGTACAATCTGGATCTATAACTACAATTATTGTAACTATTGAAGGAGATCTAAATCCAACATTACTTCCTTGGGAACATGAAAATGGTAAGGTCAAAGTACCAGTAAACGATGTATCCAGGTTCTCTAAAAAAATTCACTTGAATAAGTGATTTAACTAAATTTTGTATGAGCATTTTGCTCTCAACAAAAGACAACATTCTAAACCAAGTGTTGCGCGTGGTTTGTCGGAATTATGTTCCAGTAGGTGAGTTGATGGCAGATTGGAGAGAGTTCAATTACCGTAGATTCGGCCTACAGGCAGCCTTTTGGTCAGTTTTGGGCATCATTTTATTGATGATTCTAAGTAATTTTGTTAACCTCTCGAATACAAATCAACTTTCGGCATATGATGATGATTGGAATGATATGTCTGCATTTAGAGAAGATATCAAAGAAATGGGGGTTGAAACTCGTTCTTTGGTCAGTAGCCCGCTACTCCTTGCAGATATTGAAGACCCCCGAAATACGACATATATTGTCGCTGGAGTTGAACGTGACACACTTTCTCTTCCGCAATTTGATGAAGATGGATTCATAACCATCGCTTCAGAAGATGGATATTCTCCATCTGAAATTGATGCTATAGTTGAATTTGTAGAAAACGGTGGTACTGCACTAATTTTAGAGGATTATGGATTTGCAGGTTCGATTGCTGAGGCATTTGGAGTAAGATACAGTGGCTATCAGCTATACGATACAACATATGAACCTAGACTGAATAGAGACTATATTTGGATGTGCGTTCAAGCAACTCCATGTAGCATGGAAGGTAGTGATGTCGATGTTGGAACACTTTCTACTCATGAAAGATGGGCTAATGTTGATTTTCCTTTGAGCGCTCATCCATGTGCCCTACTTGATGGTGAAATAATGCCTGAAGAAGATGCAGGAGTATGCGCCCACCATTGGAAAGAAGGACAAATTTCTTACAATGGAACATACAAGGTTCTACTGAATAATATCACATCTCTTGAACTAATACCTAGTAATAGTAACCCACTATCTGAGATTTCAATTAGAGCAGTTACTAGTAATGAGGCTATGCTTGATGTAAACGGTGACGGAGAGATAGATGAACGAAATGAGGAAAATCCTGATCTATACGGTAAATTCAATCTCAGTGTTGAAGCATGTGCTAAGGTCACCTGTAATCCAGACGAAGGTGGCAGAGTGATTTTTGTCGCAGATGGTTCTCTTTTAATTAATGCAATTTATGACTACACTGGTTTTGAAGAAGGTGAATATGGTGAAAACGACTGCGTAACTAAGAACGAAAAGTGTATTCCAGAAAATGATAATCGAAAGTGGGCATTGGATATTATTGCAGAAGCATTGATGTCAAATTTAGATGAGGAAAATGGACAAGTCTCTGAAAATGCAATGGTCATATTCGATGAATCTAGGCATCCACAAAATGCGATTCTAGCTGATTCATACAATACAATTTATTTCATGCTAGTTTATTTCACTGGCGAAGGTTTAGCCATGCTTGTATTATTCCTTATTCTTTTCATAACTTTTGAAGCTGTACTAATCAAGAAAAAAGACCCTGACCAATGGAGACATGTGTTCTCAATAATTTACTACGGGTTTGGTGATGCTAATCGTTATCCTTATTATTCTAAAACAGAAAAAATTCGGCAAGTATTCCTTTCTAAAGTTAGAAATCAAAATGGACTCACAAGAGAAGAATTTCATGCGATGCCTGCAAAAGAATTGGTCGGTTTAATCAATGATCCTATATTAGCAAAATTTGCTATTGAGCCAGGGAAATATTCCTTGGAACAAACGGTATCTGTAGTAAAACGGATTAAGGCTTGGGGGCGTAAGTGAGGGGATATTATGTGGACACGTAAGGCTGCATTTACCTTCACTGGGGGAGTCGCCCTAATTCTAATTGGGATGATGATTTCTAATAATCAAATGATGATTTTAGGACTTGCCTTGATAGCATTCATTGTTGTTAATTCTTGGATTTCAGGCCATGGAGATGTAGAAGTTCAACGAACTTTGTCTGCAGATAATCTTTACAAAGGTGACGACCTTTATATCGAATTAGTCATTACAAATCGCTCAAATCGTAAGACTCAATTGCTTGAAGTGTACGATAATATTCCCCATGAAATGAAATTGAGAAGTGGACTTAATCATATGAGACTTAACTTGAACCCTGGCGAGAGTGCAAGGATTCGTTATGTATTACGATGCCCTCTTAGAGGACATTACTCAATTGGACCTGTTTCACTAAGGTCAAGAAATACATTCAATCTTGGAGTAGATGAAATGTATGTCGACCACCATAGCGATATCGTCATTTTCCCACAAATTAAAGAGATTGAAGATGCTTTCCTACGCTCTCGTACGCCCAAAATGTATACTGGAGCAACCACACTACGAACTCCAGGACAAGGTTCAGAGTTTTACTCTCTAAGAGAATACGTACCTGGTGATCCATTCAAAAATATTAATTGGAAAGCATTTGCAAGAACTGGAGAGTTGATGGTAAATGAAAAGTGTCGTGACGCTGTAACCGATTTATATCTGATTTTGGACAGTAGAGATATATCTAGAATAGGTACTGTTTTGAAAAATCCATTAGAGATGGGAACAGTATCTGCAGCAAGTCTCGCTGCTTTCTTCTTAAAGAGAAGAGATTCTGTAGCGTTGGCGATATATGATGAAAAGTTATCTTATCTCCCACCAGATACCGGTGATAAGCAATACTTCAAGATTCTAAGTGCATTGTCAGGAGTAACCGCTAAGGGAGAAATGCCATTACAAGCGGTTACCAATTCTTTGAGTGGTAGGTTTAGTAGAGGCAGCCCTGTTTTCGTAATTTCTTCATGTGAAGGAGATGGAACAATACCTGCAGCTGTCAGAGATTTAGTAGGAAGAGGACACGAAGTAACTGTGCTCTCTCCTTCAAGTATTGACTTTGAAAGATTGGTTAGCCGAATTCCAAGAATGTCTTATGAGGTACTAAAACTAGAAAGACAAAATCGGCTGACTTCATTAGCTGGTTCAGGTGCTCAAGTTATTGATTGGATGCCAGACATGGATTTATCACAAGCACTAATGCAGGTAAGGGGGTATTAAGATGGCAGATGAAGTTGGATTACAAAGTGATGTAACTATTTCTGGTAATGCTAGGGCCCGTACATTACATCTAAAGACACTAAGAAAACAATGGCAAATTATTGCTTTACAAATTGTGGCAACCGTTGCATTGATTGGAATGTATTTAGAAGTGGTATCGACATATGTAGTTGGATCTATTGACCACACAATGCTATTCGACTCTATCGAGTTACTAATTGGAGATCAATTGCCGTTGAATGATTGGTTCACTGGAGAAGGAAGAACTGGATTATCTAGATTCTTTGTTCCTCTAACTATTGGGTTAATAGTAGGTGGAGTAATGGCTTTGATCGCATTCCAAACTCCGAAAACACAACAACGAATTAAGCTAGCATTCATTATTACTTTAATCACAATGCTAGTAGGTAGACTATTATTTTCTTGGGTCACTGGAATGTTGTTCACCTTTGATTTGAGACTTCCAGATAGTGGTGAATTGGAAACTTTAGAATGGCCACTTCTAATGATTATGTCTGTGTTGATTATGTTTGTTTACCTATTACCAGTGATTATGGGTTCTAGAGGCATATGGGGACTATCTAGAAGATCAATTGCTTGGGCTATTGGTTTCACATTACTATTNTTGGGGATTCATGCTATTCTCACTTTCCCATTGATTAAATCTCAACTAGGTGAATATGGGGGAGCCTTGGCAACATTAGAATCTCAAGTTTCTGCACCGACTATCGGTCTTTTCGGATTAAAACTTGTTACTAATGAACAATTTGATTTGATTCTAATCGCAGTCCTAATCCTTGTTTTCCAAGAATCTGCGTTTGGAGTTATTCGTTACTTAGAATATGCTTTCAGACTTCCTGAGTCATGCAAGAGAGACCCTGAATATGTCCAACAAATGGATAACATGCTAAATACGCATCTAAAACATACATTTGGATTCTTAGGATTAACAGGAGTTGCTACAATGGTTGCTTTAGGGTTCCACAGTGTTCTACTTGGTTTGGTAAGTGATTCTACAGGTAGCCAATGGGCTGGTCAAATTTCAGAATCTATCGAGTTATCTTTGACTTATGGATTGGTAATTTCTGCAGTAATGTTCCTTTCAATAATGGCATTATTTAGATTCTTAATTCCATGGCAAAGAATCTGGGGGTTGATTTATTCCCTAAGAACACCTTCAGAAAATGTAGTTACTACTGAAAAAGAATTCATTGAAATTTAGTTTGTATCATTGTGTATTCTTTGGAATATTCTTCCTATCATTTCAATGGTGAATAAGATAANAAATGGGTATATGGTCAATGCAACAAGTATTCCTAACCATTCGGAATTAAATTCTTGAATTATTTTAGAAAATGAAAGAATGTAAAAAATAATTCCTGAGACTAATAGGATTCTTTCAATGAACATTGGATATTTCTTACCCATTTGTTCCTCACGACCAATAATTGTCGTCGATTCGACTTCAGACATATCTATCCCTACATATCTAAGTCTGATAGTTTAGATTCAAGATCTTTTAATGCTGAATCGACCTCTCTTTCTAGAGGTTCGCTACGATGTTGCCAAGAAGCGTCGATTTTCGCTAATTCTGCTTCCAATTCTGCTCTTTCATCATCGTCATTAACTGTAACTGTTGGCTCTATTTCAGAGGCTGAATAATCATCATCGGGCAAATCATCAACTGGTGCTTGGAGTGTTTCCCAGCCGTCTTCATCTAAGACGGGTTGTTTTTCAGTAGATTCAATTATTACTGCATCTCCTGATAGGTTTGATTCCATGTGTTGCACCATTTCCTCATCAATCGGNGTCTTTTGTGCTGGATCCATTGTTTCTCTTTCATATGGTAGTAAACCGTCACGCTGGAAATCCCAAAGTAAGCCTTGAGGTGTTCCACTAGCTAATCCTGAGGCATCTAACTGTGTAATTAATTCCTCTAATACTCTAGCGGTTTCTTCTAGAGAAATTGCTTCTCCAGCATCCCTTTGATCTGCTTCTAAATAGATATCATCTAAAGCGATTTGAATTAGTTTTCTAGTCGCTTGAGCAATGTGTGGGAGTGATTCAGGGCGATTACAGTTCGACATTAATGTTTCAACTTCATGAGGTGGAGCGCCTAATCTTACAAGTTGCTCTAGAACATTTCTCAATCTTCTTAGCATAGTAATTGACCTATCATAATCTTCCAATAAACGCTCTAAATCTATAACTAAATTTCCTACAGTTTCTCCTAATTGGTGTTCAAGACGTTGCTGGACAGACCATCTAGATAGCCCTCTTACCGCTCCAGCGGTTTGAGGAACTTGTCTTTCCAATAATTCCATTACTTCACTTGATAGTAGATGCCTTGGAGTTGCTGCTACATGATTTACTGTAGTTTGAATAACCTGTAAAGANCTCTCAACTGCTCTATCTAGAAGAGTTACTGAATAACCAAGGCTTCTAGATCTCTCAAGTTTCTCCAGTACAGGTGCAAGGCCATCAAAAGTTGAGGCATCGTCTAGTAATGCTTGAGCCAAAGGCTCTTCTGCCAATCTTGCTCGAATTCTCTCTGCTTCATGAATATCCGCAAGCGCTTCTTCATGTGCTTGTGATAATTGTTCAGCTTTATCGACTAATGCTGCTAATTCAGCTTCAGAATGCCCTCTCTTGGCACCCAAGTCACCTAACTCTCTGAGTAATACGCGCCTCTCTTGCATTAGTTCCCTAAGTTCTGCTTGAACTTGAGCATGTCTTGCCTCGTCTGTATTTAGNCTAATTCTTTCATCTTCTGCTCTTCTGCGAGCAACCTTTGACTCGGATTCAAGAATTTCTAATTCGGAACGACTGGTTTTGATTTTCTCTTCTTCTTGCATTGCTTCCGATTGCGCTCTAGCATATCTCTCTCTTGTCGCTGAAACTTGCTCTTGTAATACTCGCAATCTTCGTTCATCATCTTCTAGTTGTTGTCTTACTTTGCTGAGATTCTCNCTTGAAGAATTCAATTCAGCATTCAATTCAGCTTCTTTTAGAGCTAATTCTTCAATCGACTGTCTTAACTGTTCACTAGAGCCAGATTCTCCAAGTGCTTTGGCTAANTCAGAAGCTCTTTCACTAATCTGATGTTCCAACTCATTAACTCTTTTAACCAATCTTTCTGCACGTTGTTCAGCATCTTCACATCTATTCCGTGCCTCGGCTAACTCAATTTGCATTGANTTAATTTCAGAATTAATATCTTCGACTTTTTCACTCTGAATGTTTCGTGTTTCTGTAGCTTCTCTTGAACGTATCTCAGCAGCCTTCCTAGAAGTCTCTGATTCGCTTAACTTAGAATTTAACAAGACTTTTTCCTTATTCAGTTCATCAATTCTTAATTCAGCAGATTCCAATCTTCTTCTCAATCCTGCATCGATACCAGGTGCAGGAGTAACTTCGATATTAGATAATCCGGCACCTACAACTTCAACCGTATCCTTGAACTTTGATTTATTTCTATGTTGGCGGAATGTTTCCATTCCTATCTCAAATCCAATCAAATTGTCTAGCTTATTCTTCAAATTAGCCCTTCTACTTTCAGATCTAGTTCTAACCGTTGCTAAAAGATCTCTAAAGTAAGCCAAAGAAAAGTCATGGACAGTTCCTGACTCTTTTGTGACTATTGTTCCTGCAGGCAGNCGGTGTAATCGAATTACACGCTTTGCTTCAGTCAAGCCCAAAACCGCTTCTTCAAATGACTCACATGATGGAGCATAAATTGCTACTGGAATTCCCTTAGATAGTACCAAAGAAACTGCTTTAGATGATTTACCCGACTGAATATGTCCTGTTACTTCTTCCTTAATCGCTTCTCCCATCATTGAAAGTATCGCATCGCTACCACCTTTACCTTCGCGTAAGACAAAACCATCAGGAAGTGCTTGGCCNATTCCTCCAGTTGGAGGAATTTCTCCGTCCAGAGCTGCTGCTGCTGAATTNACAATTACCGAATGGTCGGCATTAGCCTCGGTCCAAACCGCAATTGNTATTTCTCCAGTTTGTGCAAGNAATAGTGCTCCATCTCCAGTATGGAGTGTCCAATGTCCACTATTTGATAATCCAAGTCCTGTAGCCAATTGCTCCCTTCCTTCCAAGGTGGTTCCAACTTCTCTCGCAAGTGTATCAGCATCTGTTGGCAACTCGCCAGCGGAATCGATGAGCATACCTGCATCGACTGCAATAGCTCCACGAACTGTTACGTTTTCAACAAGTTTAGACAAAACAGATGATAAATCTCGAGATAATAATCTCTCTACAGAATCTCCTCTAGGTAGCAAACCTTGCCTATCAGCAGGGTGTTCAAATGCCTCCGGAATAGTTTCGGCTATGCTGCCAAGTCCTGCCATTGAATAGCTTGTAGCCTCATAACGACACATCCCTTCAGATTCTATTTCATTCAATCTTTCTTTTGCTTCAAAACCACCTAGGAGTATTGATGCCTTCTTACTTTCAGCTACCCAGCCAACAATTCTTCCTGCTCGTACTAACCTATGTCCAGCAGGAGTCTTTCTTTTTCCAATCCATGTACTAATCGCACCATGGGCAAATGGTTGTATGGCGCCATCAGCAACATCTATTTCTTCATCGACAGTTATTCCTTTGGGTAGATCAAACATAATACTCACATCTGAGGTGTTGTCGCTATGATACGACGGTCGCGGTCAAGCGCATGACGCCAACGTGCTAATCTTCCACCTTTTCCACTCAATACTACTATTCTATCAGAGCCAGCGATATCGATCATCATGCGATTCTTTCCCTCGCACCAAATCTCGTATAACTGCCCTAACCCTAACGCAGTACATGTTTCCAAGGCTATAGATACCATTTGATTGGCAGTATCAAGAGGAGGTATTTCGCCTTCATTACCAACACATGCCATCAAATGACCGTTATCATCAACTAGCATAGCTTGTTCAACCCCTTCNATAGAAGTTAAACCTGCTAAAACTCGTTGCAACATAGCCGCTCAAACCATTCCTCACCGTTGTAGGCTTCAAGAAGTTTTGTGTTAATATCCCCCTAAAGGGGGATTTAAGCAGTTAAATCAAATCTCCAACTGGAAAACTTTCAAATCGATGCGCGGTAAGNCATAATGATGATATTTTCCGCGCCTGCTAGGAAGTGCAATAATTGATTCGGCAAAGATAAGAATCATTTTATTACTGAATTTTTCAATATAAAATTTAAATTTTCAATTAGAAAATTAAGCGGTGACCTCAAACCGAGGAANCCCTCGCATCNAATTGTTGGGNACCATGGAAATTGANATTCCGAGTTGTGATAGTTGCGANAAACCTGCGCTTCTGGAACAAGCATACTCGGGAAGAGTNTTGTGTGGCCANCACCTNGTNAAATCGATTCGCAANAAGATCGCTAGAGAGCTACGTAAACAACTAAAACTGGTAAAAGGAGAAGCATACAACCATATTTGTAGCAATTTCTGGGGGNAAAGATTCTGCAGTTTTACTAGAATCCCTAGTCGATATTTTGGGAGTAAGGCCGGATGTAACAATAATTGCAGGTACTGTGGATGAAGGTATTGAAGGNTACAGNCCTCCATCAATTGTNTGTGCTGAAGAACTATGTGAGAGANTAGGTGTTGAATTTGTAACTGTTTCTTACCCTGAATTANACTTTGAAGAAATGGACAAGGTNGCNGNGCTNATACCCAAGATGGTNGAAGAAAATAGTAATGCTTCTAGAATGCCATGCTCNTATTGTGGAGTTTTTAGGCGACAAGGAATAAATTATCTCGCNAAGAAAGTAAATGCCGATATCATGGCACTAGGACACAACTTAGATGACATGGCACAAACAGTTCTGATGAATATGTCCAATGGAGACATGGAGAGAACTCTGCGCCTAGCNCCTCATACCTCAACCCCNATCGATGGATTACCNCCNCGTATTGTCCCNCTTAGATGGATACCAGAACAAGAAGTTCATCTTTATGCAGTTCACAAGAACNTGCCAATGCACCATGAAGAATGNCCGCATGCTAGAGGTGCGCTAAGATGGAGNCATCGNGAAATGGTGGCTCAAATGGAAGCCGACGTCCCAGGAACTAGGCATGGTTTATTGAGAATGGCCGATAATATCAAGGAATTAAGAAATCAAGTTCTAGAACTAGGCGGTCATGAAAATAGACCAAAGCCTCCAATTTCTTGTCCAGTATGCGGTTCAATGACTTCAAATGAGCAATGTAAGGCTTGTGAAATGCGTTCTCAAGTTAGAAATGCGATGGATAATTGAATTGATTATTCTTCCTCAACTGAAATCGCTAGTAATTTAGCAAGTGGCTGGGTTCCTTCATTTTCTTCTAAAATTAATCTTACGATGATAATCATTGGAGCGCCTATTATCGCTCCTGCAATCCCCCAAACCTGAGCGGATAACATCACAGTTAGTAGGAGAATAATTGGAGAAATTCCTAATTTCGCACCTGATAGATTGGGCTCGATGAAAGTCCCGAATACTTGTTGATTTGCAATCAGTAGAAGGACCATTATCACCGCAGAACTAGGTTCTAACAAAATAAAACCGATTATTACAGGAGGAATTGTAGCAAAAAGGGCACCAATAATTGGAATAAAATCTAATAAAAAGCATAGNATTCCAAATAAAAACCATCCAGGNATATCAAATACTAACGGTGAGAGAATAATGGTCATNACGGCAGCCTGTCCAGCACTACAGGTTACTTTCGAGACTACATANGCGGATATCGATTCAAATGCGCCAGAAACTATGGTCTTTGCTTTACCNTAAGAATTNGGGAATGCTGCATTAAACCTAGATGCTAGAGTTTCTTCTTCTAGAATTATGAATAGTAGGAACACCAGAACAGTACTCATTGTAGTCATAAAGCCACCTAAAGAGCCTAGTATNGATATCACGAATGTTTCGATATTATCAGGAGAAGCAATACTTGAAAAAAAGTCTGAATCAAATATCACATCCTCAAGACCATACAAATTCTTTTCAGAATACCTCTCTATTTTCTTTTCTAAAGCAACATTTATTTCGGGAATTTCGGTAATGAAATCAGATAGATTACCATAAAGAAACACTGAAATAAGGTATATTACCAATATTGCTGAAAGTACTACTGAACCGTAGGATAAGGATCTTCTCTTAACTTTTTGAAAAACTATTCGCTCTAATGGCTTGATTAAGAAATATAGTAAAATTGCAATCGCNAANGGCATTAAAATAGATTGAAGGCTAACTAGGGCAAGATAGACTACAAAACAGACTATTGCTATACTTGCAGCAGTAGTTCGGTTGCTATGCATATTGAGTTTTAATGTCTCATCCATGACCTTTCATTAGAAGTTCATAATCTAAAGTTTCCGCCGAAAAAAATCTCGAAACCTTGATTTGGATGTAATATTTTTTCCCTCAAAGGACATTCTCTACTAACTCATCTAGGTTTTGCGATCTCCCACAATAATGACATCTAAGTTCTAGAGGNTCTCTAGAAACNACTTTTAGTCGATGTGGTAAAGGNTCCCTTGGATTTGAGGTNATNCAGTTAGACATNGTACATCGTACTACATTAACAACTTCTTCGCCCAGATTAATTGTCAATTTTTCAGCTACCGAATACGCTCTAATTATTGCAACGTGTGCGTCAGGAGCAACCAAGGCCAATCTATCCAACTCACTCTGAGTAAGTTCTCTATCTTCGACTTTTATGATATCTTTCGAGCCCATTTTCTTGGAAGGGACATTCATCACAAGAGATACCGGAACAGAAGTTAATCCGCTAATTCCAAGCATTTCTAGAACTGTTAATGATTGGCCACATGGAATGTGATCGATAACTGTACCATTTCTAATCGCAGTTACTCTCCTCATACTGTGTTCGTTAGACATCAAAGTTCACCTCCAGCTTTTTCTATATTACTTGGAACTTCAACACCGAGTAAACTACAGAGAAGTGACATTCTAGCAACAACTCCATTGAAGGCTTGTTCAAAGTATCTAGCATGACGAGTAGAATCAACTGATGGGTCAATCTCATCAACTCTCGGCAATGGATGCATTATAATCATGTTCGCCTTAACATCTGCAAGATGGTCTGCATGTAGTTTGTAGGCTCCAGCACAACGAGCATACTCATCTTCATCGGAAAATCTCTCTTTTTGAATTCGAGTCATGTAAACGACATCTGCATCTTCTATCATTGAATAAAGATCTTCTGTTTCGGTAATTTTTGCTCCATGTTCAGTTAAATCTGATATTATTTCTGAAGGCATCCTCAATATTTCAGGACTTGCAAAAATCAATTCACATCCAAATCTAGTTAGAGCATGAGATAATGAGTGAACTGTTCTTCCATAACGCAAATCTCCAGCTAAAACTACCTTTAATCCTTCCAAAGTACCATGTGATTGTCTTATTGTGAATAAATCTAACATTGTTTGAGTTGGATGATGCCCAGCGCCATCCCCTCCGTTTAGTATTGGTACGGACGCGGAATCTTGGGCATATTGGGCTGCTCCTTGACGAGGATGCCTCATGGCAATAATATCTGTATAACCGTCAACCATTTGAATAGTATCATACAGAGTTTCACCCTTTACAACTGAAGAAGTCTTTACATCTCCAAGGTTAACAACATCGCCACCTAAACGTTTCATAGCAGTCTCGAAGGACATTCTTGTTCTGGTACTCGGTTCAAAAAATAAGTTCCCCAATATCCTTCCTTGTAACAATGGAAGATAAATATCTCCTTTTGCAACAGGTAACAACCTTTCAGCATCATCTAGAATTTTTAGAATCTCTTCGTTAGTCAAATCATCCATGGTTATGAGTCCGCTCATTTGCTCCCCTCTAACTTGAACGGTAGCAAGACACCCATGAACATTACCGTTGAGAAAAAAGTCCTATTGGTCAATAATCAATGCATTTAGGGGCATAGTTATTGATTAGGTCGAAAGTCGGCCAACATGGATGAGTGGGCAGATGTTGAAGGAGCCATCAAAGCCGCCATCGAACAAAGACAAAAGAGAATTGAATCATTAACTGGTTTTTCAGCTATAATTATTCTTGTTAGTGCAATTTGGTTGGTTTGGCCAAGTCTTTCTTCGGCTTTAAGAGGTGATTCTGGCTTATTATCCTCACTAGGATTGCCATTACTAATTCTGATATGGGGTCTAATGGTTCAAGATATAGGTTTACCAGATTCTAAAGCTAGAACAAGAATCGGTGCAACTTCTAGCATAGCATGGCCTATATTACTAATAATAGCCGCTCAAAAATTTACAACTGATTCATATTCTGATATTTTTGGAACTGCATTTGTTGTAATTGTTGCTTTATCATGTCTGTATTATTCAAAATTAATACTGGTTGGCGGTT